>CAKNFJ010000001.1:1500000-1790000 GCA_930633495.1 Hyphomicrobiales bacterium | reverse complement strand
ACTCCTCAGCGCTGATGGTACTGTGTCTCAAGACCCGGGAGAGTAGGTCGTTGCCGGGCCTGTCAAGGATATCCCTCATCACAAAGACAAAACGCTTCAACGCGGCGGTCGACCAAGGTCGCCGCCGCGTTGCCGTTTAAAGCCCAAACCGTCCAGGAAAGGCCTAACCGCCAACCCAGGACGCCAAAGGCCAAATCGTTGACGCGGGGTGGAGCAGCCCGGTAGCTCGTCAGGCTCATAACCTGAAGGTCGTCAGTTCAAATCTGGCCCCCGCAACCATCGCTGAAGCAGCCCAGGAATCCCGGAAAACCGGGCCTTCCTGGGCTGTTTTGCTTTGGCGGCCAGTGCGGTTTCCCGCAACCATCGCTAGGATTGATCCGGTAATCCCAGACTGGCCGTTTTCTGCGGCTTCCAACTCATCGTCCATTTCATTCACTGGTTTCAATTTTGACAGCTCACTGCTCACAGTGGCGCTGCCGCGATTGGTCGCGATTGCGAGAATTCCCGCAAGGTCGCCGACCAGATCCACATTGAGGCCTTGTCCGCCCTCCTGTGGCGTCAGGATGATCCGATCGATCAGCGACCTCAGGATCAGACCTGCTTCTGCTTTCGCAGCCGGATCATTCAGCGAGGCGATCAGGTTGCGAATTGGAGGGTTCGAAGAACCTCGCGCTTTTGACCATTTCGTGGTGATCTGAGGCGTTGGTGCGAGGGATGGGTCTATGGCTGGGATGCCGGGTTTCTTCGATATCGACGAGCGGTTGAAGCGTCTGAGCGAACTCGGCGATCAACTGGAGGCGTATGCCCGCGCCGTGGATTTCGAGGCGTTCCGCCCGGATCTGGAGCGGGCCCTGGCCTATTCGACCGGTGCCCAGTGGCGGTCGGCCACCCTACGATCCAGTTCTGATGTTGAAGATCCTGGTGATCCAGGCGGCCAACGGCCTATCGGATGAACGGGCGGAGTTCCTGATCAGCGACCGGCTCTCCTTCATGCGCTTCCTCGGCCTGGGACTTTCGGATCGCGTGCCTGACGCCAGGACGATCTGGCTGTTCCGGGAACGGTTGACGAAAGCCGGCGCGATCGAACCGCTCTTCGCGCGCTTCGAGGCGATGCTGCGCGAGGCGGGCTACATCGCGATGGCCGGGCAGATCGTCGATTCCAGCCTGGTCGCGGCTCCTCGCCAGCGCAATACGCAGGAGGAGAAGCAGGAGATCAAGGCCGGGCGCATCCCTTCGGCCTGGAAGGGGCGGCCGGCTAAACTGCGGCACAAGGATCGTGACGCGCGCTGGACGGTCAAATTCACCAAGGCCAAGCCGCAGGCGGATGGCACGCTACCGCCGGTCGACATCGCGATCCCGGCCTTCGGCTATCAGAACCATGTCGCGATCGACCGTGAGCACGGGCTGATCCGGCGCTGGCTCGTGACGGATGCCGCGGCCTATGAGGGGGCCCGGCTGCGCGAGGGGCTGCTCGACCCCGGCAACACGGCCCGCACGGTCTGGGCCGATACGGCCTATCGTTCGGCCGCCAACGAGGCCTTCCTCGACAAGCACGGCTTCGTCAGCCGGGTTCACCGCAAGAAGCCCAAGGGCCGGTCGATGCCGGCGGCGACGCGCCGGGCCAACAACGCGAAGTCGAAAATCCGCTCCCGCGTGGAGCATGTCTTCGCTGAGCAGAAGGTCAGGATGGGCCTGTTCGTGCGCACGATCGGCATCGCCAGGGCGAAGACGAAAATCGGCATGGCCAATCTCGTCTACAACATCCGCCGCCTCGCCTGGCTCACGCAGGCCGCGCCGGCATAGCGCTCGTCAGGGAGGTAATGTTCCCGCCGTCAGCGCCCATACAGGGCGAGCAGGTCGGATGTCCCGCCACTCAAGCCGCCCAAGAAGCCCTGAAAACCGGCAGGGCCGACAGCAGGGAGCAGTTCTTCGAACCCTCCAATTTCCTTGTGGTACCGGCTCGACATGTTCGGATGGAACAGGACCGGCGCCTCCTTCGTCGATTCCAGAAGCGCCTCCAGTTCCTCGCGCCGGTTCTGCACGACGATCGCACGATCCTTGAGCAGTGAACCTGGCACGCCATCTGCGATCGATTTTATGATCTGCTGGCGTTCGCGCTCCAGTTTCGCCATCTCCGCCCGATACCCATGGATGGACGCATTGTGCTGGATGCGAAGCTCATTGATCCGCGCCGTGTAGGCCTTGCAGAATTCCTCGCAGAGCTCGTCATCCATCAGGTGATCGCGCAGCGCGGTGAGCACCGACGCTTCGAGCGCCTCGCGCTTCATCGTCAACCTGTTCCCGCAAGTACCTTTGTTCCGAGCCGCCGCGCAGCCGAGCCGATCGCCCGTCATCGTGGTGAAACCGCCGCCGCAGCAGCCGCAGCTGGCCAATCCGCTGAAGAGACTTTTTGGCCGGTTCCTGGCCCATAGCGGCATGCCGCGCTTGTTGTACTCTCCCTGCATCGACTTCACGCGGTCCCAGATATCCTGCTCGATGATCCGGAGCTCGGGCACGTCGTTGCGCACGATCTCGCTTTCAGGATTGGGACGAGAGACGCGTTTGCCCGTGTTCGGATCCTTCATGTAGGTGAGCCGGTTCCAGACCAGCTTGCCAATGTAGAGCTCGTTATTGAGGATACCCTGTTGATTTCCGTCGAGAATTGACCCGTTAGGCGGGGATTTTTCCATCGAGAATTGACCCATGTTTTGACCACGTCTCACGCGGGCTATGCGGGGGACCTCGGAGTGATCGACATGGAGTTATTGAGTGTCATCCGCCGCTGGCATGGGCGGAATCATCTTTCGATCCGGGAGATTTCCCGGCGCACGGGGCTCTCGCGGAATACGGTTCGCAAGTATCTGCGTGCGGATAGCGTCGAGCCCCGGTTTCATGTTCCCGACCGGCCGAGCAAACTCGATCCCTATGCCGACAAGCTCTCGGCGATGCTTCGGATCGAAGGCGGCAAGTCGCGCAAGCACAAGCGCACGGTCCGCCAGTTGCATGCCGATCTGATTTTGCTCGGTTATGAGGGCTCCTACAATCGGGTCGCGGCCTTTGCCCGGGACTGGAAGGCAGCCCGCCTGCGCGAGCAGCAGACCAGCGGCCGTGGCACCTTCGTCCCCCTGGCCTTTGTGCCGGGTGAAGCGTTCCAGTTCGACTGGTCGGAGGACTGGGCGATCATCGCTGGCGAGCGCACCAAGCTGCAGGTGGCGCATGTGAAGCTGTCCTACAGCCGCGCCTTCACACTGCGAGCCTACCCGCTGCAGACCCATGAGATGCTGTTCGACGCCCATAACCACGCCTTCCGGGCGCTGGGCGGCGTGCCGCGGCGGGGCATTTACGACAATATGAAAACGGCCGTAGACAAGGTCGGCCGCGGCAAGGACCGCCAGGTCAATATCCGCTTCTCGGCCATGGTCAGCCACTTCCTGTTCGAAGCCGAGTTCTGCAATCCGGCATCAGGCTGGGAGAAGGGGCAGATCGAGAAGAACGTCCAGGATGCCAGGCATCGACTCTGGCAGCCTCTGCCGAACTTCCCGTCGCTGGAGGCACTGAACGACTGGCTGGAGACCCGGTGTCGGGAGTTATGGTCGCAGACCGCGCACGGCACCCAACCTGGAACGGTTGCCGATGTCTGGACTGAAGAGATCCGGCACCTGATGGCGATGCCGCGCCCCTTCGATGGCTTCGTCGAGTACGCCAAGCGCGTCTCCCCAACCTGCCTGGTCCATCTGGAACGCAATCGTTACAGCGTGCCGGCGTCCTTCGCGAACCGCCCGGTCAGCTTGCGCGTCTATCCCGATCGCATCCTCATTGTCGCTGAGGGACAGGTGATCTGCGAACATCGCCGGGTCTTCACCCGCTCGCATGATCGTCTCAGCCGGACAGTCTACGACTGGCGACATTATCTGGCGGTCCTCCAGCGCAAACCCGGGGCTCTGCGTAACGGTGCTCCCTTTGCCGAGATGCCGCCAGCCTTCCGATCCCTGCAGCAGCATCTGCTCAAGAGCCCGGGTGGCGAGCGGGAGGTGGTCGAGATCCTGGCTCTGGTCCTGCAGCATGACGAACACATCGTGCTGACGGCGGTCGAACTGGCCCTGAAGGCCGGCGTGCCGACCAAGACCCACATCATCAACCTCCTTCACCGGCTGGTCGACGGCACGCCGTTGACCACGCCGACGGTCGACACCCCTTCGGTCCTTGCGTTGACCACCGAGCCGCGCGCCAATGTCGAACGCTATGACGCCCTGCGCCAAGCCGAGGACGTGCGCCATGCGTCATAACCCTGCGAGCGGCGCCATCGCCATCATGCTGCGTAGCCTCAAGATGCACGGCATGGCCCAGGCCGTCGGCGAACTGACGGAGCAGGGATCGCCGGCCTTCGAGGCCGCCGTGCCGATCCTCTCGCAACTCCTGAAGGCGGAGATGGCCGAAAGAGAGGTCCGATCAACGGCCTACCAACTCAAGGCCGCGCGCTTCCCGGCCTATCGCGACCTCAACGGCTTCGACTTCGCCAGCAGTGAGATCAACGAGGCGCTCGTTCGCCAACTGCATTGTTGCGAGTTCCTCCAGGACGCCGACAACGTCGTCCTGGTGGGAGGGCCGGGCACCGGCAAGACCCACGTCGCCACGGCTCTCGGCGTCCAGGCCATCGAGCACCATCACAAGCGGGTCCGCTTCTTCTCCACGGTCGAACTCGTCAATGCCCTCGAGCAGGAAAAGGCCCAGGGCAAGGCTGGACAGATGGCCGCCGGGCTCGCTTACGCCGATCTCGTCATCCTCGATGAGCTCGGATACCTGCCCTTCAGCGCGTCGGGTGGTGCCTTGCTCTTCCACTTGCTGAGCAAGCTCTACGAGCGCACCAGCGTCGTCATCACCACCAATCTCAGCTTCTCCGAATGGGCCACCGTCTTCGGCGATGCCAAGATGACCACCGCCTTGCTCGATCGGCTCACGCACCACTGCCACATCATCGAAACCGGAAACGACAGCTTCCGCTTCAAGAACAGCTCCGCGAAACCCGACAAGCCAGCCAGGGAGAAAGCCAAAAACTTGACCGCAACCTGAACCACAAACACCATCTGGGCGGGTCACTTCTCAGTGGAAACCCCGGGTCACTTCTCGGCGGAAATCAACATGTGTGCTGTAAACAGCACCTGAAGAGCGGCGGGTCATGACCCGCCGGCAAGGGGGACCTGCGTTCCCCCGTTGCATCCCCCATGCGGAGGCGCTGGCGCCTCAGGAGCAGCGGTGATCCTGACATGCGGTCTGGCAGTGCGGTTCGCCGGTGGGAATCGCACAGCTCGGGGTCGATTTCCCATATCTGGCCAACACGCTGAAACTCATGTGGATTCTTTTGGCTTATTTTTCTTGTTCATTATATGTTCTCATGTCAGCATGTCATAAATGTTCCCAGCGATTCGACGCGGAAAGATGATATGAGCCCCTTCTCCCAGCTACGCCAGCAGGCAGGCCTGACAATCCCGGAAACCGCCGAACGGGTCGGCTTCGACGAGCGGACTGTCTATCGCTGGGAGAACGGCGATACATCGCCGCGCAAGCCCGTCATCGAGATCCTTCAATCGCTTGCTGACACGCGCGCTGCGAGAGCCGCGCCGGGCAGCTTCACCTTTATCGACCTCTTCGCCGGCATCGGCGGGTTACGCCGCGGCTTCGAGCCAATCGGCGGCCGCTGCGTCTTCACCTCCGAATGGGATCGCTTCAGCCAGGAAACCTACCGCGCGAACTACGTCTGCGATCACGAGCTTGCGGGCGACATCACAAAGATCGACGCCGCCGACATCCCCGCACATGACGTGCTGCTGGCCGGCTTTCCGTGTCAGCCCTTCTCGCTCGCCGGTGTCTCCAAGAAGAACTCGCTCAACAGGCCGCATGGCTTCCAGTGCGACGTTCAGGGCAATCTCTTCTTCGACGTGGCACGCATCATCAAGCACCATCGTCCGAAGGCTTTCCTGCTTGAGAACGTCAAGAATCTGAAGAGCCATGACAAGGGCCGCACGTTCGACATCATCATGAAGACGCTGCAGGAGGATCTTGGCTACACCGTAAAGACGCGCATCATCGATTCCCGCTCATGGGTGCCACAGCACCGCGAGCGCATCTTTATCGTGGGCTTCCGCGAGGAGAACGGATTCAGCTTCGATGATTTTGTCCTGCCGCCGGAAGCCCAGAATCCGACAATGAGCCAGGTTCTCCATCCGGAAGACGGGTCGGAAGAATATGATCCGCAGTTCATAGACGCGCGCGGGCGTGTCCAGAGCCGCTACACGCTCTCGGATCATCTCTGGGGCTATCTGCAGAACTACGCCGAGAAGCATCGCCTGAAAGGCAACGGATTTGGCTTCGGGCTCGTCGGGCCGGGCGATGTCTCACGCACGCTCTCCGCGCGCTATCACAAGGACGGCTCCGAAATCCTGGTGCGCCAGAAGCGCAAGAACCCGCGCCGTCTCACGCCACGCGAATGCGCGCGGCTGATGGGCTTCGAGAAGCCCGGCGAGAACGAGTTCAGGATCCGTGTCTCCGACACGCAGGCCTATCGACAGTTCGGCAATGCGGTTGTCGTTCCGGTGGTCGAGGCCGTTGCGCGCCACATGGCGCCATGGCTCGTTTCGGAAGAGACAGTCGCGGAGCCGAAAAGGAAGAAAGCCCGCGCCGTTGCCTGATGTCGTCGACCAGATCACGCGCAGCCGGATGATGTCCGGTATCAGGGGAAAAGACACAAAGCCCGAACTCGCCGTGCGTCGCGGTCTTCACGCGAAAGGCTTTCGCTTCCGGCTTCATGCGAAGGACCTGCCGGGCAAGCCCGATCTGGTTCTGCCCCGCTATCGCGCCGCGATCTTCGTCAATGGATGCTTCTGGCACAGGCACGATTGCCATCTGTTCAGGATGCCATCCACACGGCAGGAGTTCTGGTCGGAAAAGATCGCGCGCAATGTCGAACGCGATGCCGCAGCACACGCGAAGCTGCAGGATGCCGGCTGGCGATTTCTGATTGTATGGGAATGTGCGTTGAAGGGGCGCACGCGCCTTGGCATCGGCGAGGTGATCGAGCGCATCGCATCGTGGCTCGCTGGCAGTGAGCCCTCCCTTGAAATCGGAGGCGCGCGGTCATGACGCAAGGCGCCTTTACATTCGTCGAGACCAGCGCGGATGCCGACTACCTGAAGCGGCTGTTCGAGCGCGCGGACCAGATCCTGCTCAAGAAGCTCTCCAACAATGATCGCCTCTGGGCACGGCAGAAGCTGGACGGCGAAGGCCGGCCGATCCCTGGCAAGAAGATGAACAACCAGGCCGGCGTCTACATTCCGCACGAACAGCGCGACAGCGGCTTCTTTCCGCCTCTGGAGCTCATGGCGCGCAATGACGGCAAGACTGACGAGATATGGGAGCGGTTTCTTGAAACGCGCTGGCCGCAGATCAATCAGGTCAATCGCTCCCGTCTCGTGAACTATCGCAGCAAGGGGCAGGAAACGCATCTGACGCGTCTTCCGAAAGACCTCTTCTCCGATCTGCTGCCTGCCTCTTTCCTCGTAATGGGGCGCATCACGCAGGGCGGCGAGACACATTATGAGTGCCTGACAATCGACTCCGGCAGTGACGAGGCGACACTGCTCGCCGAGATATTCGGGATCAGTGCCGAGTTCATCGTCGGCGTCTTCGAGCCGGTCGCGCTGCGTGCGCTGGAACGCGAGAAGGTTCTCGATTTCGCGGAACAGGTGATCGCCGCCTGGATGGACGGCGTGATCGCGCGCTTTGCCGCCGACAACGCCGCGATGCCGCCGACGATCGAGCTTGCGAAACTGGCCCAGGCTGCCTTCCTGAAGAAGTACGGCCTTGAGAAGATCGATCCCTTCGCGCTCGACGCGCCAGGCGACGCGCTGCGCGAGATCAGCCGGTCTATCGAATGGGATCTTTTCCGCGAGTATCAGCGTCGCGAGCGCTCCGTCGAGCTCGTGCGCCTCGTGCTTGGTGACAGCCCGCGCAAATACACGCCCTCGGAAATCATCCGTCAGCTGATCGATGAGCTGCCTGCGATCGATGCGATGATGCTGTCAGCGGCGCAGCAGCGCAAATCCCGCGCGGGCTATTCCTACGAACATCATATCGAGGCGATGCTGATTGGTGGCTCGATTCCGTTCCAGAAGCAGGTCGTTCTGGAATCAAAGAAGCGCCCCGATTTTATCCTGCCATCGCTCGCCTTCGTTGACAGCGGCACGCCAGCTGCAAGGACGGGACTGATCCTCAGCGCAAAGACAACGCTTCGCGAACGCTGGAAGCAGGTCGAGCGTGAGATGAGCGGGCGCCGTCTTTTCCTCACAACGGTCGATGAGAACATCGCCGGCAGCGCGATCGAGGACATGGCCTCCATCGGCGTGCATCTCGTCATTCCGGAAAGCCTGCTGAAAGCCAAGGAAACCGAATACGCCGGACACCGGAACGTCCTGAGTTTTGCGGAATTCTCGAAAGAGCATGTCAGGCCGCATCTGGCGGACTGGGCTCGCTGACATCGTCCAGTGATCGCGCACGCTCAAGAAAGGCATCCCAGCGTCGCTGCAGGGCCTCCCTAGATGGCGGCCGCTGGCCTGCCAGAAGCGGTCGCCCTTCGAACATCGCGTATTCCGTTCCTGCAAGCGCGAGCGAGATACGGATGACACACTCGGTCCCTGGCTCGATCCCGAGAAGGTCCAGATCGTAGAGCGTATGAAGATCGGCGCGAAGGAGAAGACCGTTCGAGGGCGCGTTGTCCTCCGTGCCACGATACGGCCAGATGTGAGCGGCCTCGATTACATCCATGACGGTGCAGCCACTGACCAGGCAGCGCGCGCCATAGCGCTTGACGAGATCGCTCCTGAATCTTGCCTGACCGCGACGCTCGCTGATTGCTCGCAGGATGCGCTTCCGGCGATCCTCTGATGATGGTTGGTAGTCGGCATCTATATCGTCGACTGAAAAAATATCCGCTGGCCATGACTGGAAGAAGCGTTCGAAGACGGGGCGTGTATCCGGTCTGGACGCGATAACAAGACGCGCGAGTGCCGCCGCATCGATTTCCTCGATCGAGTTCTGCGTGCTCGGGCGCATCGCTGTTGCCCGGGCAGCTGCGGCATCCGGGTATCCGTTCAGCAGGACCTGACCGCGGGTATAGTCCGCAGCATAGGTCGTGACATCGATCGTCTCCGCGTTCGGCGCATCGAATGTATGGCCGCTCCTGCATCGCCAGGCTGGCGTCATGTTCTGGCGCTGCTTGATCGTTGTTATCCCGCAAACCGGGCAACGAAAGCGGGTCTTGGTGCCGGCTCCGATTGCGATGCTGTCGACGAGCCCGACCGCCAGAAGGCCCTCGCGATCCCTGATGGCAACGAGATCACCGCGCGAGACATTGGCGCTGTTACCGACGCTGCTGTCGTAGCGATACACGCCCGCCGGATCGTCGTCATATCCTGCATTTCCGCCATGCTGGCGGCGCCCTGCAACCGAAAGCATCAGCCACGCCCTGCCACTCATCCGTCCTCCTGTGATCAAACATGTCGATCATATTTCGCGTATATTTCTGAAATATGTTGACACAGGCGCGCTTCAGGCGCTACACATTTGTGAAATATGAGACAGGTGTGAAATGCGTGACAAGAGAAAGAAGTTCATCGAGCTGGCCGAGGCGCGGGTAAACCGGGCCATCAAGGACATCCGGCTCATCGGAAATCTGGCGAACAAGAGCGCCTATGAATACGGCGACGAGGACGCCCGGAAGATTTTCCGGGCCCTTCAGAAGGAGGCCGATGCCGCGAAGGCAAGGTTCCTCGGTGACGCCGGAGGGAAGGATACGGAATTCAGGTTGGGAGAGTGATGGGACACTGGGAATTCAACAAGGCTAACCCCTCTGACGTTCGCGTCGAGGTCACGCAGCGCGATCAGTTCAACAATGACGAAGTCGGGCTTGGCGAGGCTCTGGTTCGCGAGGTGATCCAGAATTCCTCGGACGCCGGTCTTCCGGGCGGGCCCGTCAAGGTCCGCTTCGCCATCCGCGAGGCCAAGGGCGCCGACGCGGAATATCTTTCCGAACTGCTGCGTCCCCTTCATCCGCACATGGCCGCTACAAGAACGGATTTCGCCTGTGTGGACGAGGCTGTCTGCCGCGTGCTCGTCGTCGAGGACTTCAACACCCGCGGGCTGACCGGAAGTTTCAACGCGATCGATGGCGACAACTTCGACAATTTCTGGCGTGCCGTCGGCAAGTCCGAAAAGAAGGGGAAATCGGGTGGTCGCTGGGGCCTTGGAAAACTCGTCTATTCGTCCTCATCCCGTGTGAAGGTGTTTTTTGGTCTGACATTGCGAGCTGGCGACGCCGGTCCGGCCTTGATGGGCCAGGCCGTACTCACCAGCCATGTGCTGGAGGGGAATTTCTATCGGGCACACGGCCTGTGGTTTGAAAGCCGCTCCGCGCAGGAGTTCCAGCAGCCGGTTACCAACGCCCAGGCGATCAGCAAGTTTTCTGCTGTGACTGGCGTGTCGCGCACGAGCCAGACGGGCCTGTCGATTGCCATCCCCTATCTCGTTGGCGGCATTACAGAAGAAACGCTGATACAAGGCGTGATCAGCAATTATTATTTTCCGATCCTCGCCGGATCGCTTGAGGTCGAGGTCGGTGACGAGCTGATCAGCCGCACGACATTCGACGACGTCGTGTCGCGTTATGCCGACAAGGCAGCTGGCGCGATCCCCTTCTCCTTTGTCCGTCAGGTAAGCGAGGCCAGCGGTACGCCGCTCGTCGTTGCGACGAAGGCCATCGGGAAGGAGCAGCTCGATAGCGATATCCTGAGCGAAGAGCAGGTCGCCGTGCTTAAGAAGGCCTACTCCGCGAACGAACTCGTGCATGTCCGTGTGCCGGTCCGGCTTGAGGATCGCGCGGGTGTCATCAAGAGCAGCAACATCGATCTCTTTCTGCAGAATATCGGCGAGACCGAAAAGCCGTTCGCGCTCTTCGCTCGCGGGCCGATCATTCTTCCCGGCGAACGGAAATGGTTCGGTGGCTGCATGGCGCGCGGCGCGCTCGTTGCAAATGATCCGGATGTTGCAGCACTTCTTGGTGATGCCGAGAATCCTGCGCACACCGCGTGGAATCCGCAGGCCGAGAAGCTCAATGCGCGCTGGCAGCACGGCGCGCGAACGCTGTCTGCAATCCGGCATGCGCTGAAGCAGCTTTACACACTCGTTGCCGACCAGCTCGAACAGACACAGCAGGATGCCCTGATCGACTTTTTTGCGATTGCCGATCAGGCAAAATCCTCTTCCGGCAAGCAGCCGAAATCCCCGAAGCCAAAACCCGAGATCGCGCCCCGGGAAAAGGCAATCAGCATTCGGGGCCGCAAGGGCGGCTTCGAGATTGTCGCAGGTCCTGGTGCGAAATCCTGGACGTTCCCACGGAATATTCGTGTCCGGGTGGCCTATGACATCATCGGTGCCGATCCTTTCAAACGGCACAGCAAGTTCGATTTCGATCTGGAGAACGGCACCGAGATCGACTTTGATTCCATCGAGTCTTCTGTCTCAATCCTCAAGCCGAATGTGATGAAGATAACCGTCACGTCGCCGGATTTTATGGTCGAGGCGACGGGCTTCGATCCGCGCCGTGACCTCATCGTCGATGCGAGGGCCGTCTGATGGCTGGTGCAAAGAAACGGATCAATTCCACGGGCAGAAAGCGCATCAACCGGGAGAGCATCGACATAAGGTTGCTGACGGGCCCTCCCGGCCAGCCATTGCAGGCGAAGGCATCCCTCGATCTTGCAGCGCTCGGGTTTCCCGGTAGCGCCACGGTCGCGATCGAGGCCTATCATCGCTCCTCCGGGATGCGTTTCGACTGCGGGACGATCGATGCACTCGCGATCCCTGTCATGGTCCTCGATCAGATCGATCAGGGTGGGAACATCCTGTTTCGCGTGAAGGTCGTCGATAACGACAACGAGCAGGGAAAGCTGCTTGGTTCCGCCGAGCGCATTCAGCCGCGCAGTGATGATGCGGATGAAGGAAGGCGCTCCCTGTTTCCGGTCCACTATCGTGATCTTGGCGCCGAGGTCTGGAAAGTCGAGATCGTCCACGGCGCGAAGCCATCCCTTATCATCAACAGCCGCATGACAGGGTTCTCGCATCGCCTGCAGGACAACCCGCTGGTCCAGGGCCTTCTCCTTCCTGCCGCGCTTCGCATTGTGCTGGAGCACATCACGAGGGGTGGCGATACCGGTGATGAAGACGAGGATGAGCCCGGCTGGGTCGATGACTGGCTGAGATACTGCAAGGCCGAGTTCGGCGCAGACGATCCAGCCGGCCTTGACGAAGAGCAAAAACACGAATGGGTTGAAGACATCATAAGAAGGTTCTGCGACCAGAAAGCCTTCATAAAAAAGATCGCCAGAATGGAGGAACAGCATGGCTGACCGGCTGCGTAAACTGAATGAGGAAGGCATGCGCCGGTTTGCCGAATTTGTACTGGGTGGCGCTTCCGGTCCGGCCCCGCTGCAACTTCTGAATGACCCCGAGACCTCCGAGCCACTGTTGCCAGCGGTGTATCTGGGGACAGCGAGCTTTGCGAACCGCTATGACTTCGGGATCTATCTGCGGACGCTGCTCAAGGATCTGGACAGCACGCTGATCTCAAACGACCGCGGGTTCTGGAGTGCGCTCGGGCTTTACTGGTTTGACCGGCTCTGCCCGCCCAACGCCAGCGGCGAGCGCAAGGTGGACAAGGACTATCGCTATATTCTCAGTGGCGATTACAGGCACTATTACCGCCACCTCGTGCGAACGCCGTGGAAGCTGGTTCAGGACCATGGCGAGAATGCACGCTTCCTCCTGATCTCGCCGCGCGAGCAGACCAACCCGCTCGGCGTTCACGGCGAAATCCTGGAGCAGTTCGGCGGGCGCCAGCAGGTCCTGGCCAGCAAGCCGATAGTGGCTGCCGCCAGCAGGATGTTTCTTGACCCGAAGACAGGAAAGCCACGCACCGGCGTTGCCGGCAGCGGCCGGGGCAGTGCACGTCGCTTCGGGATGGTACTCCGGCAGTATGACCTGACCTACGACCCCGAAAGCATGGCGGATGGTGCGCTCATTGCTGTCCTGCCGGCAGAATTTGACCGGTGGAAACCTTCTGCAAAGACGACTGCAAAGGCAGGCATCCCGGCAAATGGAGATACAGCAGCCGCGCATGCATAGGGAGGCATTCGTGACATCTAGCGAACACGAGCAAGCCTGGTCCGGATACCGGCAGATTGTCGTCGAGACATATTACGCTGTGAAGGCCGGAAAGAGCTCCCGCATTCACGTCCGGCCAGTGCCCGGCGAAATTTTCCCGGTCACGATGGACGTTGAATGTTCCCGTTCAATCAGGAAAGAGCATCCGACCGGCACCCGGTTCCGGATATACGCCAGGGAAACAAGCCGGGAAGGTGGCAAGCCGTTCCTGTATTCCCATTTTTCCTGGCCGGTAGAAATCGTCTGACAGACTTTTGCGAGACGACATGCCTCGCTTTCGTCATGACTTCGCAAGCTGCGGTGCCGATCAGAATTCTGATCGAATCAGCGAAAAGATCATTATCCTGATCAGCTGTTGCAGCTACACGGATGGTAAAGGCTGCCTGTTCCGACGCCGGGTTTGAGGCTTGAGACGGGTGGCGTGCTCGATCTTGTGCCTCGAACGCGCGTTTCCTGCAGGAGCCTGAAGTTCGGCCAGTTGCCGCTCCATCCTCTCCTCATGCTCGCGTATCTGCCGGTGTAGCGCCTGACGCTCCTGCAACTGACGATCGATGAGCATCTGCCGTTCAGCCAGATCGCGTTGCCTGGAGGCAGAAAGCTCCTCCTCATTCTGACGCCTGATCGCTGCGTGACGACCCGTGATCCGGTCCCAGATGCCTTTCAGCAGTCCCCTGCTGAATCGCTCGTACCGCATGCGAGCCTCTGTAACCTGCCGCGCCGCCTGCATCTCCGCCTGGATCTGTCGCTCGTGACGCTGCCAGGCGACCAGCTTGCGTTTCTGCTCATGAAGCCCAAGCCGCGCCTGCTCAAATTTGCGTCGGGTTTCCGAAGCGAAGCGCCGAAGCCTGGCATCGACCTGTTGCGCGAGACGCGCCTTCATCTCATCGACGCCCGGAAAGGCTTCAGGATCGCCGAGCCGCGCGTTGACCGCTCTGGTCTTGACGTCGGCCCAGCGGGCAATCGCATAAACCTCGCCCAGATGATCGACGGCAACAAAGCTCCGGCGATCTCCGCGCGCGAGATAATAGCCCCGCGCTTCCATCGCTTGCGCAAAAGCCTTCCCGGAATCCGAGATCGCCCAGCAATCCTGAAAGATCGTTTTGATCGAACGCGGGTCACGCTCAATCCGCTTCGCCTGTTGCCATTCCTCGCGTGAGAAATTGAGCGGGTTGCGTTCCTCACTGTTCACGAGGCCGCGCGGCATCGTCCAGCCGTGCTCGATAAAAAGCTCACGGGAAATATCGCGCAGCTTCAACTTGAAGTGCGGCAGGTTCACAGCCCTCATCTCATCGGCCTTGATCCGCGACCATACGCAGTGCGCATGACGCCGGCCGTTCTTCTCATGAAAGACAATCACGCGCGGGTGGCCATTGAGGCCGTTGCGCTGCTCGATCGTTTCGATCGCGCGTTCGAAGACAGCCACCCCGACCCTCTCGGTCTCAGGCGGGCTGAGGGAAACGCTGAAGAGAAACTGCCGGCATTTCGTTCCCTTGCTGATCGCATAGGCTTCACGCAAAGCGCCGACGACATCGTCAGCAACGAAGCCACGGATCTCATGGACCTCGACGTGATCGTTCTCGTCCTCCCGCAGAAGGTGGATGGCGAGCGCCTTGGCTCCTGCTCTCTGGCTGGCTTTAAGGATCATGGTCGCTCCCTTCGACAAGACCGAGGGCGACCATCAGGCGATTACGGATTTCCAGCATCGCGCTGCATGCGGAGCGGATCGCTGCTTCAGTCTCGTCTGTTACGGGGAGGGCACCGACACGCGCGGCCTTCAGCATCTCCCGTAGCATCGGCGCCAGATCGGAGTGACCAAGAGCGGCCAGGACATGCGCAAGCTCGCGCGCATTCGTCGTCGGCATCTGGACCCGACGGGGCCGGCTCTCTCCGTTGAACAGGCGCGTGCGGATATACTCTCCCAGTGTCCGCTTCCCCGCTTCCGCGACGAGACGGCTCCGCTCCTCCTCCGTCAGCCTTATCGAGACCGGCGTCGTTTTTGGTCCTCGTTTGAGAGACATTTCCATCCCGAAGCGGGATCGTGCCAATGCCGGATTTGCCGAAAGTGCCGCTCGATACAAGCGGCTACGGCGCCTCTGGTTTAGGTCCGATATCCCACGCTACGTGAATGAAACGGCGCTTAGAGCGAGCCCCCGCAACCAATGAAACAAACACTCCCGCGAGCCTCGCTCCGGGAGTGTTGGTTTTTGTAAGCCTCCCAATGCGCTTGCCGCTCCCCCAGCCCAGGATCGGGCCGAGCGCCCCGTGAAGCGTCGCAAAGACCTCCCCACGTTCAGGTCCCGGCGTCAGGACGTTCCTCTCCATCAGCAGGCCCGGCGCTTCCGCTGCCTCAGACCGCGCGTCAGGCTGGTTCAGCGCGTCGGTCAGCTTGGCGATCTTCCTTGCGTAGATCGTGGCTGCTGTGCAGGGCGATGAGAAAACCATCCAGTGAAGCGCCGGCGCTTGTGCCGGCGCGGGCGGCGTAAAAGTCGTCCACTCGGTAGGCTGACCCTTTTTGGGGTCGGCGAGGATGTTCGCTGTGGAGGTCTACGCGGCGGTTCGCGATTTCGTTTTCAACCAGAGGCAGAGCCGGCGGGAAGCGGCACGCGTGTTCGGGCTGCGTCGCGAGACGATCGCCAAGATGTGCCGGTTCTCGATCCCGCCGGGGTACACGCGGACGAAGCCGGTCGAGAAGCCGAAGCTCGGTCCGCTGCTGCCGGTGATCGAGGCGATCCTGGATGGAGACCGGGCGTCTCCGGTGAAACAGCGCCATGCGGATCTTCGAGCGGCTGCGGGACGAGCACGGCTTTGCCGGCGGCTACACGGTGGTGAAGGACCATGTGCGGCTCTGCCGGGCGTGGGGCCGCGAGATGTTCGTGCCGCTGGCGCATCCACGCGGTCACGCTCAGGTGAACTTCGGCGAGGCGATCGCGGTGATCGGCGGCGTGCGGCAGAAGATCCACTTCTTCTGCCTGGACCTGCCGCAATCGGACGCCTGCTTCGTGAAGGCCTATCCGCGGGAGACGACGGAAGCGTTCCTGGATGGTCACGTCTCGGCTTTTGGCTTCTTCGGAGGTGTCCCGCTGTCGGTTCTTTACGACAACACGCGTATCGCGGTGGCGAAGATCTGTGGCGACGGCCGACGCGAGCGGACACGGTCCTTCACCGAGCTGGTGAGCCACTACCTGTTCCGGGATCGGTTCGGTCGCCCCGGCAAGGGCAACGACAAGGGCAAGGTCGAGGGGCTTGTGAAGTATGCCCGCTCGAACTTCCTGACGCCGATCCCGGTGGTGGCGAGCTTCGCCTAGCTGAACGTGATGCTGGCCGAGCGCTGCCGCCGGCGGCAGGGCGAGCGGGCCGGTCGGCATGCGCAGACGATTGGGGAATGGCTCGCGGCCGATATCGGGGCCCTGCGCTTCTTGCTGGCGGTGCCGCTGGAGCCGTGCGAGAAGCGTGGCGGGCGGGTCTCGTCGACGGCGCTGGTTCGATACCGGTCGAACGATTACTCGGTGCCGACGGCCTATGGCTTCCAGGACGTCGTCGTGAAGGGCTTCGTCGAGGAGGTCGTGATCCTGTGCCGGGGCGAGGCGATCGCCCGTCATCCGCGCAGCTACGGGACCGGCGTGTTCGTCGCCGATCCGCTGCACTATCTGGCGCTGATCGAGGAGAAGCCGAGCGCGCTTGACCAGGCGGCGGCGTTGCAGGGCTGGGATCTGCCCGAAGTCTTCCAGCATCTGCGCCATCTGCTGGAAGCGCGGATGGGCAATCGCGGCAAGCGCGAGTTCATCCAGGTGCTGCGGCTGATGGAGGCGCTGCCGCGGGATATCGTGAGCTTCGCCGTCGGCGAGGCGATCCGGCTCGGTGCGATCGGCTTCGATGCGGTGAAGTTGATCGCGCTGGCGCGTCTGGAACGACGTCCGGCCCGTCTCGACCTGGCGGCCTATCCGCATCTGCCGAAGACGGCGGTGAAGACGACCTCGGCCGCTGACTATGCCGTGCTCCTGCCGGGAGCCGCGGCGTGACGAAGGAGACGATGCCGGCGAGCGCCACCGCGGGGACGCCGCAGGTCCTGCTGGCGCACCATCTCAAGCAACTGAAGCTGCCCACCGTCCTGCGCGAATACGACAAGGTTGCGCGGGAATGCGCCCGCGACGGCGTCGATCATCCCCGCTATCTGCTGCGGCTGATCGAGCTCGAACTGATCGACCGAGAGCGACGGACGGTCGAGCGGCGGATCCGGGCGCCGCGCTTCCCGGCGGTGAAGAGCTTCGACACCTTCGACTTCACGGCGATCCCAAGCCTCAACAAGATGCTCGTGCTGGAGCTGGCGCGCTGCGGCTACATCCTGCGCCGGGAGAACATCATCGCGCTCGGCAACAGCGGCACGGGCAAGACCCATGTCGCTCTCGCGCTGGGGCTGGTCGCTTGCCAGAAGGGCTTCTCCGTCGCGTTCACCACAGCGGCGTCCCTGGTCAGCCAGCTCCTCGAGGCCCGCGACGAGAAGCGTCTGCTCAGGCTCCAGCGCGAGTTGCAGGCGGTCAAGCTGCTGATTGTCGACGAGCTCGGCTATGTGCCGCTGTCGCCGACCGGTGCCGAGCTCCTGTTCGAGGTCTTCTCGCAGCGTTACGAGCGGGGCTCGACCATCGTCACCTCGAACCTGCCCTTCGAGGACTGGACGTCCGTCCTGGGATCGGAGCGACTGACCGGGGCGCTGCTCGACCGCCTGACCCACCACGTCAGCATCCTGGCCATGAACGGCGACAGCTACCGCCTCAAACAATCCGCCGGCCGCCGGCGCGCCACCGCCGCGGCGGAGCAAAACCAGGCCACCCCCGACGAAGCCGATCCCGAAACCGGTGAGATCATCGCCTGATCACCCCCGGCAGCGCGATATGGCAAGGGCCCCGATCGGGGCCCTTGCCATATCCGCCAAACAGCGCCGCTGGCCTGCTTTTACTCCGCCACGCTGGCCTGGAATCCGACCGCCGTTGACAAGGCTCGAGCCGCGACGCCTGCCTTGTGCCCGCGCGGCCAACTCTCCCGTTCTGGCTCGCGCAATCCATCGGATCGCCGTCGAAATCCCGACGCCAAACCGCGCAGCCGCCTGACGGGCCGAGAGACCGTCCGACGAGGCCTTCACGACACGCACACGAAGATCGTCACTCAGAGCTCGCGCCACCGCCAACCTCCCTCAATACGGAGGTTGAAGCAGCCGAAGCTGCGCGCGTCTCATCACAATCGATTCAACAATCAGCGGAAATGCTCTAGCCGTATGCTTCCGCAGGTGCGGATGGACCAGGGCCGCCGGACGACCGGCCAGTCCGGATAGCTACCTCGTTGATCGTGTTTCGCACGAGCCGGAGTTCGCCCCTCGTCAGCCCCCCAGTGGCGAAGCGACGGACAGATCAACTCAAGTTCGAGAGCGTCGCCTGCCTCTACTGCCGGGGATCTTGCTCGAAGCCGAGTTCCCGCAGGATTTCGGCGGCATGCTCATCGAGGGCAGGCGCCGGGCGGCGGATCGCGCCGGGCGTCTGCGACAGGCGAGGCACCACCGCATGCATCGGCAGGCCCGACAGCTCGTCGTCGGGAAATTCGAGGACCGAGCCGCGTTCGATCATATGCGGGTCCGTGGTCACCGTGACTCCGTCATGGACCGGCCCTGCGGTCACTCCTGCGGCGCCGAAATAGGCGAGATTCTCGTCGAGCGTCCGCAGGCCGATGAAGGCCTGGATCTCACGGTCGAGCGCCTCGGCATGGGCAACCCTGTCGGCATTGGTGCGGAAGCGCGGGTCGGCGATCAGTTCGGGCCTGCCGATGGCATGCAGCAGGCGCTCGGTCATCGCCTGCGTCGAGCCGGAGATCGCCAGATACTTGTCGTCGCGGGAGCGATAGAGATTGCGGGGCGATGACAGCGGGGTGCTGTTGCCGTGCCGGCTCGGAATACGCCCGCTCGCCCGGTGAACGGCGGCATCGGCACCGAGGATCGAGTAGATCGGCTCGAGCAGCGACACGTCCACGACCTGACCGCTTCCGCCGGCGACCTCGACATGCCGCAGGGCCGTTAGCGTCGCCGCTGCGCCGTAGAGGCCGGCAACGCTGTCGGCCAGTCCGAGATTGGGCAGGGCCGGGGGCTTGTCCGGGAAGCCGTTCTTGTGCGCGAAACCCGAAAACGCCTCGACGAGGGTGCCGAAGCCGGGGCGGTCCCGGTATGGCCCGGTCTGCCCCCAGCCGCTCAGCCGGGTGATGACGAGCGCGGGATTGAGGCCGAGCAGGACGTCAGGGCCGTAGCCGAGCTTCTCCAGCGTGCCCGGCCGGAAGTTCTCGACGAGAATCGCGCCGCTCCGCACCAGGGCTTCGAAGATGCGCCGTCCGCCGGCGTGCTTGAGGTCTATGGCGATGCTGCGCTTGTTGCGGCCATAGACCTTCCACTGCACGGCGACGCCGTTTTCCTTCCAGGCCCGCAACGTATCGCCCTGCGGCGGCTCGATCTTGATGACGTCGGCCCCCAGATCCGCCAGCACCTGCGTCAGCATATTGCCGGCGACAAGATGAGACATGTCGATCACGCGCACGCCATCCAGCGGGCAGCGCGCGTCAGGGGCGTAGTCGGCCTTTTGCATCGTCGTCCTGTTCCGTGGGCTTGCCGTTCTTTCGTAGCCTCGGCTTGCGGGGTGGAACCAATAGTGTTTGGCGGTTCGGCTATAAGGCCGCGCGATAGCTCTCATCGAGACGGGCGCCGATCCACTTCTCGGCGCGGACCTTCTCGGCGAGGAACTCGACGAAGAACTCCTGCACAATGAAGGCGGCTCCACTGACCGGCGTCAGGGTCGAGACGGCGAAAGAGGTGGTGATCTCTAGCCGCGGCTCGATCATCCAGGCCCTGAAATCGCTGCCGCCGAGCGTCTCCTCGGTCGCGGGCCAGGGCAGGATTGTATAGACGGCATCGTCGCGCACGACGTCGAGGATGCCGTGGAAACTGTTGAGCTCGGCGACGATCGTCGGCCTCAGCTTCCGTTCCGCCAGCGCCGCGTCGACCTTGTCGCGGACCGCATTGGGTGCGGTCGGCAGGACCAGCGGCCGTCGCATCAGGTCTTCGAGATCGATGGTGTCGCCGTCCGGGCCCTCGCGGTCCCTGCGGGCGAGCGCGAACAGCGCCTGATGGAAGATCGGCCGATAGGCAAGGCCGGGAATGTCGGTCTGTTCGTGGATCAGCGAGATATCGACCCGGCTTGCCGTCAGGTTGTCGCGCAGCTGCACGCTGGCTCCCTCCATGAGTCGCAGCAGCAACCTGGGGAATTTCTGCCGGCAGGCGGCAACGAAGGCGGAGCCAACCCGGGCCGCGAGTGTTTGCGGCATGCCGAGCGAGACCGACCCGGTCGGTTCCTGTTCCGTTGCGCGCACGAGCGCCGGAATCTGGTCGATCTGCCGCCGGATCGAGCAGGCCTGGCGGTAGAGGACAAGGCCGGCGTCGGTCGGCGTGACACCGCGCGCGCTGCGCGTCAGCAGCTTGACGCCGAGCTCGAGCTCAAGCCCGGCGATCTGCTGGCTGAGAGCCGGCTGGGCGATGTTGGCGACTGTGGCGGCGCGGGAAAAGCTGCCGGCATCGACGATATGAACGAAATAATTCAGATGTCGGAGCTGTATCGCCAAATGCTCGGTCCCCTGGTGACGGAAGGGGGGCTTCTCATCCGAGCCTACGTTGCCTCCCCCGCTTGTCTTATCACGCGCCGGGCATTCTCGATCAAGGGACCGTCGACGAGCCGGCCGTCGATCATGGCGACACCGACACGCTCGTCCGCGAAGATGTCGAGGATGCGCCGGGCCCGGCTGATCTCGTCCCCGCTGGGCATGAAACCTGCCATGATCGGCGCGACCTGGAGTGGATGGACCGCGACCTTGCCGTCGAAGCCCAATGCTGCCGCCGCCGCAGCTTCGCTGCCTGCCCCAGCGGCATCGGCCAGATCGAAATACGGCCCGTCGATGACCCCGATGCCTGCGGTTCTTGCCGCCAGGACGGTACGGCTGCGCGCATAAAGCAGGGCGTCCCAGGCCGGAGCGCATCCGAGCGAGGCGGAGAGATCGCCCGGCCCGAAGAGAAGCCCCGCGAGCGGCTCGCCCGTATGCGCAAGCGTCTCCACCTGTGAAAGCCCGAGTGCAGTTTCGACGATGGCAATCAAGCGGGTTCCGCCACCGAGCCGCGCTCCGACGGCGTGAAGGCCGCCCGCAGCCTCGACCTTCGGGAGCAGCAGCGACAGCGGCCGGTCGAGTTCCTCCAGCGCGGCGAGGTCATCCTGGCCTTCCTTGGTCTCAGCGGCATTGATGCGCAGCCAGATGCGCGGGTCCGGCCTATCCAGGTTGGAAAGGTAGGCGATCAGCGTTTCGCGCGCCTCCGCCTTGCGGCTCGGGGCGATCGCATCCTCGAGGTCGATGCAGATGGTGTCCGCCCCCGAGGCGAGCGCCTTGGCGAAGCGCTCCGGCGCGAGGGCCGGTACGAAGAGCATGCAGCGCGGCAGGGGCGGCATCACGGCAGGCGCGCTCCGCTTTCGGCGGGGAAAACGCCGGCTCCGACAGTATCCACGGCCAGGCGCGCCGGTCCCGGTCGATATTCGCACTCGCTCTCGACCCGGAGCACCTGCCCGGCGATCTCGACCTGATAGGAAAAGCGGTTGCCGAGATAGTTGCTGTCGAGGATGCGGCCTTCCAGCGTGTCCCGGGATGAAGGCAGCGGATCGATGAACAGCCGCTCGGGCCTGAGCGCCAGGGTCAGGTCGGCGCCGTCAACCGCCGCCTCGGCTTGCCCGGCGGGAAGCGGGATGTGCTGCCCGTCCGAAAGTATGATGCTCCCGCCGCCGCGAGCGCGCTGCCCCGTGACGAAATTCATGGTGCCGATGAAATCGGCCACGAAACGGTCGGCCGGGCGCTCGTAGATGTTGCGGGGGGTATCGATCTGCACCAGATGCCCCTGGTTCATCACCGCGACGCGGTCGCTCATCGAGAGCGCCTCGGTCTGGTCATGCGTCACGAACAGCGTCGTCAGCCCGATCTTCTTCTGCAGCGATTTCAGCCAGGCCCTGGCCCGGTCGCGCAGCTTGGCGTCGAGATTGGACAGGGGCTCGTCGAGCAGCAGGACGCGCGGCTTGAAGACCAGCGTGCGGGCCAGCGCGACGCGCTGCTGCTGTCCGCCCGAAAGCTCGTGCGGATAGCGGTCGACGAGATGGGCCATCTCCACCAGCGCGAGGGCCTCCATCACCCGGTCGCGGCGCTGGGCGCGCGGCACTTTCCGCAGCTTGAGCGGATAGGCGCAATTCTGCTCGACCGTCATGTGTGGCCACAGCGCATAGGACTGGAAGACCATGCCGCAGTCACGGCGCTCCGGCGGGAGATGGATGCCGGCTTCGCTGTCGAAGAACACGGCATTGCCGACACGAATCTTGCCCGAGGTCGGCGCTTCCAGCCCGGCCAGGGCTCCGAGCGTCGTGCTCTTGCCGCAGCCGGACGGGCCGAGCAGCGTCACCATTTCGCCCTCGGCGATCGTCAGCGACAGGTCCTTCACGGCCGCGACCTTGCCGTAGCGCTTGTTCAGGTTGGCGATGACGATCTCAGACATGGGCGCGTGTTCCCAGGAAACGTCGGAAGGCGGCGAGTAGGACCACGATCAGTACGATCTGGACCACGGCGAGCGCGGCGACGGGGCCGTATTCGCCCTGGATCCATTGCGTCAGCATGGTGGTTCCGAGGATTTCGCTGCCGGGCCCGAACAGGAACACGGCGACGGCGTATTCCTTCACGGCATGCATCGCGAGCAGTGCGAAGGAGGTGACCAGCGCCGGCCGCAATTGCGGCGCCACCGCCGAGCGCATCGCCTCCAGCCAGGAGGCGCCGCACATGCGCGCCGCACGATCGTGGTCCGCACTGATCTGGACGAGCATGCTCTGGATCGCCGCATAGCCGACCGGCAGGTGGCGGATGACGAAGGCCAGGACCAGGATACCGATCGTGTTCTGCAGCCAGGCCACCGGCGGCAGGAAGGCCGCCGCCCAGAGCACGCCCATGCCGATCAGGATGCCGGGCACCGCGCGCGGATACAGCGCCGCGAATTCGAGCAGGCGGCGGCCCGGCATGGTGGAGCGGGTGGCGACGAGGGCGGCCCCGACGGCAAGAAGCGTTCCGATAACGCCGACGGCAACGGCCGTCGTGACGGTGTTGACGATGGCGCGCAGCGTCGCCGGATCGTCGAGTAGGACCGTGAAGTTCGAGAGCGTCAGCGCCTCCTGCAGGGGGACGTAGGGCGAGAGCGCACTGGTGAAGGCGCGCAGCACGAGGCAGCCGATCACGACGACCGTGGTCAGGCCGATATAGGCCAGTGCAAACCCCGCCAGCGGCCAGCGCCAGGCGCCCAACGGCGCGAGCCGGCGTTGTCCGGCCTTGCCGCTCACCGTGACGAAGCGCCGCCGGTCACCGACCAGCTTGCCCTGGACCATTACCAGCAGCGAGGCGATCAGCAGCAGGACGACCGCCAAGGCGCCGACCAGCGCATGGTCCGGGGGGGAGGCCTCGAAGCCGTGGCTGTAGATGAAGGTCGTCAGGAACTCGTAGCCGCTGGGGACGCCGAGCAGCAGCGGCAGCGAGAAGAGCTCCAGGCAGAGCACGAAGTTCAGCACCAGGCTGGCCGTCAGGGCCGGGCGGATCAGCGGCACCGTGACGGCGAAGAGGGCGCGCAGCGGACCGGCGCCCGACATGCGCATCGCGTCTTCGAGAGCGGGATCGACGGTGCGGGCGGCGTCGACGCAATACATATAGGTCAGCGGCGCCAGCGAGCAGCCGGCCACGATGGTGAGCCCGCCCAGCGAATAGAGATTCCACGGAGGGCTGCCGAGCCATTGCCCCAGCCAGAGCGTGACGAGGCCGCTCGGCCCATAGGCGACGATCCAGCCCAGCGCCAGCACGAGCTGGCTCAGATAGAGCGGCCACAGCATCAGAGAGCCGACGAAGCGGCGTGCCGGCATGTCCGTGCGGGCAACGACGAGCGCGCAGCAGACGCCCAGAATCTGCGCCAGCAGGGTCGCACCGACCGCAACGGTCAGCGTGTTACCCAGCGCCACCAAGAATTCTCGGCTGCCGAGAAGGCGCGCATAGGCAGAGAGAGTGAGCGTGCCGCCACTGTCATAGAGCGGCAGGTCGCGGAAGGATTGATAGACTGTCGGCGCAAGCGGCAGGACGACCAGCGCGAGGACCAGCAGCGCGGTGGCGTATTGAACGATGCGGTCGAGGCCGATCGGGCTGGCAGGGCGGCGGGGTGCCGCCGTTTCCCACCGGAGCGCCTCTGCTGGCTGGGTCGACATGAGCGGGGCCGCCTAGCGCTTGAAAGCTTTGCGCCAGCGCGCGACGAAGGGCTCCATCGCCGCAACGAACTCCTGATCGTAACCGAGCACATGGAAGTTCGTCTCGCCGACGATGGCCTTGATTTCCGACAGTGGGGCGATCGGGATCTCGTCCTTGGTGATATCGTCGCGTATCGGCGTGAGACCGCCCTGTCCGAAGCCGACCTGGCCTTCCCGCGACAGGGAATAATCGAGCAGCAGCTTGGCTGATGCCGGGCTGCGCGCGCCCTTGGTGATGGCGATGCCGCGGGGAAAGGCGACCTGGCCGTCCTTCATGAAGCTCCAGCCCATGGCGGCGCGGATCGCGTCGTCGCGCAGGCGCGGGTAGAAGCCGGCGGCGCCGACCATGTAGGACGCGACATATTCGCCGTTCAGCGTCTTCTCCGTCATCGTGCCGCCGGAACGCTCGACCTTGGACAGGGGCCCGAGTTGGTCGAGGATCGGCCAGGCCTTCTCGCCCTGCATCTGAGCCCAGCCGGCGAGGAAGGTCGCAGTCAACGAGCCGGCGCCGGCGTCGTAGGTGCCGAGCCGGCCGGTCCATTTGCCGGCATTCTCCTTGGCTGCGTCGGCGAGGCCGGTCATGCTGTCGAAGGTCTTGCCTCCGGCCAGCGCCTTGTTCCAGATGATCAGCACCGGATCGACCGACAGCGAGAACAGGCCGGGCTTGGGATTGACCCAATCCGCGAGGCCGGCGGCCTCCGGTGATTTATAATCGACGGCTTCGCCCTTATCGAGGAACTGCAGCCAGCGGTCGACGCCGAAGGCGACGATGAGATCGGTGGTGCGCGCGTTCGTCGCGCGCTCGGTGTAATAGCGATCCCAGATCTCGTTGGAGAGATCGAGGGTCTCGACCTTGATCCAGGGGTACTTCTTCCTGAAGCCGGCGAGCGTGTGACTCCAGTTGGATGCGGCGATCACCGAATAAACGAGAACGCCGCTCTCCGATTTGGATTGCTCCACCAGCGTCTTGTAGTCGTCGGGATAGACCGGGGCGGCCGATGCCGACGGCATGGCGCTGACGATTGCCACGGCGGTAGCGGCGGCCATCATGAAAGCCTTCAAGGCTGAACCAAGTGCCATCTGCGTCCTCCCCATATTGGTTTGGCTCATCCTATGAGCCGGCCGAGCCGGGTACAAAGTCCGCTTCGCGATCCAGTTATAAGCTGGCGATATGGCCTGGACTCCCGCCCGGCAAGGCAGCGCCGCCTCCTCCCGGCTGGCGAATATGGGGCGCAGATATCGAGCGGCCCGGCGCGGGGCAGCGATCAGGATTCGATATAGGCCGGTATCGAGACGGTATTTGTGCCGCTCGCAAGGTCGGGATTTGTCTGCGGTCGAGTGAAGGCGAGCCGATACCGGCTCCCGGCATCGAAGGATCGAGGCAATGGCAAATCTGATCTACCGCGTGGTCTCCGCATGTGGTGCGCTGGGATACGGCTACCCGAAGGAATCTCTCGACGAAGCGCTGAAGGGCCGCGTCGACGCGATCGTATCCGACGCCGGCTCGATGGATGCCGGCCCCTATTACCTCGGCACCGGCACGGAATATTTCGAACGCGAGGCCGTCAAGCAGGACTATCTGCACATGGTCCAGGCCGGCGCCCGGCTCGGCGTGCCGGTCATCCTCGGCAGCTGCGGCATGGCCGGCGGCGACCGCAACCTCGCCTATATGCTCGATATCGCCAAGGAGGTCTTCGCCGAACTCGGGATCGCCAATGCGAAGGTCGCCACGATCGGCGCCGAGCTCGATCCGGAGACCGTCATCTCCGAACTCAAGGCCGGAGCGCTGCGCCCGACCGGGGTCGGTCCGGAGCTCGACGAGACGGGCCTGCGCGAAAGCACCATCGTTGGCCAGATGGGCATTCATCCGCTGATCACCGCGCTGGAGAGCGGCGCGCAGTACATCTTCGCCGGCCGTGCCTGTGACGTCGCGCTGTTCGCCTCCGACATGGTCCGCCGCGGCATCGATGCGGGCCTCGCCTATCACGTCGGGCATGTCCTCGAATGCGGGGCGCTGGCCTGCGATCCGGGAACGCCGTCCGATTGTCTCGTGGCCGAGATCTACGACGACGGCTCGGCACTGTTCGTCGCCCCCAATCCGGCCCGGCGCTGCACCTCCTACTCGATCGCCGCGCATTCGCTCTACGAGGAGAGCCACCCGCAGCTCCAGTTCTATCCCGAGGGTATCCTTGCGATGGAGCAGACCAGCTTCTTCGCACGGGATGCGCGGACGGCAGGCATTCGCGGCAGCCGTTTCGTGCGCTCGCAGAAGCCCTGGCCATGGAGCATCAAGCTCGAAGGTGCGCGCCGTCTCGGAGCCCGCAAGGTGTCGCTGCTCCATATCGATCCGGCTGATCTGGCGAAGGTTCCGGCCGAGATTCTGGTCTATGGCCGCAACGGCGTGCAGGCCCGGCCGGTCGCTGCCGGCCAGCGCGAGCTCGGCATCATCATCGAGACGACGGCGCAGAATGAGGCGGCGGCAGTGATGCTGGCGAGCCTGCTCACCCACTACCTGATCCATTACGGCTATGCCGGGCGCAAGGCGACGGCCGGCAACATCGCCTATCCGCTCTCGCCCAACCTCGTCAGCTTCCGGCGGGAAGACGGCAGCTACGGCGCCATCGTGCCCAGCGGCACCCGCGACCCCGTGTTCTTCGCCAACTACGCGAAGATCAAGCAGGCCGTGATCGAGCTGATCGAACACGAGTTCCCGAAGGCGCTGGAGAATGCAACTTACCGGATTATCGACGCCGACGAGACCGCGCCGGCGATCCTCGTGCGCACCATCGACCGCGACGCGGGGGCGTTGGCGACGCGCCACGCTGCCGAGGTGGCGCGAATTACGGATCTCATCACGCCGAAATCAGGCTCGCTGATCGGGTTGGATGCTCCTGACGCTTATGAATGGTCGCTGTATCACCTCCTGCAGAACGAGGAGGTAATCAAGAACGAGATGTTCCCGATTGCCTATTTCGACGCGACGGGAGCTCATTGGACGAAGACCGGCGAGGCGCGGCCGCGCTATTTCGACATTGGCGAGACCGGATATCCCGGCAATCTCGATGACCGCACCCTGTCGCTGATCCAGAAGACGCCCGTATCCGGGAACCATGTCGGCGATCACCGGCTGCTCGACATGGCCGTCGTCATCCGCTCGAAGGACGCAGGCATCAACCGCCTCACCTTCGACGTGGTCTTCACCTCGGGTGAAAATTACGAGATCGCGTTGAACTCGAATGTGTTCACGCGGGAGAACATCGCCGAGGTTCTCGGGCTGCCGCTGGATCGCATTGTCGGAACCTTCTTCGTCGACAGCTGCAACGCGATCAAGATCTCGGTCGACAGGTCGAACATCTCGGCCTCTCCCGACGAGCGCGACGTGTTCGGCGCGCAGCAGCAATCGGCCATCGAAGGCCTCAGCGTGCCCGTCTATTCCCACACGCTCGCCAAGGCTTCGTCGTTCTGAAGGCTCTCCGGGGAGCGAGCTTCCACTCCCCGGGATTTCCTCCAATCCGCGGGAGCGCCGCGCCCGCATTCCCCAGTTCCCGCCAAATCGAACTGACGGAGAACATCCATGACCCTGACTGTCATCGAACACGTCCTGTCTCGCCTCAAGGCAATCGGCGTCGACGATATCTTCGGCGTGCCCGGCGACTATGCCTTTCCGGTCAACGACGCCATCTGCAACAGCCGCGATATCCGGTGGGTCGGCTGCACCAATGAGCTGAATGCCGGATATGCGGCCGACGGCTATGCCCGCATCAAGGGCGTCGGCGCCGTCTGCACCACCTATGGCGTCGGCGAGCTGAGCGCTATCAATGCCGTCGCGGGAGCCTATGCCGAGCATCTGCCGGTGTTCCATCTCGTCGGCATGCCGAACATGGCGACCCAGGCGGGCCGCAAGCTGGCGCATCACACGCTTGGCAATGGCGAATACGATCTGTTTCGCCGGATGAGCGACCCTGTTGTCGCCGCTCACGCGGTGCTGACGCCGGAGAACGCGGCCCAGGAGACCGAGCGCCTGATCTATGCCGCGCTCTACCACTGCAGGCCGGTCTACATGGCTTTCCCGGCCGATCTGGCATTGATGCCGGTGATCGGCACGGCCACCCCGATCCCGCTGCCCGCGAGCAATCCCGAAACGCTGGAGACGGTGGTCGCCGCGATTGCAGACGCCGTCGGACGGGCGAAATCAGCCGTGGCGCTGGCCGGAATGCTGATCGGGCGCTGCGGCCATGCGCAAACATTCGAGGCGCTGCTCGACGCCTCCGGACTGCCCTATGCGACGATGTTCATGGGCAAGTCGGTGATCGACGAACGCCATCCGAACTATATCGGGATGTATGACGGCACCCTCCTCGAACCGGAGGTCCGGAACTGCGTCGAGGGCGCCGATCTGGTGCTCGACATCGGCGCGCCGCTCACCGACTTCAATACCGGCGCCTTCACCGCCCGGCTCGACCCGGCGAGGACGATCACCCTCGGCCATCATCGCGTGACGATCGGCCCGAAGACCTATGTCAATTTCGAGATCGGCGACGTCCTTGCGGGTCTGGCCGATCGGCTGACGCGTCGCGACTGGCCGCGACGTAAGCCGGGTATGTTTGGCCCGGCATCGGGGGATGGCGAGGCATCGATCGATGCGGCTGCGCTCTATCCGCGCTGGGCGGGCTTCCTGGCCGAGGGCGACATTCTGGTCGCCGAAACCGGGACCGCCTCGATGGGGCTGGGCTTCGCGTGGCTGCCCCGGGGGGCGAGCTTCCACAACCAGACTTTGTGGGGTTCGATCGGCTGGGCGACGCCGGCGGCGGTCGGAGCGGCGGTCGCCGCGCCCGACAGACGGGCGGTGCTGGTCACGGGCGAGGGCTCGCACCAGCTCACCGCTCAGGAGATCGGCCAGTTCGGACGGCTTGGGCTCAAGCCGATCGTCTTCGTGCTCAACAATGACGGCTACCTGATCGAGCGCCTGCTCTGCAAAGACCCGGAGATCCCTTATAACGACCTCGCGCCGTGGAACTATACCGCGCTGCCGCACGCGCTCGGCTGCGACGACTGGCTCACGCTGAAAGTGACGAACTGCGCGGAACTCGACGCTGCACTCGCGGCGGCCCGATCGGCGAAGACCGGCGTGTATATCGAAGTCGTGACGGGGCGCTACGTTGCGTCAGAACTCGCGCTGAAGCTCCACGACGCCATGCAGGCCATCTACAGCGCCTGAGCGCTCGTGGGCCGCGACGGTCTGCCCGTATCGACGACATTCAGACCCGGCCACCTCCTTCCGGCGGTAGCTGGAGGTGTCGCGCCGATGCGGCGGCCGGAAGCGTCGTCCTGACGCATGAAAACAGCAGCGAAATCTGCTCGGTCCCGTGAGACACGGTGGGACTCGCCGTTGTCCCGAAGCCGCCTTCTTCGGGCTCAGCTTGTCGAGAGTCAGATCCGTGACTGCACGGCGAAGGCAGGCATTCTCGGCATGGGGATCCTTCATCCGCTTCTCCCGATTCGTCTTCAGCGGCCGAGTTTTCGACGCCAGCGGTCGTCGCTCGCCTCCGTTGTGCCGATCGACCGGGCGCAGCTTCGCGACAACCTCTTCGGTCTGCGGCGCTTCTTCGGCCTTGCGATCCTCCTGTCTGCCAAAAGACCTGGTTCAGAGTGGACCAATTCAACCGGGGATCGCCGGGGGAGGCTGTTGTTTCGCGACCGGAGCCGGTCCGAAGCGGCTCAGCGGCGACAGGCATCCGTCACCGGGTATCCACGACATGAGGCCGTCGTGTATCGTCCCGTGCGCTTGGCGGCTGGCGAGGACCATTTGGACACCGAGATTCTGCAAATCCTCGTTGCCGTCTCCGACGCCATCCATGCGGCCACCGATCGCGAACAGCTTCTCCAGGCTCTGTCTTCGGGCATCCGTTCCCTCGGATTCGACAGCTTCCATCTGAGTTCGCGCAAGCACGACAGAAACAGCCTGGTCGTCGAGCCGACCCTGGCGACGTTCCCCGAAGCGTTCCTGAAGGATTATGAACACCTGGGATGGGCAGAGGTCGACCCGATTACGGAGCGTGTTTTTGCTTCCAGCGAACGCTTCGTGTGGAACACCCTGGAGCACGGCTATCCCGAGGTCCGAAAGCAAAGTTTCGTCGACTTCATGCGATCGCTGGGCATGGCCACCTGGATGGTGTCGCCGAAGCATCATCCCGACGGCGCCGTCAGCGGTGTCGCGATGCTGTCGTTCGAGCCGCATCTGGTTCGCCGGTCCCATCAGTTGGCGGCGGCGATCGTGACCGATGCATCTCTGGCCAAAGCCGAGATGCTCGGCCTGAGTTCGGGGATATCCGCCGACGAGGCGATCGCGCTTCGCCTTCTGTCCACCCTGCAGGTGGAGATCCTCAAATGGATGGCCGAAGGGAAATCAAACCCGGTCATCGCCACGATCACCGGGAATTCGGAGCGGGCGATTCGCTATCACGTCAGCGAAATCCTGCGCAAATTTGGCGTTGCAACGCGCCAGCAGGCGATCGTCATTTACAGGACATCGAAGGGCTCGATACCGCAATTGCCCTGACTCTCTTGACCATGCGGCAGAAACCCGGCCTTCTTTCCAAGTTGTCATGGCGGTGCATCAATCCCGCGTGATACGGCGATATGGGCTTCCGAAGCGTCGTGAGCGGTAGTGGGGGACGGATGCGGGTTGCGTTTTGGCGTATGGGCAGGTTTCGCCTTGTCTGTGCGGCTGCGATGGCTCTGACGCTGGCAGGCTGTGCCGGCGATGTGAGGGGCGTGCTTCTGCCGGTGAGCGCCGGCGTTCCCGGAACGAGCAAGGTGACCATGTTCGTGGCGACGACGCGCGCGCCCGATCAGGACGCCGGCGTCCTGTTCTCGGGCGAACGCGGCAAGCCCGCCTTTGTCGAGATGACGGTTTCGATCCCGCCGGACAGCCACCGCAAGGTTGGCGAAGTGCAGTGGCCGAGCCGGCTGCCGGGCAATCCCGAAACGGATTTCGTGACGCTGAAAGTCGACCGACTTGACCGGCCGCAGGCCGTGGCACGTTTTCACCAGGCCGTGCTGAAAGTGCCGAAGCGCCGGGTGATGGTCTTCATCCACGGCTTCAACAATCGCTTCGAGGATGCAGTCTATCGCTTCGCCCAGATCGTCCACGATTCCTCTGCCGATGTCGTGCCGATCCTGTTCACCTGGCCGTCGCGCGGCTCGGTCTTCGCCTATGGCTATGACCGCGAGAGCGGCAATTATTCCCGCACCATGCTCGAGAACCTGCTGCAGGATCTCGCACGCGATCCGGCCGTGGGAGAAGTCTCGATCCTCGCCCATTCGATGGGGAATTGGGTGACGATGGAGGCGTTGCGCCAGATGGCGATCAGGAACGGGAAGATTCCGCCCAAGATCGCGAATGTGATGCTCGCGGCGCCGGACGTCGATGTCGACGTGTTCCAAAGTCAGATCGCCGACATTCACGGTAAGCTGCCGCGCTTCACGGTCTTCGTGTCGCAGGACGACCGCGCGCTTGCCGTCTCGCGCCGCGTCTGGGGCAGCACGGCGAGGCTCGGCGCGATCGATCCCGATACCGAGCCATACCGCACCGAACTGGCCAAGGCCGGCATGACCGTCGTCAATCTGACGAAGCTGCGGTCCGGCGACAAGCTGAACCATGGCAAGTTCGCGGAGAGCCCGGAGGTCGTGCAACTGATCGGCACGCGGCTGGTCGAAGGTCAGTCGATCACGGATTCGCGGGTCGGCCTCGGAGAACACCTGATGCAGGTGACAGCCGGCACCGCCGCGGCTGTCGGGACGGCGGCAGGGCTGGCAATTTCCGCGCCCCTTGCCGTCGTCGACCCGCATACGCGCCGGAATCTCAACGACACGATCGAGCATGTCGGGCGCTCGGTCTCGGATGCCGGTCAGGCCGCGGGCGATGCCGTGACTGCGCCGGTGGCGAGGCAGTGAGTAGCGTGCCGGCTTAAATCGCCGCGCGTCCTATCGGACGTGAAGTGGCGACCTAAGATTTTGTCTTGGCATCGGATTTTTCCGAAAAGCGGGTCCTACTTTTCGGTCCGATGCTCAGCCGGCGCGCTGTGCCGCCAGCAGGCAGATCGTCCGGGCCGTCTCATAGGCCTTCACGAAGGCCGGCACGGGCAAGAATTCGTAACGCGAGTGGAAGTTGCAGCCGCCGGTGAAGAAGTTCGGCGTCGGCAGGCCGCGCGCCGAGAGCGCGGCTCCGTCGGTGCCGCCGCGCATCGGGATCGGCTTCGGCTCGATCTTCAGCGCGTCCAGTGCGGCGAAGAGCAGCTCGACCGAGCGGCGGTCGTCGCCCAGGCTGTCATGGATGTTGCCGTAGATATCGGTGACCTCGGACGAGATCCGCCCTTTCGGATAGCGCTGCGCGATCCGCTCCGCGACCTCGCCGATGCGGCGCTTGCGCTCTTCGAACCGGGCCTTGTCGAACTCGCGGATCATCACCTTGAGCCGGGCCTCGCTTTGGCCGGCGGCGATGTCGGTGAACCAGAAATAGCCTTCGCGTCCCTCGGTGTTCTCCGGCGTCTCGCCCCGGTCGAATTCGGCGATGAAATCCATCGCCATCAGCAGCGGGTTGATCAGCACGCCCTTGGCCGACATCGGATGGGCGGTCACGCCGGTGAAGCTGATATCGCCCTGCGCCGCGTTGAAGTTCTCGATCACCACCTCGCCGAGCTCGCACGCATCGATCGTGTAGGCGAAATCGCAGGCGAAACGGGAGAGGTCGAGCGCCTTGGCGCCGCGCAGGCCGATCTCCTCGTCCGGGACGAAGGCGACGAGGATGTCGCCATGCGCATCCTCGGGCGAGAGCTCGGCTAGAAGCGTCATCACCGCCGCGATGGCCGCCTTGTTGTCGGCGCCGAGCACGCTGGTGCCGTCGCTGACGATGACGTCCGCGCCGGTCCAGGGCTTGATCTGCGGATGGTCGGCGACGCGCAGCCAGATATCCAGCGCCTCGTTGAGGCAGAGGTCCTGCCCGTCGAACCGCAGGATCTGCGGGCGGATCACCGGCGAAAGGCCGACATCGACGGTGTCGAGATGGGCGATGAAGCCGATGCGCGGCGCATCCGGAGATGTGCCGGGCTTGCGGGCGCTGACGGTGGCGTGGTCGTCGATGACGATGTCGGCAAGGCCGAGGGCACGAAGCTCCTCGGCGAGGAGTGCGGCGAGGCGCTGCTGTCCGGGCGTCGAGGGCAGGCTCGTCGCCCGCGCGTCGCTCTGGCTTTCGACCGCGACGTAGCGCAGGAAGCGCTCCGTCAGTTTCGCCGCTAGGGACATCTCGACCTCGCTTCGTCTCGCGCCGCACCCACCGATCGATCCGGTCGTGCGCAGCGAGAGCTATCGCGGCGGCGAGCGCTTCGGCAAGGCCTGCCGAAGCGGGATCGATCATGCCGCCTTGGCGAGGAAGTCCTCGGCGAAATGGCAGGCGACCTGCCGGCCGTCGATTTCGCGCTTCTCCGGGCGTTCCGTCCGGCAGCGATCGGTGACATGCGGGCAGCGCGTCGAGAACACGCAGCCCTTCGGCGGGTTGAGCGGGGAGGGCAACTCGCCGCGCAGCACGATCCGCTCGCGCCTGCCTCCGCCGACGCGCGGCGTCGAGGCGAGCAGGGCCTGCGTATAGGGGTGCAGCGGCCGCGCGTAGATCCGCTCCTTCGGGCCGTGCTCGATCGCATTGCCGAGATACATCACCATCACGTCATGGGCGATGTGCCGGACGACGCTGAGGTCGTGCGAGATGAAGAGATAGGCGAGCTTCAGCTCCTCCTGCAGATCGGCCAGCAGGTTGAGCACCTGCGCCTGGATCGAGATGTCCAGCGCCGAGACCGGCTCGTCGGCCACCACGACCTTGGGCGAGAGGATCAGCGCGCGGGCGATCGCGATGCGCTGGCGCTGGCCGCCCGAGAACATGTGCGGATAGCGGGCGTAATGCTCGGGGCGCAGGCCCACCTTGGCCATCATCGCGCGCGCCTTCTCGGTGCGCTCGGCCGGGGAGAGATCGGTGTTGATCTTGAGCGGTTCCTCCAGGATCGTGCCGACCTTCTTGCGCGGGTTCAGCGAACCATAGGGGTTCTGGAAGACGAGCTGCACCGTGCGGCGCAGGCGCTTGCGCTCGCTGGAGGGCGGGTTGACGGCGTCGAGCCCGTCCAGCGTCAGCGCGCCCGAGGTCGGCGTCTCGATCAGCGTGGCCATGCGCGCCAGCGTCGATTTTCCGCAGCCGGACTCGCCGACGACGGCCAGCGTCTTTCCGGCCTCGACCGAGAAGGACACCTTGTTCACCGCCTGCAATTGCGCGGGCGGGCGGAAGATCCCCTGCTTGACCGGGTAGATCTGCGTGAGTTCACGCGCCTCGATGACGGGCTTGCTCATCGCACGGCCTCCTTCGCCCGGCCGGCTTCGTCGCGGGCGCGTTCGGTGTCGCGTTGCGGATCGCCGAGCGGATAGTGACAACGCACATGCCCGTCGCGCCAGGGGCGCAGCTCCGGCTGGACGTTGCGCGAATGATCCGTCGCATAGGCGCAGCGCGGGCTGAACAGACAGCCTCGCGGCCGGTCGTTCAAGCCGGGCACCATGCCGGGAATGGTGGCGAGCCGCGTCGCGTTCTCGCTGCGCTCCGGCAGGGCCGCCAGCAGCGCAGCGGAATAGGGATGCTGCGGGTCGGCGAAGAGCGCGTCGACCTTCCGCTCCTCCATGATCTGCCCGGCATACATCACCATGATGCGCTGCGCCGTCTCGGCGACGACGCCCATATTATGGGTGATGAGCACCAGCGCCATATTGCGCTCGCGCTGCAGCGTCATCAACAATTCGAGGATCTGCGCCTGGATGGTGACGTCGAGCGCCGTGGTCGGCTCGTCGGCGATCAGCAGGCGCGGATTGCAGGCGATCGCCATCGCGATCATCACGCGCTGGTTCATGCCGCCGGACATCTGATGCGGGAAGGCCTTGAGGCGGCTCTCCGGCGCGGGAATGCCGACCTGTTCGAGCAGCTCGATCGAGCGGCGCTTCGCCGCCTTGCCGTCCATGCTCTCGTGCTTCTTCAGCGTCTCGGCGAGCTGGAAACCGATGGTGAAGCAGGGGTTCAGGCTGGTGCTCGGCTCCTGGAAGATCATCGCCACGTCCTTGCCGGTGAGCTGGCGGCGCTCGCGGGCGGGCATGGTGAGCAGGTCGCGGCCGTCGAAGCGCAGCTTGTCGGCGCGGACGCGGCCGGGATAGCCGACGAGGCCCATCAACGCGAGCATGGTGACGCTCTTGCCGGAGCCGGATTCGCCGACCACGCCGAGCACCTCGCCCTCGTCGAGGGTGAGGTCGATGCGGTCGACGGCGCGGAGCGTCCCCTGGGAGGTGGGGAATTCGACGCTGAGGTTTTCGATTTCGAGCAGGGGCATGGGATCAGCGCTTCAGCTTGGGGTCGAGCGCATCGCGCAGGCCGTCACCGAGAAGGTTGAAGGCGAGCACGGTGATGAGGATGGCAAGGCCCGGGAAGGTGACGACCCACCAGGCGCGCAGCACGAATTCGCGCGCATCGGCGAGCATCGTGCCCCATTCCGGGGTCGGCGGCTGGGCGCCGAGGCCGAGGAAGCCGAGCGCGGCGGCGTCGAGGATCGCGGTCGAGACGCCGAGCGTCGCCTGCACGATCAGCGGCGCGGCGCAGTTCGGTAGGATCTCGGAGAACATCAGCCGGGCGGTCTGCGCGCCGCTGACCTTGGCCGCGATCACATAATCCTTGGAGGATTCGGTGATCACGGCGGCGCGGGTGATGCGGACGTAATGCGGCAGCACGACGATGGCGACGGCCAGCATCGCGTTCATCAGGCCGGGGCCGAGGATCGCGACGATGACGATGGCGAGCAGCAGGCTCGGCATCGTCATCAAGATGTCCATCAGGCGCATGATCGCGATGTCGGCGATGCCCTTGAAGTAGCCGGCGATGAGGCCGAGCACGATGCCGACGACGATGGCGAGCGCGACGACCGCGATGCCGATCACCAGCGAGAGCCGCGCGCCGAAGAGCAGGCGCGAGAGGATGTCGCGGCCGATCGCGTCGGTGCCGAGCGGATAGGAGAGCGAGCCGCCCTCCTGCCAGAACGGCGGCTTCAGGAAGACGGCGTTGTTGGTCAGGTTCGGATCATGCGGCGCGATCCACGGCGCGAACAGCGCGCAGAGCAGCACCAGCACGATCACGACGAGGCCGGCGACGGCGCCGCGATTGGCGCTGAAATAGGTCCAGAATTCACGCAGCGGATGCGGCGGGGCGACGCTCGGCGCGGCGGTGGGGGCTTCGAGGATTTGGGCGCTCATGGGCGAGGGCTCCAATGGGAGCTGCAAAACGAGGGGCGGTTCATTTGGCGTGCCTGATGCGCGGATTGATCAGGCCGTAGAGCAGATCGACGATGAGGTTCACGCTCATCACGACCATGCCGAGCAGCAGGGTGCCGCCTTGCAGGACCGGATAGTCGCGCCGGCTGATCGCCTCGATCAGCCATTTGCCGACACCTGGCCAGGAGAAGATCGTCTCGGTCAGGATCGCCCCGGTGAAGAGCGTGCCGACCTGCAGGCCGATCACGGTGACGACCGGGATCAGCGCGTTGCGCAAGGCATGCAGCGCGACGACCCGGATCGGCGCCATGCCCTTGGCGCGGGCCGTGCGGATATAATCCTCGCCCAGCACCTCCAGCATCGCCGAGCGCGTCATGCGGGCGATGACGGCGAGCGGCACCGTGCCGAGCACGATGGCCGGCAGGATGAGATGCGACAGTGCCGACCAGAAGGCGTCGATGTCGCCGGCGAGCAGGCTGTCGATGGTCAGGAACCCGGTGACCGGCTCGATGAAATACTGCACCGCGATGCGGCCCGAGACCGGCGTGATGCCGAGCTGCACCGAGAACAGCAGGATCAGCAGCAGGCCCCACCAGAAGATCGGCATCGAATAGCCGGTCAGCGAGATGCCCATCACGCCGTGGTCGAAGATCGAGTTTCGCTTCACCGCAGCGATGATGCCGGCCGGCAGGCCGACGAGGAGCGCGATGATGATGGCGCAGAGCGCGAGCTCGATCGTCGCCGGGAAGAGCTGGCCGAACTCGGAGAGAACGCTGTCGCGGGTGACGATCGACTTGCCGAGATCGCCCTGCACCACGCGCTCGATATACTTGCCGTACTGGACGAGCAGCGGCCGGTCGAGCCCGTATTCGGTGAGAAGCTGGGCGTGGCGGGCGGCGTCGATGCCGCGCTCGCCGGCCATGGTCTCGATCGGGTCGCCCGGCACGAGTCGCACTAGGAAGAAGGCCAGCAGCGTGATGCCGATGAAGGTCGGGATGACCAGGCTCAGCCGTGTGAAGATGAAGCGCAGCATGGTTCTGCCAGTCATTTTGGCCGGGGCACGTCCTGCGCAGCGGCTCGTCTTGTCGTTTTATTCAAGTTCGAATTTTGGCGGAGCGCAAAACACCAGATCGGGAGAAAGATCAAGGACGGCGCGTCGAAAGCTGTGGGTTCTGGCGTCGCATGCGCCGTAGCCGGCTGCGATGCGCGCAAGACCTGAAAATATCAGCGCTTCCATGACGCAATGATCGAAATCAGGCGGGTGCGGGCGGAGCAATAAATGCCCGGCCCGCACCGAAATTCAGAGCTGTGGCATCACTTGCCGATATCGACGCCGTAGAAGACGTGGCGGCTGAACGGCGAGAGCTTGAAGTCCTTCACCTCCTTGCGGACGGGCTTCAGCTGCACCGCATGCGCGATGGTGAACCAGGGCGACTGTTCCTTGAAGATCACCTGGGCCTGCTGATAGAGCTTCTCGCGCTCGGCCTGGTCGGTCACGGTCTTCGCCTTCACGACGAGATCCTCGAACGGCTTGTAGCAGAATTTGGCGACGTTCGAGCCGTTGGTCTTGGCCGAGTCGCAGCCCAGAAGCGTGTGCAGGAAGTTGTCCGGATCGCCATTGTCGCCGGTCCAGCCGAGCATGCCCGTCTGGTGCTCGCCCGCCTGCATGCGCTTGCGGTACTCGCCCCATTCGAAGCTCTTGATCTCGGCCTTGACGCCGACCTTGGCGAGGTCGGCCTGCATCAGCTCGGCGATGCGCTTGGCGTTCGGGTTGTAGGGGCGCTGCACCGGCATCGCCCAGAGGTCGATCTCCAGCCCGTTCGGATAACCGGCCTCGGCCAGCTCCTTCTTGGCCGCCTCCGGATCATAGGGGTCGTCCTTGATCGTCTCGTTGTAGGACCACATCGAGGGCGGGATCGGGTTGGTCGCGGCGATGCCGCTGGAGAGATAGACCGCGTCGATGATCGCCTTCTTGTTGATCGCCTTGTTGATGGCGCGGCGCACCTTGACGTCGTCGAAGGGCTTCTTGGTGGTGTTGTAGGCGAGATAGCCGATGTTCAGGCCCGGCTGCTCCAGGATCTGGACATTGGCGTCCTTCTTGATCGCGTCGAGATCGGCGGGGTTCGGATAGGGCATGACATGGCATTCGCCCTTCTGGAGCTTGGCCCAGCGCACCGAGGCGTCCGGCGTGATCGCGAAGATCAGGTCGTCGATCTTGGCTTTGCCGGCCCAGTATTCGGGGAAGGCCTTGTAGCGGATAATCGCGTCCTTCTGGTACTGCACCAGATAGAACGGGCCGGTGCCGACCGGCTCCTGGTCGATCTTCTCGGGCGTGCCCGCCTTCAGCATCGCGTCGGCGTATTCTTTCGACTGCACGCTGGCGTACTGCATGGCGAGGTCGGAGAGGAACGGCGCCTCCGGCTGGTTCAGCGTGATCCTGACCGTGTAGTCATCGACCTTCTCGACCGACTTCAAGAGCTTGGGCATGCCCATGTCGTTGAAGTAGGAGTGGTTCGAGCTTGTCACCTTGAAGAACGGGTGATCCTCCTTCCACTGCCGCTCGATCATGAACATCACGTCGTCGGCGTTGAAGTCGCGCGTCGGCTTGAAGTTCTTGTTGGCGTGCCACTTCACGCCCTTGCGCAGGTGGAAGGTGTAGGTCAGGCCGTCGGCCGAGATGTCCCACTTCTCTGCCAAGCCGGGCTGGACCTTGGTGCCGCCGCGCTCGAACTGGACGATGGTGTCGTAGATCTGGGTATTCGCGTCGAAGGAGGTGCCGGTCGTGTTCACGCTCGGCGCGAAATTCTCGGGGCTGCCCTCCGAGCAATAGACCAGCGTCTTCGCCATCAGGGGCTGCGCCGCCATCAGCGCGGAGGCCGACAGCGTCGCCAACAAAATCTTTTTCATGGATGTCTCCTTGAACGCCTCTCCGCCGTCATGGGCGGAAGATGGTCCCTGTGTATCGGAAGCTTCGTGGACCGAACTTCCCGAGCCGCCTTGATCAACAGTTTATTGAAAGTCGAAGGAGGCGAATAGTCGTTTCCGCGGGCTTTTCGTGCCCCTGGGGGTGGGTAAACGATTGCGCGACGCCTCGAACGGCCGGCGGGAATAGGCCGCTTCCCAAGCCTGCCCCGGGGTCTTGGAGCCCCCGGAGCCCGGCTGCTGAGGAATACCATGATCTGAAGATGGCCTTATGGCCGATAAAAGCGCGGGGCATCCCGGATCTTCGCCGCGCTCGGTCCGGGATGACCTCGCGTACAAGGTTCGGATCAGCTTCTGAAAATCCAGCTAGCCCATGTGCCTAGACTGTCGGGAGGAGGCCGCCGTTCGAACGGGTTTTCAGAGCACTTCGCGGACCCGCACCAGCGTGGTGTCCATATGGCGGCCGATGGCCTCGGCGAGGGCGTCGGCGTCGCGCCTCAGCAGCGCGGCCATCATCTGTTCATGCTCGGCGACGGCGCCGGCCCATTTTTCCGGGCCTTCATTGCCGACGAAGCGCAAACGCTTGATGCGCGACTGCAGCGTGGTGTGCATCTCGGCCAGCACCGGATTGCCGGACGCCGCGACGATCGCACTGTGGATGGCCTGGTTCAGCTTGAAGTAATCGAGCCGGTCGCGGGTGGCGTAGAGCGCCAGCATCTCCCGATGGAGCTTGTGGATCGCCTCGATGGTCGCGTCGCTGGCCTGGGCGCAGGCGATGCGGCCGCCGAGCTGCTCCAGGCTCTTGATGACCTCCAGAATGTCGGCGAGGTCGCGTGCCGAGAACTTGCGGACGATGGCCCCCTTTGCCGGCAGGATCTCGACGAGCCCTTCGCTGGCGAGCGTCTTGATCGCCTCGCGCAGCGGTGTGCGCGACACCCCGAGTTGCGCTCCGACGAGACCCTCGTTGATGCGCTGGCCGGGAGCGAGTTGCCCCTCGATAATCATGTCGCGCACACGTTCCAGGACCTCGTCATGCAAGGTCCGCCGCGTGATCCGGGGATAGTCGGCCGCCGTCTCGCTCATCGCTGCTCCATTGTTCTCGGCCAGTCCGTTACGGCATGTGGCGCCGACACTGTCAAACGGCAGCGAAGAGCGCGTCCTGGCGCCGGCGCATCGCGAGCAATCCAGAATCGCCTGCGATCTCGACATCGCCGAGGCAGATCGCCGTGCCGGCCTTCACGGCACGCACCAGTGGCCGGTCGGCGGCGAGATAGAACGGGGCAGGGCGGTCGGCTGCCAGCGATGCAGCGGGCCGGATCTCCGCCCCAACGCCGTCGATGCTGTGATGGTGCCCGCCCATCTTCAGGACAGTTCCTGCGGCGAGGTCGCGCTGCGCTACCGCGACGAGATCCTGCCTTGGTCGGTAGTCCTCGCCATAGCCCGAGCGGCCGAGGCCGGCGGCGTCGAGAATGGAGGTGGCGACTTCCACGCCGAGCAGGTGGCGCGGCAGATAGAGCGCCGCCGCCTTGCCGCTGCGGCTGACGACATGGCCCTTGCCGGCGAGCATCTCCCAGGTCTCGGCATTGTCGCAGCGCACGACGATGAAGACGCCGCCGGCGAAGCTCGCTTCCTCGGCCAGTCGCAGATGGTGGAAGACGTCGATGCGGCGCGTCCCGCCCAGAAGCCCGCCCTCGCCGCGCTCGGCAAAGAGGTCGGCCAATTCGGGGATGCGCGCCGGCGGTGCATGGAAGCCGGCGGCGTCGGCCGAGAAATCCAGCGCATTGGCGACGAGCGTCATCTCGCAGAGATCGGGCACGGCGCGCAGCGGGAAGGCTTCGCCGAGGATGCGGGCCCGCTCCGCCGCATTGGCGACGATGGAGCGTGATCCCGGTAGCCAATAATCGCGCAAAGCCGGCAGGGCGTGCGTCACGCCATTGCAGGTGACGTTGCCCGTCGCGGCATCGAGGACGAAGTCGTATTCGCTCGACTTGCCGGCTGCGATGATCTCGAGGCCCAGCACCTCGGCCCAGCTTGCGAGCGCGATCAGCAGGCTCGGCTGGTCGCCATCGACCGGCGTCACCACCACGCCCTTGTCGCGGGCGAGCCGCGCCAGCCCCGGCCCGACGACGCTGTCGGCTTCCTTCGAGACCAGCGCGACATGCCGGCCGGCATCGATGGCGGCGAGGCTGTAGGCGGTCGCGCCCTCCGGGCTGCCGGTCGCCTCGACGAGCAGCCGGAAAGGCAGGTCGAGGACGATGTCGAGGCTGGACGCTGCGATGCATTTGCCGTTGCTCCAGGCGGCGCGCGCCTCGGCGGCGGTTTCGCACAGGGCAATGTCGGAGGGCGCGAAGCCGGCGGCGGCGAAGGCGCGTCCGGCGGCTTCCGCCGTCATGTCCACCGCGATGCGCGCATTGACCAGCCGCGTCCGGCGCGACTGCGCCAGATAGCTGCGGCCGAAGCTGCCGCTGCCGGCGAGGCAGGTTTCGACGGGCTCCGTGATCCCGGCGTAATGCGCGTGGAAATTCATCGTTCTCCTCCCGGCGCGGCCGGTCAGGGCGTGGCCGGCGCCTTTCCGATGATTACAGCAATCTCGTTATGCTGCATACAGCATACTTGAGGAGACGCGGTGCCTGTGTTAGCGAAAGGGCCGACAGACAATTCCAGGCAGCGGAGTGCGGCCATGAGCGAGCGGATGAACGAAGCCCTGCCGGTGATCGCGGTGGCGATGGGCGATCCCTCGGGCATCAGCCCGGAGCTGACGGCGCGGATTCTCTCGGAAGCCGATCTCAGGGCCGCCGCGCGTTACGTCGTGTTCGGCGACAAGCGCCTGCTCGATCTCGGCATCAAGGATGGCGGCGCCGATCCGCAGGTGCAGGTGGTGAAGGACGGCGATGCGCTGCCGCTCGGCGACAAGCCCGTCTTCGTCGACCTCGCCAACCACGACCCGGCCGATCTCAAGCGCGGCACGGCGACGCTGGCCGGTGGCAAGGCCGCGACCGAGAATTTCCGCCGCGCCCTGCAATTCGCCGCCTCGGGCCAGGCCGATGCGGTGTTCTTCACGCCCTTCAACAAGGCAGCGATGCGCTTCGCCTATCCCGGCTATGACGACGAGATCCGCTTCGTGCGCGACGCCATCGACTTCGAGGGCGCGGCGAGCGAGTTCAACATTCTCGACAAGCTCTGGAACGCCCGCGTCACCTCGCATATCCCGTTGTCGGAAGTGGCGCAGAACATCACGCAGGAGCGCATCCTGCGGGCGCTGACGCTGGCCGATGCCAATCTGCGCGCGGCCGGCTTCAACCCGCCGCGCATCGCGGTCGCCGGCATCAATCCCCATGCCGGCGACGGCGGCAATTTCGGCCGCGACGAGATCGAGACGATCGAGCCGGCCGTGAAGGCGGCCAAGGCCAAGGGCTTCACGGTCGAAGGACCGTTCCCGTCGGACACCGTGTTCCTGCGCGCGAAGAACGGCGATTTCGACGCCGTGCTGACGATGTATCACGACCAGGGCCAGATCGCGATGAAGCTGATCGGCTTCGACCGTGGCGTCACCCTGATCGGAGGTTTCCCCTTCCCGATCTGCACGCCGGCCCATGGCACGGCCTATGAGATCGCAGGCCAAGGCATCGCCAATCTTGGTGCGACCCGCGCCGCATTGTCGCTCGCCATCAAGATGGCGCAGGACGGCAAGGCCAGGGCCCGCGCCGCCGCCTGATTTTCCAGATTTCTCGACAAAGCCGCCGGCAAGAGCGGCCTCGCAAGATCAAACCCCAGGGAGAGAAACCATGAAGTCCTTTGCCATCTCGGCGGCGTTCACTGGCGCGCTCGCGCTCGGCGGCATCGGTGCCGCGCAGGCCTGGGAGCCGACCAAGCCGATCGAGTTCGTCGTGACCTCGGGCGCCGGCGGTGGCACCGACAATTTCGCTCGCGTGATCCAGTCGATCATCACCAAGCACAAGTTCACCGAGCAGCCGATCGTGGTGGTGAACAAGGGCGGTGGTTCCGGCGCCGAGGGTTATGTCTACGGCAAGGGTGCCAAGGGCGATCCGAACCGCGTCATCTTCGGCACCAACAACGCCTATCTCCTGCCTTACGTCGCCAAGCTCGGCTACAAGGTCTCGGATCTGACGCCGGTCGCGGCGCTGGCGCTCGACGAGTTCCTGCTCTGGGTCAAGGGCGATGCCCCCTATGCCGACGCCAAGGCCTATATCGAGGCGGTCAAGGCCAAGCCCATGGGCTTCAAGATGGGCGGCAGCCAGTCGAAGGACACCGACCAGACCCTGACCTCGATGATCCAGGACGCCACCGGCGTGAAGTGGATCTATGTGCCGTTCCAGGGCGGCAGCGCCGCGGCCGTGCAGCTCGCCGGCGGCCATATCGACTCCAACACCAACAACCCCAACGAGAATATCGGCCAGTGGAAGGCCGGGCAGGTGAAGCCGCTCTGCGTCTTCTCGCCGGTGCGTCTCGCCAAGGGTGAGCCGGTCTTCGAGGGCAAGGGCTGGGGCGACATTCCGACTTGCAAGGAGGCTGGCCTGCCGCTCGATACCTTCCAGATGCCGCGCACCGTCTGGCTGCCGGCGGACGTTCCGGCCGATGCGGTGAGCTATTATGCCAACCTCCTGGAGAAGGTTTCCAAGACTCCGGAATGGCAGGAGTTTGTGCAGCGCACCGCCCAGACCGCCAAGTTCATGAAGGGCAAGGAGCTCACGGACTTCGTCGCCAAGGACGAGGCGGCGAACAAGAAGGTCTTCGAGAACGAAGGCTGGGTCGCGAAGTAAGGTGGGATCGTCATTCCCGGGCGGCGCAATGCGCCGACCCGGGAATCTCATGACGAGAAGGCTGGTTTCCGAGATGGCCGGGCCAAGCCCGGCCATGACGCGCAAGCTCTGAAAGGGAGAACCCACCGTATGATCACCCGCTTCTGGGCAGAGATCGGGACGGCCGTCCTGACGCTGGTCTTCGGGCTCGTCATCGTGAAGGGCTCGCTCGAATTCGGCATCGGCTGGGATTCCTCGGGCCCGCAGCCCGGCGCCTTCCCCTTCTATGCAGGGGCGCTGATCGCGCTGGCGAGCCTCGGCACGCTCGGCGTCACGCTCAGTCAGCGCGTCGCCGGCAAGGCCGCGCTCGCCGAGGCGTTCCTCGATGCCGAACGCGGCAAGCGCGTGCTCGCCTTCCTGCTCCCGCTCATCGCCTTCGTGGTGCTGAGCGCGACGCTTGGCATGTATGTCGCGACGATCCTCTATCTCGTCTTCGCGATGCGCTTTCAGGGGGGCTATGGCTGGCTGCCGACCCTGGTCACGGCCTTCGCCACGGCAGCGTTCTTCTACTTCGCCCTCGAAAAATTCTTCCAGATTGGCCTGCTCAAGGGTCCGATCGAGCCGCTCATCGGCCTCTGAAGCGGCGGGAACAAGCGCATGGACAACATCGCCAACCTGATGCACGGCTTCTCGGTCGCGCTCACCACGCACCACCTCCTGCTGATGATGGCGGGCGTGCTGCTCGGCGTGCTCGTCGGCGTGCTGCCGGGGCTCGGCGCGCCCAACGGCGTCTCGCTGCTGCTGCCGCTGACCTTCTCGATGGACCCGGTCTCGGCGATCATCCTGCTGACGTCGCTCTATTGGGGCGCGCTCTTCGGCGGCTCCACCACCTCGATCCTGTTCAATATCCCCGGCGAGCCTTCATCGGTCGCGACGACCTTCGACGGCCATCCGATGGCCAAGCAGGGCAAGGCGACGGAAGCGCTGTCCTTCGCCTTCCTCTCGGCCGGCTTCGGCGCCATGGCCGGCGTCATCCTGATCACGCTGCTCTCCGGCTGGGTCGCGAAATTCGCGCTGCGTTTCTCCTCGCCCGAATATTTCGCCGTCTATTTCATGACCTTCGCGAGCTTCATCGGGCTCGGCGGCGCCTCGCCCTTCAAGACCGTCGTCTCGATGGCGATTGGTTTTGCGCTCGCCACCATCGGCATGGACTCGGTCTCCGGCAATGTCCGCCTCACCTTCGAATTCGACGTGCTGCTTGCCGGCGTCAGCTTCCTGATCGCGGTCATCGGCCTCTTCGGCATCGGCGAATTGCTGCTGACGATGGAGGAGGGGCTGAAATTCGAGGGCGTCGCCGCCAAGGTCCGCATCGGTGACGTGCTGCGCACCGCCGCCAAGCTGCCGCGCTACTGGTTCGCTTTGCTGCGCTCCTCGCTGATCGGCATCTGGATGGGCATCACGCCCGGCGGGCCGACGGCGGCCTCCTTCATGAGCTACGCCATGGCCAAGCGCTCCTCGCGCAACCCGGCGAAGTTCGGCAAGGGCGAGCCCGAGGGCGTGATCGCGCCGGAGACCGCCGACCATGCAGCGGGCTCTGCGGCCATGTTGCCGATGCTGGCGCTCGGCATTCCCGGCTCCGCCACCGCGGCGGTGATGATGGGCGGGCTGATGATCTGGGGCCTCAATCCCGGCCCGACGCTCTTCACCGACCGGCCGGATTTCGTCTGGGGCCTGATCGCCTCGATGTATCTCGGCAATCTCGTCGCGGTGGTGGTCGTGCTGGCGACGGTGCCGCTCTTCGCCTCGATCCTGCGCATCCCCTTCTCGATCATCGGGCCGATCATCGTGGTGATCTGCTTCATCGGCGCCTTCACCGCCGCGAACAAGGAATTCGACATCTGGCTCGCGCTGGTCTTCGGGCTCGTCGGCTACCTCTTCAAGAAGCTCGACTATCCTATCGCGCCGCTCGTGCTCGCCATGGTCATCGGTGACAAGGCGGAGGACGCCTTCCGCCAATCGATGATCTTCAGCCAGGGCTCGCTCTCGATCTTCTGGTCGAACCCGCTGGTCTCGACCCTGATGTCGATCGGTCTGGCGCTGCTGGTCATGCCGGTCGTCGGCAGCATTGCCCGCCGCTTGCGCGGCACCAAGGCCGCCAGCACAGTCTGAGCCCCTCCCTGTCCGCCGCTTGAGACGAGATGACGCCATGACCGAACCCTACAAGGGCATCCTGCCGATCGCGCCGACCATCTTCCACGACAACGGCGACCTCGATATCGAGGGCAACAAGCGCGTCATGGACCTGATGGTCGACCAGGGCGTCGACGGCATCTGCATCCTCGCCAATTTCTCGGAGCAGTTCCTGCTCACCGACGAGGAGCGCGAGCAGGTCATGCGGCTCTCGCTGGAGCAGGTCGCGGGCCGCGTGCCGGTCATCGTCACGACCTCGCATTTCTCGACGCGCATCGCCGCCGCGCGCGCCAAGGCCGCTGCCGCTGCCGGCGCCAAGATGCTGATGATGATGCCGCCCTATCACGGCGCGCTGCTCAAGGCCGACGAGCAGGGCATGATCGAGCATTTCAAGGCGGTGGCCGATGCCTGCGGCATTCCGATCATCCTGCAGGACGCGCCGCTCTCCGGCGTCACCATGACCGTGCCCTTCATGATCCGGCTGGCGAAGGAAGTCCCGCTCGTCCGCTATTTCAAGATCGAGGTGCCCGGCACGGCGAACAAGCTGCGCGCGCTGATCGAGGCCGGTGGCGATGCCGTGGTCGGCCCCTTCGACGGCGAGGAGGCGATCACGCTGATGGCCGATCTCGACGCCGGCGCGACCGGCACCATGACCTCGGCGATGATCCCGGACCTGATCAAGCCGATCCTCGCCGCCCACGCGGCCGGTGATCGCAAGCAGGCAGCGGCGCTCTATGCCCGCGTGCTGCCGATCATCAATTACGAGAACCGCCAATGCGGCCTGCGCTCGGCCAAGGCGGTGATGAAGGAAGGCGGCGTCATCAAGTCGGAGGCCGTGCGCCATCCGCTGACGCCGCTGCACCCGAAGACCCGCGAGGGCCTGATCGAGCTCGCGCGCGAACTCGACCCGCTGGCGCTGCGCTGGGGCAAATAGAGGCCGGCTGGACCAAGGCGAGCGGCGTGGGCCCGGCACGCGCCGCTTCGCCTTTACAAAGGCGGGAGGGACGGCGAGAACACCTCACCAAGACTGGCCGGACCTGACCGGGCGGCGACACAGGGAGAGGTGAACGCATGTCCAGGCTCAAGCCGGAAACACGCGAGAAGCTGCGCATGGTCTCGGTCGCGACGCTCTGCACCGCTCTGTTCAAGCGTGGCTTGCGCAACCAGTTCATCCAGGACGTTCGACCGCTCAATCCCGAGGCCGGGACCATGGTCGGCGAGGCTTTCACGCTGCGCTACATCCCGGCGCGCGAAGACCTCAACCCGCTCTCCGTCTTCCAGGATCGTGCGCACCCTCAGCGCAAGGCGGTAGAGGACTGCCCGCCCGGCGCGGTGATGGTGATCGACAGCCGCAAGGACCCGCGTGCGGCTTCCGCCGGCGGCATCCTCGTCTCCCGCCTGATGAAGCGCGGTGTCGCCGGCGTCGTCACCGATGGCGGCTTTCGCGATTCGCCCGAGATCGCGAGGCTGTCTTTCGCGACCTATCACAACCGGCCTTCTTCCCCGACCAACCTGACCCTGCACCAAGCGATCGACATCAATGTCCCGATCGGCTGCGGCGATGTCGCGGTCTTTCCGGGCGATGTCGTCGTCGGCGATGCGGAGGGTGTCATCGTTGTGCCTGCCCACCTCGCTGACGAGGTGGCCGACGAGGCCGTCGAGATGACTGCCTTCGAGGATTTCGTCACCGAGGAGGTGCTGAAGGGCCGCTCCATCCTCGGTCTCTATCCGGCGACCGAGGAGCAGACGAAGCTCGATTTCGCTGCCTGGCGCAAGGCCAACGGCCGCTGATCGCGCGACGAAGCTGAAGATCTGCGAGACGCAGAATAAGGAATCCGACGATGAGCGAAGCTTTCATCTGTGCCTATGTCCGCACGCCGATCGGCCGCTTTGGCGGCACGCTGTCCTCGGTCCGTGCGGACGATCTCGGCGCGGTTCCGCTGAAGGCGCTGGTCGAGCGTAACCGGCAAGTGGATTTCGGTGCGGTCGACGACGTGATCTATGGCTGCGCCAACCAGGCGGGCGAGGACAACCGCAACGTCGCGCGCATGTCGCTGCTGCTCGCAGGCCTGCCCAAGGAGGTGCCGGGCACGACGATGAACCGGCTCTGCGGCTCCGGCATGGACGCGGTCATCGCCGCCGCCCGCGCCATCAAGGCAGGCGAGGCCGAGTTGATGATCGCCGGCGGCGTCGAGAGCATGTCGCGCGCGCCCTTCGTTCTGCCCAAGGCCGACAGCGCCTTCTCGCGCCATGCCGAGATCCACGACACCACCATCGGCTGGCGCTTCATCAACCCGCTGATGAAGGCGCAATACGGCGTCGACTCGATGCCGGAGACCGGCGAGAACGTCGCGGCCGACTGCAACATCAGCCGCGCCGATCAGGATGCCTTCGCCCTGCGCTCGCAGCTCAAGGCCGTCGCTGCCCAGCAGAACGGCCGGCTGGCCAAGGAGATCGTCCCGGTGCTGATCCCGCAGCGCAAGGGCGATCCCATCCGTGTCGAGAGCGACGAGCATCCGCGCGGCGACACCACGCTGGAGAAGCTCGCCAAGCTCGGCACGCCCTTCCGCAAGGAAGGCGGCACCGTCACCGCCGGCAATGCGTCCGGCGTCAATGACGGGGCGGCGGCGCTGATCGTCGCTTCGGAGAAGGCTGCGACGAAATACGGTCTGACCCCGCTGGCGCGCGTTGTCGGTGGCGCCACCGGCGGCATCGCGCCGCGCGTGATGGGGCTAGGGCCGATCCCGGCGACGCGCAAGCTTTGCGCGCGTCTCGGCCTTAAGCCGACGGATTTCGACATCGTCGAGCTGAACGAGGCCTTCGCCTCGCAGGGCATCGCGGTGCTGCGCGATCTCGGCATCGCCGAGGATGGTGCGCATGTGAATCCGAATGGCGGCGCGATCGCGCTCGGCCATCCGCTCGGCATGTCGGGCGCCCGCATCGCCGGCACCGCCGCGCTCGAATTGTCGCTGACCGGCAAGCGCCGCGCGCTCGCCACCATGTGCATCGGCGTCGGCCAAGGCATCGCCATCGCGCTCGAAACGGTCTGAGCCGCGAGCCGGCACGGCGCTACGCCGGATTGAGACAGGTCAATTTCAGGGCGTCGGCTCCATGCGGGCCCGCCCCAGAACCATCACGCGATCGACCTGGAAGCCCGAGCGCTGCAGCGCGTCGTGGTCCTGCGGCCAAGCGGCCGAACGCTCCAGCGAGATCGTGATTCGGGGCAGGTCGAGCTCGACCGCGAGCTGGTTGGCGAAGCGCAGCATCGCATCGACCAGGCGCGTTCCCGGCAGGCGCAGCATCGCGAGCTCGAAGATCTCGAGCGTGGTTCCGCCCGTAATCGTCTGCGCGACGCGGAAGGTGAACAGCGCATGCGGCATGCCGCGTGCGTCGCGCAGCGCAAAGACGCCGCGCGGCCTCGCCCCGTCCTGCGAATGCTCACGCACGAAAGCCGCCCAGTCGTCGGGCGTGACCTCAGGGTGCAGCATGGCGACCAGGCTGTGGACTGCGTCGGCTCCGGCCGGCGCGATGCGCGCGACCTCGAAGATATCATCGCCGGTCACGGACCGCTCTCCCGAATTTCAGGGGCGCACGGTGGTTGTGCGGGCCATGGTGTCGCATTGATCTGGATCAAACTCCTCGGCTACGGCAGCAAGCGTGCTTTGTGACCCTGCCGGCTTGGGCTATGGTCGGCTCGATAAGCGGGAAGATGCGATCGTGAACTGTCATCCTACGGCCTGTAGTGCCGCCGGCTGCGGCGAGGGCGGTTGCCGCAGCTGCATGGTTCGCCTGGTGAGCGTTTGCGCCTCGCTCTCGGACGACGAGCTGGCGCTGCTGGAATCCCTGGCGCATCCGACGCATTTCGCCTCCGGCGAGACGCTGTTCGAGCAGGGTCGCGAGGCCCATTCGGTCTACAACGTGACCGCGGGCGTCGTTCGTCTCTACAAGCTGCTTTCGGACGGCCGCCGGCAGGTCGTCGGCTTTGCGTTGCCGGGCGATTTCCTCGGTCTGGCCATGCGCGACGCTTACGGTTTTTCCGCCGATGCGATCGGCGAGGTCGCGGCCTGCGCCTTCTCGCGCGGCGCCTACACGGCGCTGGTCGATGCCAAGCCGCATCTGCTGAAGCGCCTGCACGAATTCGCCACGCATGAGCTCACGCTGGCTCACGAGCAGATGATGCTGCTCGGCCGGCGCACCGCGGAAGAGAAGCTGATCTGCTTCCTGCTCGGCATGCAGCAGCGCTGGGCGCGGCTCGGCAAGCCTTCCGTCACGGTGCCGCTGCCGATGACGCGGCAGGACATCGCGGACTTCCTCGGCCTCACCATCGAGACCGTCAGCCGCACCTTCACGCGCCTCGCCAGGGAAAAGACGATCCTGATCGTGCCGGGCGGCGTGCGGGTGATGAATCCCGAGCGGATGAACGCGGTCGCGGCCTGAACCTGCGCGCTCTCGTCGCAACCGGCCGCATCCCACTCTTGACCTGAATCAACGCCCGCCCTCTGGCCGCTCGCTAAGCCTCCCGTTCATGGCGCGCTCATGCGCCGGCGACCAAGCGGGAGTCGAATGTGACGGCAATGGCGAGCCCAATCAGGCAGGCGACTGTCGGTGAGTTGATCGGCATGCTGATCGCGGCGGCCTGCGTGCTGCCGCTGGTCGTGATCGCGGCGATGACCGAGAATTCCGGCTACGCCTTCCACGCCATGATCGGCCTCGTGGCCGCCGCCGCCAGCGTGATCCTGATCGCGAACCGCTGCTTCGACGGCTCGCCCGCGGTCCAGCCGCAGGAGATCGAGGGCAAGCCCAACTACAACATGGAGCCGGTCAAGTTCGCGACCATCGCCGCCATGGTCTGGGGCATCGCCGGTTTCACGGTCGGCTTGCTGATCGCCTCGCAGCTCGCCTTCCCGGATCTCAATTTCGATCTGCCCTGGATCAATTTTGGCCGGATGCGCCCGCTGCACACCTCGGCCGTGATCTTCGCCTTCGGCGGCAACGTGCTGATCGGGACGTCGTTCTACGTCGTGCAGCGCACCTGCCGTGCGCGCCTGGCCGGCACGCTCGCGCCCTGGTTCGTCGTGCTCGGCTACAATCTGTTCATCGTCATCGCCGGCACTGGCTATCTGCTCGGCATCACCCAGAGCAAGGAATACGCCGAGCCGGAATGGTATGCTGATCTCTGGCTGACCATCGTCTGGGTCGTCTATCTGCTGGTGTTCCTCGGCACGCTGAAGAAGCGCAAGGAGCCGCATATCTATGTGGCGAACTGGTTCTATCTCGGCTTCATCCTGACCATCGCCGTCCTGCACATCGGCAACAACGTCGCGGTGCCGGTCTCGATCCTGTCGCCGAAGTCCTACGGCCTCTGGTCGGGCGTGCAGGATGCGATGTTCCAGTGGTGGTACGGCCATAACGCGGTCGGCTTCTTCCTCACCGCCGGCTTCCTCGCGATCGTGTACTATTTCGTGCCCAAGCGCGCGGAACGGCCGATCTACAGCTACCGGCTCTCGATCATCCATTTCTGGGCCCTGATCTTCATCTACATCTGGGCCGGCCCGCACCATCTCCACTACACCGCGCTGCCCGACTGGGCGCAGACACTCGGCATGACCTTCTCGATCATGCTGTGGATGCCCTCCTGGGGTGGCATGATCAACGGCATCATGACCCTCTCGGGCGCCTGGGACCGGCTGCGCACCGACCCTGTGCTGCGGATGATGGTGGTTTCGCTCGCCTTCTACGGCATGTCGACCTTCGAAGGCCCGCTGATGTCGATCAAGGCCGTGAACGCCCTGTCGCACTACACCGACTGGACCATCGGCCACGTCCATTCCGGCGCGTTGGGATGGGTCGCCTACATCTCCTTCGGCGCGATCTACTGCCTGGTGCCCTGGCTATGGAACCGCAAGGGGCTCTACTCGCTCAAGCTGGTGAGCTGGCACTTCTGGATCTCGACGCTCGGCATCGTCTTCTACATCACGGCGATGTGGGTCTCCGGCATCCTGCAGGGCCTGATGTGGCGTGCCTATAACTCGCTCGGCTTCCTCGAATATTCCTTCATCGAGACCGTCGCCGCGATGCACCCCTTCTATGTGATCCGCGCGCTCGGCGGGGCGCTGTTCCTGATCGGCGCGCTGATCATGGCCTTCAACCTCTGGATGACCGTGCGCTCCGAGAGCGCGGCCGAGATGCCGCGTGAGGACGAGGCACCGGCGCCGCTGGCCATGGCCGTCTGAGGAGTTTCCGGAATGACGAGCATCGAACACAAGCCGGCGCGCAAGTCGCTCTGGGCCAAGCACAAGATCTTCGAGACCAACTCGATCATCCTCGCCATCGGCGTGCTGCTGGTGATCTCGGTCGGCGGCCTCGTCGAGATCGCGCCGCTCTTCTACCTGAAGAACACGATCGAGACCGTGCAGGGCATGCGGCCCTACACCCCGCTCGAGCTCGCCGGGCGCGCGATCTATGTCCGCGAGGGCTGCTACAACTGCCACAGCCAGATGATCCGGCCGCTGCGCGACGAGGTCGAGCGCTACGGGCATTACTCGCTCGCGGCCGAGAGCATGTACGACAAGCCCTTCCAGTGGGGCTCCAAGCGCACCGGGCCGGACCTTGCCCGCGTCGGCGGCAAGTATTCCGACGAATGGCAGCGGGCGCATCTCGCCGAGCCGCGTGCGGTCGTGCCGCAGTCGATCATGCCGGGCTATCCCTTCCTGGCGAAGACCGACCTCGCCTTCGGCGACATCGCGGAGGATCTGCGCGCCAACCGCGCCAGCGGCGTGCCCTATACCGACGAGATGGTGGCTCAGGCGCAGGCCGACCTGCGGGCGCAGGCGACGCCGGACCATCCCGGCCAGAGCGATCTGGAGAAGCGCTATCCCAAGGCGCAGTCGCGCGATTTCGACGGCGACCCGCAGCGCATCACCGAAGCCGACGCCCTGATCGCCTATCTGCAGGTGCTCGGCACGATGGTCGACTTCAAGCTCTACGACGACAAGGCCAACATCCGCTGAGCGAGACTCCGATGCAAACGACCTATCACTGGCTTGCCGGCTTCGCCCAGTCCGTCGGCCTGCTCTACTTCATGACGGTCTTCCTCGGCGTGTGTGTCTACGCCTTCTGGCCGAAGAATCGCGCCCGCTTCGAGGAAGCCGCGCTCAATCCGCTGCGCGAGGACTGAACGATGGACCAGCGTCACCACGCTCCGGAGATCGACGCCGCCACCGGTCAGACCACGACCGGCCATGAATGGGACGGCATCCGCGAACTCAACACGCCGCTGCCGCGCTGGTGGCTCGGCATCTTCTACGCCACCATCGTCTGGTCCGTCGGCTACTGGATCGTCTACCCGGCCTGGCCGCTGCTGACCGACGCCACCAGAGGCGTGATCGGCTACGCCACCCGCTCCGACATCACTGTGCAGATGGGCGAGCTCAAGGCCCAGCGCGCGAAGCTGGCCGCTGGCATGGCCGATGCCACGCCGGCCCAGATCAAGGCCGATCCGGCGCTGTTCCAGATCGCGATGGCGCAGGGCAAGGCCGCGTTCGGCGACAATTGCGCGGCCTGCCACGGCGTCGGCGGCGCCGGCGCCAAGGGGTACCCCAACCTGAACGACGACGACTGGCTCTGGGGCGGCTCCCTCGACGCGATCATGCAGACGCTGCGTCACGGCATCCGCGTCGCCGGCAACGACGAGACGCGGGTGAGTCAGATGCCGGCCTTCGGCCGCGACGGCATGCTCAAGCGCGACGAGATCAAGACCGTCGCCAACCATGTCCGCGAGATCGCTGGTCTCCCGACCGAGCCGAAGGCGGATCTCGCGCTCGGGCGCAAGCTCTTCGCCGACAACTGCGCCTCCTGTCACGGCGAGGCGGGCAAGGGCAATCCGGAGATGGGCGCGCCGAACCTGACCGACGCGATCAGCCTCTACGGCATGGACATGGCCTCGCTGACCGAGACCATCTCCAACAGCCGGGGCGGCGTGATGCCGGCCTGGGGCGGTCGTCTCGACGAGACGACGCTCAAGGCGCTGACCGTGTATGTCCATTCGCTGGGGGGAGGGCAGTAGCGTGAGTACGGCCGGGGCCGATCCCGACGACATCCCGCTCTTCGCGGCGTCGCGGAAGGTCTATCCGCAGAGCGTCTCCGGCCCGTTCCGGCGCGCGAAGTGGCTGATCCTCTTCCTGTGCCTCGGCATCTACTACCTGCTGCCGTTCCTACGTTGGGATCGCGGCCCGCATCTGCCGAACCAGGCGGTGCTGGCCGACATCGCCAACAACCGCTTCTACTTCTTCTTCATCGAGATCTGGCCGCAGGAGGTCTATTACTTCACCGGCCTGCTGATCCTCGCGGCGTTCGTCCTGTTCCTGATGAACGCCGTCGCGGGCCGGGTCTGGTGCGGCTATCTCTGCCCGCAGACGGTCTGGACCGATCTCTTCCTCGCCGTCGAGCGCTTCTTCGAGGGCGACCGGCGCGAGCGCATGCGTCTGGACGATGCGCCGTGGAGCTTCGACAAGCTCTGGCGCAAGAGCGCCAAGCACGCGGTCTGGCTCGTCATCGCCTGGTGGACCGGCGGCGCCTGGGTGCTCTACTTCGCCGACGCGCCGACGCTGGTGAGGGAGCTTGCGACCTTCACCGCCCCGCTCTCGGCCTATGTCTGGATCGCGATCCTGACCTTCACCACCTATTCGCTCGCCGGAATCATGCGCGAGCAGGTCTGCAAGTTCATGTGCCCCTGGCCGCGCATCCAGGCGGCGCTGACCGATGACGAGGCGCTGAACGTCACCTATCGCTACGATCGCGGCGAGCCGCGCGTCTCGGTCAAGCAGGCCGTGAAGCTGAGGGCGCAGGGCGCGCCGGCCGGCGATTGCATCGACTGCCATCAATGCGTCGCCGTCTGCCCGGTCGGCATTGACATCCGCGACGGTTCCCAGCTCGATTGCATCCAGTGCGGGCTGTGCATCGATGCCTGCGACACCGTCATGGCCAAGGTCGATCGCCCCAAGCGGCTGATCGCCTACGACACCGAGCACAACGTCAAGCGGCGCATGGCCGGTCAGGCGGCGATCTATCGGCCGCTGCGCGCACGCACGCTGATCTATGCGGCGCTGATCGCGGTCGTTGGCGGCGCGATGCTGTGGCAGCTCGCGACCCGCCGCACCGCCGATATCTCGGTGCTGCACGAGCGCGCGCCGCTGTTCGTGACGCTGAGCGACGGCTCGATCCGCAACGCCTATGCCGTCCGCCTGCTCAACAAGCGTCCCGAGGCTCGCCCCTTCGCGCTCACCGTGGACGGGCTGCCGGGTATCCGCATCGAAGCGGTCGGAGTAGCCCCCACCGCCGATTTGCGCCCGGTCGTGACGGTCGACCCGGATGCGTCGCGCGAGGTGCGGGTGCTCGTCACCGTGCCGGCCGGCGTGCCGCTGGAGGCGTCTCAACCCGTCACCATCACCGCCTCGGACCTCTTCGCCGGGGAAACCGTGCGCGCCACCGACCATTTCATGGCGCCGGGAGGCAAACCATGAGCTGCTGCGGAGTTTTCCTGATGTCCTGCGACACTCCCGCCGCCCCGCGGCCGCGCCGTCCCTTCGCGCTCACCGGCCGGATGGTCGCCGCGATGCTGGTGCTGTTCTTCGGTGTGATCATCTCGGTCAATGCGACGATCTTGACGATGGCGCTGCGCACGATGCCGGGTGTCGAAACCCGCAGCGCCTATGAGGACAGCCAGCATTTCAACGAGGAGGTCGCCCGTCAGCACGAGCGCGACGCGCGCGGTTGGAACGCCGCGGCGACGCTCGCCCGCGAGGGCGGGGGCGTGGCGCTCGGCGTGACGCTCGCCGATCGACTCGGGCAGCCGCTGTCGGGTTTCGCGGCGACGGCGCGGCTGCGGCATCCGGCCAGATCCGCTCACGACCGGGAGGTGGCGTTGGTCGAGCGTCAGCCCGGGCGCTACGAGGCGCGCTTCGACCATATCGACGCCGGTTCCTGGATTCTGGAACTGCGGGCGCGGCGCGGCGAGGAGGTCGTCTTCGTCTCCCGCAGCCGCATCAGCCTGCCGGAGAGATGAGATGGCGGCGCAGGATCTCTCGGTGTTCGTGCGTCATCGCGACGACGGCGTCGCCAGCATGGAGCTCGCGGTCGACGGCATTCGCTGCGCCGGCTGCATGCAGGCAATCGAAAGCGGGCTCGGCCGTGAGCCCGGCATCCTCGGCGCCCGCGTCAATCTCGCGCTGAAGCGCGTCTCGGTCGAATGGCGCGAGACCCTGCTGCGGCCGGAGGCGGTCGTCGACAAGCTCGCGGCGCTCGGCTTCAAGGCCTATCCCTTCGTGCCGGAGCGGCAGGAGGATGACGCGGCCACCGAGGAACGCAGCCTGCTGCGCCGGCTCGGCGTCGCCGGCTTTGCCTCGATGAACATCATGCTGCTCTCGGTCGCGGTCTGGTCCGGCAACAGCGGCGACATCGACCCGACGACGCGGGATTTCTTCCATTGGCTCTCGGCGCTCATCGCCTTGCCGACGGCCGCCTATGCCGGCCGGCCCTTCTTCGAAAGTGCGCTCCGGGCATTGAAGGCCGGCGCCGTCAACATGGACGTGCCGATCACCATCGGCGTCGTGCTAGCGCTCGCCATGTCCGTCGCCGAGACCTGGACCCATGGCCGCCACGCCTATTTCGACGGCGTGGTGATGCTGCTCTTCTTCCTCCTGATCGGCCGTTATCTCGATCAGTTGATGCGGCGGCGCACGCGCGATCTCGCGGGCAACCTCGCCGCGCTCAAGGCCGAGACCGCGACGCGGCTTGCCGATGACGGCAGCTGGACGATCACGCCGATCGCGGCGATTGCGCCGGGTGACCGCGTCCTCGTCCGTCCGGGCGAGCGCGTTTCCGTCGACGGCATTGTCGAGACCGGCCGCTCCGAGCTCGACCAGAGCCTCGTTACCGGCGAGACGGCGCCGGCCGCGATCGGCCAGGGCGGGCGCGTCCATGCCGGCACGCTCAACCTAACCGGCGCGCTGACGGTGCGCGTCGAAGCGGCGGGGCAGGGCACGTTGCTCGACGAGATCGACCGGCTGATGAGCCAGGCCGTCGGGAACCGCTCGCGCTATGTCCGCCTGTCGGACCGGGCCGCGCGGCTCTATGCGCCGGTCGTTCACACGCTGGCGGCCGCGACCTTCCTCGGCTGGTTCGCCTGGGGGCTGTCCTGGCCCGAGGCGCTGATGATCGCCGTCACGGTGCTGATCATCACCTGCCCCTGTGCGCTCGGCCTCGCCATTCCGGCGGTGCAGGTCGTCGCCGCCTCGGCCCTGTTCAAGCGCAAGATCATGCTCAAGGAGGGCGATGCGCTGGAGCGCCTCGCCGAGGCCGACGTCGCCGTCTTCGATAAGACGGGCACGCTGACGCTGCCCGAGCCCGATATCCTCAACCCGGAGGCACTGCCGCCCGAGCGCCGGGCCGAGATCGGCGCGCTCGCCGCCGCAAGCCATCATCCGCTGGCGCAGGCCCTTGCGCGGGCGCTCGGCAGCCCGTCGGCGCGGATCGATGTCCGTGAAGAGCGTGGCCGGGGCCTCTCGGCGGGCGAAGGTGGCGACGAGCAGCGGCTCGGCAGCCTCGACTTCTGCGGCGCCGAGCGCGAGGCTGCTTCGGTGAAGGCGCTGCACCCGGGCGCCTCGCTCATCGCCTATCGCAGCGGGGCCTATCGCACCGTGCTCGCCCTCGGGCAGCGCCTTCGTCCGGATGCGGGCGAGACGATCGCGGCCCTGCGCGCGGCGGGACTGGAGATCGCGATCCTGTCCGGCGACCGGCCGGAGGCGGTGGCGCCGGTCGCGGCCGCGCTCGGCATCACGCATGTCCGTGCCGGCCTGCTGCCGAGCGACAAGCTCAACCTGCTCGACAGCATGGCGGCGAATGGCCGCAAGGTGCTGATGATCGGCGACGGCCTCAACGACGCGCCGGCGCTCGCCGGCGCGCATGTCTCGATCTCGCCGGTCAGCGCGACCCATCTCGCGCAGGCGGCGGCGGATGTCGTCTTCCTCGGCGACAGCCTCGCCCCGGTGTCGGCAGCCATCGGGATCGCGCGCAAGGCGCGTGGGTTGATGCTGCAGAATTTGTGGTTCGCCGTGCTCTACAATGCGGTGGCGGTGCCGATCGCCATGGCCGGGCTCGCGACCCCGTTGGTGGCCGCCGCCGCCATGTCGGGATCGTCGCTGGTGGTGACGCTCAACGCCCTGCGCGCACGCGGCCGGAGGGCATTGCCGGAGGCAGAGGCATGAACATCATCGTGATCCTGTTCCCGTTGGCGCTGGGGCTCGGCCTGATCGGGCTCGGCGCCTTCTTCTGGTGCATGCGCAGCGGCCAGTTCGCCGATCTGGAGGGGGCCGCGTGGCGCGTTCTGCAGGACGACGACACGCGTGACTGACGCGATCGCGCCTGTTGATAGCCAGCCGGATTCATGGGGCCTTAACCCTGCCGGGCTACCACTGGGGGACTGGTTAACGAGTTATCGTGTTCGCCCAAGCCCATGCATAAACTGGATCGTCTCCGCCGCGCGAACGCCCTCGTTTCCGAGGCCAATCGCTCAGACCCATCCGACGAATCCGTCCAGGCCCCGGTGCTGTACCGGGGTTCGCGCCGCGCCGTCGCGGAACCCGAGCCGCAGCCCTTCGTCTGGCCCGAGAATGTCCGCTTCAGCCGCACGCCCGACAAGCTGCGCAAGGCGGCGCAGGCCGAGCGTGAGCGGGCTGCCGAACCGGTCGTCGAAGCAGCGGCCGTCGAGGCTGTCGCGCCTCCGGCCGAGCCGGCCGCAAGCCCCAGCCGCGTCCGCTTCTGGCGCACGCCGGATCATCTGATCAAGTCGGTTTGGGGCGCGCCGGAGGGCGAGGACGCATCGCTCGCGGACGCGCCGTCCACGCCCGATGCAGAGCCAGACGACGCGCTGGCTCCGGTCATCGACGAACCTTTCGAGGTGATCGAGGAGGTCGTCTGGTCGGGGACGGTGGTCGAAGCCGAAGAGGCGACGACGCCGCTCGCCTTCATTTCCGATCACGCCTTTTGGGAATGCGTGCCAGAGGCCGAGCGCGACGACGCCGAGTTTTCGTTCGAGACCGTCGCGCCGCCTGCGGCGTGGGCCGCCCCGGCCGCTGCCGCTGTCGTCACCGTTGACGCTGCGCCCCAAGCGATGGTGCAGGCGAGCCCTGAGCCCATGGCCAAGCTGCCGGAAGCGGCGCCGCTTGCGGTGGCAGCACCGGTCACCGCCCCGGCCTGGTCGGGGATGGGCTGGGGGCAGAGCTATCAGGTGAGCCTCCAGATCTCGGCGCCGTCATGGGCGGCGCCGGCGGCCGAGATGCTTCCGGTCGAGAACGACGTTCCGCCTCCGGTCGAGGTCGCAATTACCGCGAAGCCCGGCGTGCCGCTGGCGCGCAATACGCGGCCGCCGGTCGAGCCCGAGCCGGTTGTGCCGGAGCCTGTCGTGGCCGAGTCCGTCAAGGCCGTCGCTCCGTTCAAGGCCAAGCCCCGCCTCGTCGAGCTGCCGGTGGTGCAGGATGCCGGCTTCCAGCTGCCGCCGATCGAATTCCTGGCTGAGCCGCCGCAGGAACAGGGCGAGGGGACGCCGATCGAGGTGCTGCAGCAGAATGCCGGCCTGCTCGAAGGCGTGCTGGAGGACTTCAACATCAGGGGCGAGATCGTCCAGGCCTGCCCCGGCCCGGTCGTGACGCTCTATGAGCTCGAACCTGCCCCCGGCATCAAAAGCTCCCGCGTGATCTCTCTCGCCGACGACATCGCGCGTTCGATGAGCGCGGTGTCGGCGCGCGTTGCGGTGGTGCAGGGCAAGAACGCGATCGGCATCGAACTGCCCAATGCCCGCCGCGAGACCGTCTTCCTGCGCGAGCTGCTCGCCAGCCAGGATTTCGAGGCGACCAAGCACAAGCTCGCGCTCTGCCTCGGCAAGACCATCGGCGGCGAGCCGGTGATCGCCGATCTGGCGCGCATGCCGCATCTGCTCGTCGCCGGCACCACCGGCTCGGGCAAGTCCGTCGCCATCAACACCATGATCCTGTCGATCCTCTACCGGCTCAAGCCCGAGGAATGCCGCCTGATCATGGTCGATCCCAAGATGCTGGAACTCTCCGTCTATGACGGCATCCCGCATCTGCTCACCCCGGTCGTCACCGATCCCAAGAAGGCGGTCGTCGCCTTGAAATGGGCGGTGCGCGAGATGGAGGAGCGCTACAAGAAGATGTCGAAGCTCTCGGTGCGCAACATCGACGGCTTCAACGCCCGCGTCCAGGAGGCCAAGGCCGCCGGCGAGGTGATCACCCGCACGGTCCAGACCGGCTTCGACAAGCATTCCGGCGAGGCGATCTACGAGGAGGAGGTCATGGACCTCGAGCCTCTGCCCTATATCGTCGTCATCGTCGACGAGATGGCCGACCTGATGATGGTCGCCGGCAAGGAGATCGAGGGCACGATCCAGCGCCTCGCCCAGATGGCGCGCGCCGCCGGCATCCATGTCGTGCTGGCGACCCAGCGCCCCTCGGTCGACGTCATCACCGGCACGATCAAGGCGAACTTCCCGACCCGCATCTCCTTCCAGGTCACCTCGAAGATCGATAGCCGCACCATCCTCGGCGAGATGGGCGCCGAGCAGCTGCTCGGCCAGGGCGACATGCTCTACATGGCCGGCGGCGGGCGCATCACCCGCGTCCACGGCCCCTTCGTCTCGGATGCCGAGGTCGAGAAGGTCGTGGCGCATCTGAAGACGCAAGGGCGGCCGCAGTACCTCGACGCCGTCACCTCCGAGGAGGAGGAAGGCGCCGAGGACGAGGACGGCGCCGTCTTCGACAAGACCGGCATGGGTGCGGTCGATTCCGACGACCCCTACGAGCAGGCGGTCGCGGTCGTGCTGCGCGACAGGAAGGCCTCGACCTCCTACATCCAGCGCCGCCTCCAGATCGGCTACAACCGCGCCGCATCCATCATGGAGCGCATGGAAAACGAGGGCATCGTCGGACCCGCTAACCACGCCGGGAAAAGAGAGATTCTCGCGGACGGTCCGCGCCAGCGCGACGACGAGGACTGAGTGTCCAAAAAAGGGCTGTCATCCCGGGCGAAGCGAAGCCCAGACCCGGGATCCATGCCTGAACCTCAGCCGGAAGCGCTCCGATGGATCCCGGATCGACGCCGCTTCGCGGCTTGTCCGGATGACGTCGAGGTTGTGACGAGGCGTGGCGCGCGAGCTTTATGGCTCAATCCAGCAGGATCGACCTGATCTCCCGCCAGCTCGCCTCATCGGGCGCGCAGAGCAGCCCGGACGGGCGTTCGGTCGGCGAATAGGCCCGGCTATCGAGCAATCGCGCATGGCCGCCCGCTTCGCTGTAGAGCAGCACGCCGGGTGCATGGTCCCAGGGGTTGAGCACGCCGTAGAGCAGGAATTGCAGGCGCCCGGCCGCCGCCAGCCGGTATTCCTGTCCGCAGCAGCGCAGTGAGCCAACTTCGAGGAAGGCGGGGAAGCGGCCGGGCAGCGTGTTGCGCAGCGGCTCCGGGAAATATTGCCAGCTCGCCATGCCGTTCATGTGTCGCATCGCGACGGCGGGTGCGACGCGCAGGTCGTGCGTTGTGCCGCCCGCATGGCTGAGCCAGGCGCCTTCGCCGCGCAGCGCCATGGCGCTGTCCTCGGCGGTCGGATCGTGGATCACGGCGGCGACGATCTCGCCCTTGACGATGACGGCGGCCATCACCGCGAAGAGCGACAGGTCGTTGGCATAGTTGAGCGTGCCGTCGATGGGGTCGATGACGAAGGCGAGATCGGCCTCCGCCAGCCGGCCGAGCAGAGCGGGCTCGCGCGTCACCGCCTCCTCGCCGATCAGCGCCGCGCCTGGAAAGGCCTTGGCCAGCTCGGCACAGATGAAGCGTTCGGCGGCCTCATCAGCTTCCGTCACCAGATCGCCCGGCGCCTGCTTCTCCCGGATGTCGCCATCCGCCAGCCGACGGAAGCGCGGCATCACCTCGCGCCTTGCAGCCTCGCGCAGGATTGCGTCGAGCCGGTCGTGGTCCTGCCGCGTGAAGATCATCTGAGGTCGAACTCGACCAGGATCGGCTGGTGGTCTGAGGCGCGCGTTTCGATGTCGTAGACGATCGAACGGGCTCGCTGCGCAAGGTCCGGCGTCGCCAGCACATAGTCGAGGCAGCCGGGCGGGCCGTAGGTCTGGTCGCAGATGAAGGCGGAGGGCGGATGCGGTTCTTCGCCCCGCAGCACCGGCCAGAGATCGACCAGCGGCGGCATGTCCCCGTCGAACGGCGCGAGCAACTGTGCCAGCCCGGCATCGTCCGGCCGCATGTTGAAGTCGCCGGTCAGGATCGCGCTCGCCGCGTTCGGCGTCGGGGCATAGGTGTGAGGGCCGGGCAGGCGCGGCGTTGCCTGCCGCGCGCAGGCCATGCGATGGACCTGCCGGATACCCTCGATCTGGGCCGCGCGGAGCGCCGGCGAGGAATATTCCAGATGGGTCGTCATCAGCCTGATCGGGCCGAAGGGCGTCTCGATCATCGCCTCGACCAGCACGCGCGGCATGTTGCGCGTCGCCGCCGCCTCCCAAGGCAGGAGATGGCGCAGCGCCTGCGCCACCGGCAGACGCGAGAGGATCAGGTTGCCGAAGCGCTTGCGCCCGCCTTCGCCGTCGGGAATATCGACGCCGATCGCCTCGACGGCCGTGAAGCCGGGCAGGAGCTCGTTGAACAGGGCGAACTGATTGGTGCGGTCGTTGCCGTCGAGATCGGGGAAGTTGGCGGCGACTTCCTGCAGGCAGAGCACGTCGAAATCCGCCATCTGCCGGGCATGGTCGAGGATGCGGCGCGGATCGACCTTTTCGTCGACGCCGCGGGCCCATTGGATGTTCCAGGTGATCAGCTTCATGCGACCCGCCGCACGGTTACTTGATGCCGGCGCGCATGAAACTCTGCACGAACTGGCGCTGGAACAGCAGGAAGCCGATGAGCAGCGGTGCGGAGGTCATCAGCGTCGCCGCGCAGATCACCGACCAGTCGATGCCCTGGTCCGTCGACGAGAAGACCTGGAGGCCGACCGTCAGCGGCCGCGACTCGACCGAGTTCGTCACCAGCAGCGGCCAGAGGAAGTTGTTCCAGTGATAGCTGACCGAGACCAGCCCATAGGCGAGATAGGTCGGCTTTGCGAGCGGGACATAGACCTTGAGCAGCACCTGCAGCGGGCTTGCGCCCTCGACGCGGGCGGCGTCGTCGAGCTCCTTCGGCACCGTCTTGAAGGTCTGCCGCAGCAGGAAGATGCCGAAGGCGGAGGCGATATAGGGCAGTGCGATCGCCGGGATCGTATCGATCAGGTTGACCTTGGCGAGCGTGCGGTAGTTCTCGACGATCAACGCATCCGGCATGATCATGAGCTGGGCCAGGATCAGGGCGAAGGCGATGTCGCGCCCCCAGAAATCCTGGCGGGCGAGGGCATAGGCGGCGAGCGTGCCGAGCACGAGCTGGCAGAACAGGATCAGCGTGACGAGCACGAAGGTGTTGAGGAAATAGCGCGGAAACGGCGCCGCGACCCAGGCGCGGGCGAAGTTCTCGAAGGTCAGGGGCGCGCTCAGCACGAAACGCGTGGTGTATTCGGCCGGGTGGATGGCCGCCCAGACGGCATAGGCCAGCGGCAGCACCCAGATCAGCGCGAGCAGGATGGCGCCGACCGACTCCAGCGTCAGCGACAGCCCCTTGGGGGCGTAGGGGTCGGTGCGGGAGATCGCCGCGGCCTGCGGCTTGGCGGGGGCGCTCATCGATAATGCGTCCTGCGTTCGAGCCAGCCGTACTGGACGAAGGCCACCAACGCGAGCAGCAGCAGGAGCACGCAGGTCAGCGTCGCGGCATAGGCCGTGTCCCAGAAGCCGAAGCCGATCTGGTAGATGTAGTAGAGCAGCAGCGTCGTCGCATTGTCCGGCCCGCCGCGCGTCATCACGAAGATATGGTCGACCATGCGGAAGGCATTGATGACCGCGTTGATCAGGACGAAGAGCGTGGTCGGCATCAGCAGCGGGAACTGGATGCGCCAGAAGAAGGTCCAGCGCGAGGCCCCCTCGATCGCGGCCGCTTCTCCCAGGCTCGGCGACAGGGCCTGCAGCGCGGCCAGGTAGAAGATCATGAAGAAGCCGGCTTCCTTCCAGATCGCGACGATGGTGACCGCGTAGAGCGCGGTATCCTGCGAGCCGAGCCAGTTGGTCGGGCGGCCGCCGAAAAAGGCGACGATCTGTTCGAGCAGCCCGTATTGCGGCGTGAAGAAGAACAGCCAGATATTGGCGACCGCGATCATCGGCAGGATCGTCGGCGTGAAATAGGCCATGCGCACCCAGGTCCGCCCGACGATGCGGTCATTGACCCAGACGGCCATCAGCAGGGCCAGCGCGATCGAGCTCGGGATCGTGCCGAGCGCGAACCAGAGGTTGTTGCTCATCGCTTTCCAGAAGATCGGGTCGGCAAGAAGCTGCTGGTAGTTGTCGAAGCCGATGAAGCGCGCCGGACGGCGCGCCTTCGGTGTCGAATAGAAGCTCTCGATGAAGCTCGCGACCGCAGGCCAATGCGTGAAGAGGACGAGGCAGGCCATGGCCGGCAGCAGGAGCAGCCAGCCATGGATCGTTGCGGTCGCGCGCTGGTTCATCGTTCAGCGATAGGGCTTGAGGATGCGTTCCGCTTCGGCCTGGGCCTCGGTCAGCGCCGGCTGGGGTGCCTTGCTGCCGGTCAGCGCGGCCTGGAGAGCATCGTTGAGCGCCTTGGTGACGCGCTGGTTCTCATGGGTCGAGAGCTCGGCCACCGCATGCGGAAGCTGGTCGCGGGCCACGAGCGCCTGCGGGAAGTCGGCGACGTATTTCTTCATCGCCGGGGTGTCGTAAGAGGCGGGCGTCACCGCGACATAGCCGGTGTCGATGCTCCATTGCGCGGCACGCTCGGGCGTGGTGATCCAGCGCACGAACTTGAAGGCCGCTTCCTGCTCGGCCGGCTTCGCCTTCTTCGACAGGTAGAAGTTGCCGCCGCCGGTGGGGCTGCCGAAGCGGCGCCCGGCGGGCAGAAGCCCGACCCCGAACGGAAACTTCGCATTGGCGCGGACATTGGTGAGGTTGCCGGTGGTGGTCCACATCATCGCGACCTTCTTCTCGAAGAAGTCGCGTGGCGTGGTGCCCCATTCGACGATGCCGGGCGGGTGAACCTTGTGCTTCTGCGCCAGATCGACCCAGTACTGCAGCGCCTCGACGACGCCGGGCGCGGCGAAGTCGGTCTTGTTGCCTTCCGCGTTGGCAAGGATCACGCCGGCCTGCGTCGAAAGCCCCTGGAACAGCCAGTAGGGGAAGCCCGAGGACGGAATCTGGATGCCCCACTGCGTCACGTTGCCGGCGGCATCGCGCTTGGTCAGCTTCTGGGCGAAGGCGACCTGCTCGGCCCAGCTCTTCGGCGGGGTCTCGGGATCGAGCCCGGCCTCCTTGAACAGTTCCTTGTTCCAGTAGAGCACGACGGTCGAGCGCTGGAAGGGAATGCCCCAGGTCTGGCCGCCGGTCTGGCTGTTTTCCATGAAGCCCGGGAAGAAGCTGCCGAGCCACTTCTTGTCGTCCTCGTTCTTGACGAAACCGTCGAACGGAACGACCGCCTCCTCGTCGATCAGCGTGAACATGTCCGTCGACAGCAGCACCGACAGCACCGGCGGCGTGCCGCTCTTATGCGCGGTCAGAGCCTTGACGATGGTTTCCTGATAGGTGCCCGCATAGATCGGCTTGATGCGGATCGACGGGTTCTCTTTCTCGAAATCGGCCGCGAAGGTGTCGATCAGCTTGGTGATCGGCCCGCCGACGGCGACCGGATAGAAGAACGAGATCTCCGCCGTCTGCGCGCGCGCGATGCCGGGCATCGCGATCGCACCTGCAAGGGCGGCTGAGCCGCCTAAGAATTCACGCCTGTCCATAATATCCTCTCTCCCTCGTTGGGATGGTTCGAGCGTCCGATGCTCGTGACCGGGCTCTAATCCCGAACCACCTTTCGTTCCGACGCCAGGTCGAACCAGTGCAGCGCCGATTGTGACAACGTGATGTAGATCCGTTCGCCGGCTGCGGCACGGACCTTGCCCGGGCGCCTGACGATGAAGGGATGGCTGCCGACGCGGGTATCGAGCAGCGTGTCGGCGCCGAGATATTCGACCGCGACGACATCGGCGGCGACGCCGCTATCCGCGATCTCGACCATCTCCGGGCGGATGCCGACGGCAAGCCCCGCGGGATCGAGCCCGGGCGGCGGAGCGAGCCTGCCGCCCTGTGCCTGCACCACCGCAAGCGGCAGCACGTTCATCGGTGGTGTGCCGACGAAGCGGGCGGTGAAGATCGTGGCGGGAGTCTCGTACAGCACGTCGGGCGGCGCATCCTGCTCGATCCGACCGTTGCGCATCAGCACCACCTGATCGGCCATCGTCATGGCCTCGACCTGATCGTGCGTGACATAGACCATGGTCATGCCGAGGCGCTGCTGCAGCTCGCGGATTTCCCGACGCATCTCGACGCGCAATTGGGCGTCGAGGTTGGAAAGCGGCTCGTCCATCAGGCAGACCGGCGCTTCCGCGACGATGGCGCGGCCGAGCGCGACACGCTGCTGCTGGCCGCCCGAGAGCTGCGACGGCTTGCGGTCGAGCAGGGCCGAGAGCCCCAGGATCGAGGCTGCGCGGGCAAGGCGCTCGTCGCGCTCGGCGCGCGAAACCTTCCGGACCTTCAGGCCGAACAGGATGTTCTCGCCGACGCTCAGATGCGGAAACAGCGCATAGTTCTGGAACACCATCGAAATGCCGCGCTGCGAGGGCGACGCACGGGTGACGTCGCGCCCGCCGATGGTGATCGTGCCGCCGCTGGTGTCTTCGAGGCCGGCGATCAGGCGCAGCGTCGTCGATTTTCCGCAGCCCGAAGGTCCGAGCAGGGCGACGAGCTTGCCGCCTTCGACGGTGAAGCTGATGGCGTCGACGGCGGCGGCTCCGCCCCAGTTCTTGGATACCGTCCGGAGTTCGACCGAAACCATGCGGACCCGCTCTGCCTTGTGTCGTCGTGATGAGCCGGCGCAGCATGGCCCCCGTGCCGGCACGATGTCGCGGCGACCATGACGCGAAACATCCGCGACATACAAGAGCGCCCCCATGCCGACCCACCGGCATTTGCGGCGGGAGCGCCGCGGATCAGCCCGGGCCCAGCCTGCGGCGCACGATGGCGGCGTGATAGCGCGCGCCATGGATCAGGCCGCGATCGTCGAAATCGTAGCCGGGATTGTGCAGCGGCGCCGAATCCTCGCCGTTTCCGACAAAGGCGAAGCAGCCGGGGACGTGGTCGAGGAAGCGGGCGAAATCCTCCGAGCCCGTCATCGGCTCGCGCGCCACGGCGACGCTGCCGTCGTCGAGCACGGTTCGCGCCGCAGCCAGAGCCTCCTGCACCAGCGCCTCGTCGTTGACCAGCGGCACGAATTCGCGCGTGTAGTGCAGCTCGGCACTCAGATTGTAGCTCTGCGCCGTGCCCTGCGCGATGATGCTCATCTGCCGCTCGATCTCGGCGCTGACCTCCGGGCGGAAGCTGCGGGCATCGCCGAGGATGCGCGCGGTGCCGGGCAGGGCGTTGCGCGTGCCGTCGGTCAGGAGTTCGGTGACAGAGACCACGGCGATGTCCGCGGGGCTCAGCCGCCGCGAGACGATGGTCTGCAGGCTGGTGACGAGCGCGCAGGCGCCGACCAGCGCTTCGTTGCCCGAATGGGGACGCGCCGCATGGCCGCCCACGCCCTTCAGCACGATCTCGAAATTGTCCTCCGCCGACATGATCGCACCGGGCCGGGTCTGGAACGCGCCGATGGCGAGGCCCGGCATGTTGTGAAGGCCGTGGATCTCGTCGAAGGGAAAGCGCTCCATCAGGCCGTCGGCGATCATGGCGAGCGCGCCCTTGCCCCATTCTTCCGCGGGCTGGAACAGGAAGTGCACGGTGCCGTCGAAGCCGCCTTCGGCCGCGAGGAGCTTTGCCGCCCCGAGCAGCATCGCCGTATGCCCGTCATGGCCGCAGGCATGCATCACGCCGGGCGTCTGCGAGCGGTAGGGGAGATCGCCCTGCTCGGGAATCCGCAGCGCGTCCATGTCGGCGCGCAGCGCGATCGCCCGGTTCCCACCGCCGCGCTTCAGCGTCCCGACCACGCCGGTCCCGCCGACGCCTTCGACCACCGCGTCCAGGCCGAATTCGCGCAGCTTCGCGGCCACGAAGGCGGCCGTGCCGGTCTCCTCGAAGCCGAATTCGGGGTGAGCGTGAAGATGGCGCCGCCATGAGGTCATGTCGGCCTGAAGCGCATCGAGATCGAGTTGGGGCATCGGTCGCAGCCTTGTTCGTCCGCCGACGACATCGTTAGGCCAGACCGCGTGAAAGAGGCGCTGCAATCGCGCCTCGCGCACGCAAATTTGTTGCGCCTCGCCTCAGCGGGCTCCGGCGGCCCCGGTCAGCCAGCGGCGCACGGTTGCACTTTGCTCCGGATGCCGGGGGCGCTTCGGCGACAGGATGTAGAAGCCGGCTTCGACCGGCAGCTCGATGCCGAAGAGGGCGATGAGACGGCCGCGCGCGATGTCGTCCTCGACGAGGAAACGGCTCGTCAGCGCCAACCCCTGTCCGGCGACGGCGGCTTCCAGCGCCAGGGCGGTCTGGTTGAAGCGGATGTTCTGGCCCGGCCTGGGTGCTGATCCCTGGAAAACGGCTTCCAGAAAGGCCGGCCAGAAATCATGGGCGTCGTGCAGCAACGGATAGCGCGTGAAGTTCTCCGGCACGGCCGGGTCGCCGAGTTTTTCGAGCAGCAGCGGACTGCCGACGGATATGATCCGCTGCTCGTACAGCAGCTCCGCATTCACTCCGGCGCCGAAGGGCGGGCGCGCGAGCCGGACGGCGAGGTCGACCGCATCGGTCCGGAAGTCCGAGAGCCGATCGGTCGCGACGATGCGCAGCTCGATTCCGGGATGGGCGGCGGTGAAGTCCGGCAGGCGCGGGATGAGCCAGCGCGATGCGAAGCTCGGCGTCACGCTGATGGTCAGATGCAGCGGGGCTGGGCGGAGGTTGTCCGTGGCCTCGGCGATCGTCTCCAGGGCACGCCGGATCGAGGCGGCGTAGCTGCGCCCGGCTTCGGTCGGCGCCAGGGTTCGCGGCAGCCGCTCGAAGAGCTTCAGGCCGAGCTCCGCTTCGAGCTGGCGGATCTGCTGGGCGACGGCCCCTTGCGTCACGCCCAGTTCCTCGGCCGCGAGACGGAAGTTGAGATGGCGCGAAGCCACCTCGAAGGCGCGCAGGCCGTTGAGGGAGGGAAGGCGATGAAGGCGGCCGATCATGCGATAGTTTTTCTACAGGCAAATGCGAACGGAACTCGTTCGTCAGGACAGGTCCGGAATGCTAGAGACTATCGACGGCCTTGGACAAGGTCCGGGCGTTGGCGATGATGGAGACAAGCATGTCGGCAGGAAAAGTGGCCCTCGTCACCGCAGGCGGCAGCGGCATGGGGGCGGCCGCGGCGAGGCGCCTGGCGGCGGATGGCTTCCAGGTCGGCATCCTCTCGTCTTCGGGGAAGGGCGAGGCGCTTGCGCGCGAACTCGGCGGCATCGGCGTGACGGGCTCGAACCAGTCGAATGACGACCTGCGCCGGTTCGTCGATCTCGCGATTGAGCGCTGGGGGCGCATCGACGCTCTGGTCAACAGCGCCGGCCACGGCCCGCGTGCGCCGATTCTCGATATCACGGACGAGGACTGGCATCGCGGGCTCGACGTCTACCTGATGAACGTCATTCGCCCCGTGCGCCTCGTGGCGCCGATCATGCAACGGCAGAAATCCGGAGCGATCGTCAATATTTCGACGGCCTGGGCCTTCGAGCCGAGCGCGATGTTCCCGACTTCGGCCGTTTTCCGCGCCGGCCTCGCATCCTTCACCCGGATCTTCGTCGACACCTACGCAGCCGACAACATCCGCATGAACAACGTGCTGCCGGGCTGGATCGACAGCCTGCCGGGGACCGAGGAGCGGCGCCAGAGCGTCCCGATGCAGCGCTATGGCACGAGCGCGGAGATCGCCGGGGCGATCGCCTTTCTGGTTTCACCGGACGGCGCCTATGTGACCGGCCAGAATCTGCGTGTCGACGGAGGCCTGACCCGGTCCGTCTGAGGTCCGGGCCAGAGCCGCCGGCTGATGCTCAGGACGACGTCTCGTCGTCCTTGGCCGGAGCGTTGTCTGAGGCGACCACCCGGTCGCGCCCGCTGTTCTTCGCGCGGAACAGGGCGAGGTCGGCGGCATTGACGAGGCTGCCGGGGCCGGATTCCGGACTCGGCCAGGCGGTGGCGATGCCGACGCTGATCGTCACCCGGCCCGAGCCGTGGGGGATGTTCAGGTCGCGGACTCCCTCGACCATCCGCTCCGCCACATGGGCCGCGCCTTCCTGCGAAACATCGGTGAGGACGACGACGAATTCCTCGCCGCCGAAGCGCGCGGCGAGATCGGTCGCGCGGCAGGCGCCGGTCTGGATCACGTCGGCGACCCGTTTCAGCACGTCGTCGCCCGCCAGATGCCCATAGGCGTCGTTATAGCGCTTGAAGTGGTCGACATCGATCATCAGGACCGACAGCGGGTTGCGGGTCCGCTGCGCCCGCTTCCACTCCGCCGTGAGGTATTCGTCGAAATAGCGGCGGTTGCCGAGGCCGGTCAGCCCGTCGATCCGCGTCAGGCGCTCCAGTTCGAGATTGGCCCGCATCAGCTCCCGCTGGCTCTCCCGCAGGGCCCGATACGCTTCGTCGCGCTGGACATGGTCCAGATAGGCGCGGGTGTGGTAGCGGATGCGTGCGATCAGCTCCACCTTGTCGGGCAGCTTCACCAGATAGTCGTTCGCGCCGGCCTGAAAGGCCTCGCTCTTGGTCGCCGGATCTTCCTTGGTCGAGAGCACGATGACCGGGACGGCCTGCAGCGCGGGATGCTTGCGATAGCGCCGGACCAGATCGAGGCCGTCGACGCCGGGCATGACCAGATCCTGCAGGATGACGGTCGGCTTGACGCGCTGGGCGACTTCGATGGCCTCGAGCGGCTCGGTGCAATAGTGGAAATCCAGGTCGCCATGCTGGGCCAGTGCCCGGCGAATGGCCTCGCAGACCATCACCTGGTCGTCCACGAGCAGCACCATCGCCAGGTAGTGGTCGGCCGGGAGCGGGGCGTCCGGTGTGGGAATATCTGGTTCGCCTGTCATGCTAAGCCTTCTGGAAGACCGTCTTGCCGCAGAGATCGGCAAGACGCGGCGCGATCGCTGTCAGCGGCAGGATTTCTGTGGCGGCGCCGATGGCCGCGGCTGCCTTGGGCATGCCATAGACCGCGCTCGTCGCCTGATCCTGAGCGATTGTCAAATGGTGCTTGTCGCGCAGCAGTTTCAATCCCTGGGCGCCGTCTCGCCCCATTCCGGTCAGCAGCACGCCGATCGTCTTACCGCGCCATTCGCGTGCCGCGCTTTCGAAGAAGACGTCGACCGAGGGCCGGTAGACATAGTCGCGCGGCTCCGCCCGGTAGCCGAGTACGTCGGGTGATGTGAAGACCAGATGGTCGCCGCTCGCCGCGATCAGGACGCTTCCCGGCACGGGCTGGTCGCCTTCCCGGGCCGGGCGGGCCGGAAGGCCGCTCTGCTGTTCGAGCCAGCTCGCAAAGCCGGGGACGAACTGGGCGTCGAGATGCTGGACGAGGACGATCGCGGCCGGAAAGCCGCGATTCAGCCCGGCGAGCAGGGTTGCGACGGCGGCAGGGCCGCCCGCCGAGGCGCCGATGGCGACGAGGCATGGTGCGGTGGCGAGGCGCGGAGCCGGCGCGCGCGCCTTGCGCATCGTCCGCGGCATGTCGCTGGCGAGACGGGACACCGCCGCCATGCGCGCCAGCAGGGCGCCGGCCTGCGCGGAAGCGCCGCCGTTCAGGCCGACAGTCGGGATGTCGACCGCATCGAGCGCGCCGTGACCCATCGCATCGTAGACGCCGGACACGTTGGCATCGACGCTGGCCGTCACGAGCAGGATCGGGCAGGGGGTCTCGGTCATGATCCGCCGCGTCGCCTCGACGCCGTCCATGACCGGCATGTTCAGGTCCATCAGGATCAGGTCGGGCCGGTCGCGCCGGGCTGCAGCGACGGCCTCGGCTCCGTCGATGGCGATCCAGGCGATGGTGTGCTCGGCGGTCGAGGTGACGATCCGCCGCAGAACCTCGACGGCCATGGGCAGGTCGTTGACGAGGCCGACTCTCATGGAACCTCCTTCATCGCGGCGTCTGCCTCATGGTTCCCCGATCAGGTCTTCGACGGCGTGGATCAAGGTCTCGTCGTGGAAGCTGCTCTTGGTCAGATAGTAATCCGCGCCGGCATCGAGTCCACGGCGGCGATCCTCCTCGCGGTCCTTGTAGGACACGATCATCACCGGCGTGCTGCGCAGGCCGCCATCCTTCTTGATGAGCGTCACCAGCTCGATACCGTCCATGCGCGGCATGTCGATATCGGTCACCACGAGGTCGAAGGAGCCGGAGCGAATGGCATTCCAGCCATCCATGCCGTCGACCGCGACCTCGACCTCGAAGCCGCGATGGGCGAGCAGCTTCCGCTCCAGCTCGCGCACGGTGAGCGAATCGTCGACGACGAGAATGCGCTTGCGCTGCCTTTGTCCCTGGCGTTCCGGCCGATGTTCCAGCGTCTTGAGGCGGCCGCTCGAGACCAGCTTTTCCATCGACCGGATCAGATCCTCGACGTCCAGGATCAGGACGGGGGAGCCGTTCTCCATCAGGGCGGCGGCGCTCACATCCTTGACCTTGGCGAGGCGTGGGTCGAGCGGGCGCACCACCAGTTCGTGCTCGCCGATGAAGCGGTCCACCACCAGCGCATAGGTATCGTCGCCCTGTCCGACAATGACGGCCGCGAGATCGCTGCCGTCCGCGCTGGGCTCTCCGCGGCCGAGCACCTCATGGGCGGTGACGAGCCCGATTTGCTGCTCGTCGAGCTGGAAATGCGGGCGGCCCTCGAGGGAGGCGATGCGTTCCCGTGGCAGGCGCAGGGTCCGCATGATCGCGGTGAGCGGAAGGGCGTAGGGTTCTCCGGCGATCTCGACCAGGAGCGCCCGGATCACGGAGAGCGTCAGCGGCAGCTGCAGCTGAAACCGGGTGCCGCGGCCGAGCCGCGAGGCGATCTCGACCTGGCCGCGCAGCTGGCGGACCATGGCCTGGACGGCGTCGAGGCCGACACCGCGCCCGGAAATGTCGCTGATCGTCGCCTTCATCGAGAAACCGGGAAGGAAGAGGAATTCCAGCAGCTCGGCTTCGCTCAGATCATGCACGGTCTCGGCGGTGGTGAAGCCACGATCGAGGGTCGCCTGCCGCAAGGCATCGAGATCGATGCCGCGGCCATCGTCGCTGACGATGATCTGGAGCAGCCCGGCGTGATGCCGCGCTTCAAGCCGGATCGTTCCCTCATGCGGCTTGCCGGCGGCGTGGCGCTCATCCGGGCTTTCGAGGCCGTGATCGACGGCGTTGCGCAGCAGGTGGCCGAGCGGGGCGTCGAGCTGTTCGAGGATGTCGCGGTCGATGCTCGTCGCGCCGCCGACGATGTCGAGGCGCACCGTCTTGCCGAGCGCCCGGCCGATGTCGCGGACGGTGCGCGAGAAATGCCGGACGCCATCGTCGAACGGGCGCATGCGGCTGGCCAGCGTCTCGTCATAGAGCCGGCTGGCGAGATCGGTCGCTTGCCGGTCGACGGCGTCGAACTCCTCGACGCGCTGGTTCAGGATGGCCTGGTTTTCCTGAAGCCTGAGCTGCATGGCTTCCAGCGCCTGCAGGATGCGAGGGTCGGCGGTCTCGGCGGGGAGCGCCGCCTGGAGCGCGTCGAAGCTCCTGACGAGCTCGGCCTGTGTCCGCCGCAGCCGCTGCAGCCCGTCATTGAAGGGCCGCAGCCGCCGGGAGGCCATCAGCGATTCGCCCGCGAGCCCGAGCAGGCGGTTGAGGCTGTCGGCCGTGACCCTGACCATGCGCCCGCCACGGCTTTCGCCGGGGAGGGGCGACGCTCCGGGTTCAGCCGGGATCGTCGGCATGATTTCTTCGGCGGCGGGAGCCTCGATCCGTTCGGCGGAGGCCGGCATGGCCTCCTGTGGTTCCGCCTTCTCTTCCGTCGAGGCTTGGCGAAGCGCCTCGATGAAATGCGCGATCCGCCGTTCGGCTTCGTCATCGGCTGGGCCCTGCTCGGAGGAAAGGGCTGCGAGCAGATCGATGCCCTTGAGCAACGCGTCGATATGGGCGTGGTTCAGCCTGAGTTTTCCGTGCTGCGCCGCGACCAGGCACTCTTCCATCTCATGGGCGACCCGAACCGCCTGGGTAAGGTCGATGATGCGCGCGGCGCCCTTGAGCGAATGGGCGGCGCGCATGCAGGCTTCGAGATGGGCGGCCGCCACCGGGTCGCGTTCCAGGGCGAGCAGCCCGGTCGTCAGGGCCTGAGACTGCGAGGACAGCTCGGCGCGGAACAGCTCGAGCATCGAGAGCTCGCTGAAATCGGTGCCGCTCATGCGATGCTCCGGTCGATGAGCTCGACCAGCCGGCCGCCATCGAGGCAACCTACCGAGCGGTCGTTCCAGGCGATCACGCCGGTGACCAGGCTCGCGGCGGCCTTGCCGACGGTGGTCGGCACGGCGCTCAGCGTGCTCCGGTCGAAGGCGTGCAGCCCGTGGACTTCATCGACCTCGAAGGCCGAGCGCCGGCCTTCCTCGCCGACCACCACGAGGCGGCGGAAGGCGGTGATCCGGCGGCCCGCCTGGGGCAACGGCGTGGCGTCGATCCCGAGCAGCTCCGGCAGGGAGACGCAGACCAGCAACTCGCCGCGCACATTGACGATGCCGAGAACGGCGCCGCTGCGACGATGGGGCAAGGAGTGGACCGGGCGCGGTTCGGCGATTTCCCGGCAGGCCGAAGCCGGCAGGCTGAGCCACTCCGCTCCAAGCCGGAAGATCAGGACGGTGTCGCTCTCGGCGTCTTCGACCCCGGTTTCCGCCCGTCCCGCGAAGTGGCGCGTCCACGCCTCGCGATAGCCCGCCGGCAACGGCCGGTCGAGCAGCTGGCGCGCGATCTGCGCGTGCGTCGGGCAGTTGCGGCAATGCAGATGGGTCTCGAGCTCGGGGCAGGACTGGTCGCCGCGGACGCCGATCTCCCGCCAGCATTCGCTGATGCCATTGGTGGGGTCCGTCGCCGTCATGTCGGTCGCGGCAGGCATCAGGCTCCGCTCCTCTTCGTCAGCCGGTCGAGCCGGTTGGCCAGCGCGCGTGCTCCCGCCTCGTCACCGCGGCGTTGCAGCAGCAGCTTGAGCTGGGCCAGCGCCTGGCGATGGTCGGGGGCGAGATAGAGCGCCTTGCGGTAGTTGTTGGCAGCCTCTTCCTCGGCGTCGTCGGCGTCCTGTGCGAGGCCGAGCAGATAGAAGACCTCGGCCGAGGGACCGAAGGCCGCGATATGGCGCTCCGCGGCGGCGCGCGCTTCGGAAAGGCGCCCGGCATTGGCCGCGCTCTCGATGACGGCGAGCCCGGCGGCGGCGCCGTCCGGCGGCGCGATTTCGGCAGCCTGAGGACCCAGGGGCATCCGCGCGGCGAATGGCCTGAGCTTCGGTTTCGGAGGCAATCCGGCGGCGGCAGGAGGGCGTGGCCTGCTGCCGGCGAGCGGCTTCACCTCCGGGCGCCGCCTGGGCTCGGTCTTCGGCGTAGCGGTGGCCTTGATGAAGGCGAAAGCGCGCGGCAGGCGTGCCGAGACGAAACCGTGCAGGGAGGGCAGGCCGGATTCGCCGGGGCCGACGAGCAGCAGCCCGTCACCGACCAGGGCTTGCCGGAGCGTCACGAGGGCCGCAGCCTGCGTCTCGCGATCGAAATAGATCAGGAGGTTGCGGCAGAAGATGATGTCGTAGATCTCGCGCTCCGCGGCCTTGGCCGGGTCGAGCACGTTGCCGCGCGAGAAACGAACCTGCCGACGAACGATCTCATGCGGGTGGAACTCGCCGTCGACCGCGTCGAAATAGCGGGCGCGGAATTTGAGATCGTTGCCGCGGAAGGAATTGCGCCCATACCGGGCTCGTTCCGCCAGCGCGAGGTTTCTCGCGCTGACGTCGATCGCGTCGATGACGAAGTCGCGCGGCTCGAAGCCGGCGTCGAACAGCGCCATCGCCATGGAATAGGGTTCCTCGCCGGTCGAGCAGGGCAGGCTGAGCAGGCGCAGCGGACGATCCTCGCGGCGCAACTCGCGGGCTTTCCGGGTCATGGCGACGAACGCTTCCCGATCCCGGAAGAACCAGGTTTCCGGCACGACGACGCTGTCGATCAGCTCCTGGCGCTCGCCCTTGTTCGCCGCCAGATAGCTGCGATAGGCCTCGAGATCCGGCAGCCCGCAGGCGGTCATCCGCCGCGTCAGCGCATGGCGGATGACCGATGTTCCGACGGTGTCGCTGCTGAGGCCGATCATATCCCGCAGCATCTGCTCGAAGTCGCTGGTGATCGCGCTGTTCGGCATCACGTCCCTGCCGCCAGTTGCCGGAACAGGATGTCGCGGATTTCAGGCGGCAGCAGGGCCTCCGGCCTGACCCATTGGATGAGCCCGTCCTCGTCGGCCGCGACCGGCCCGAGATAGGGCGGCATGCCGGCTTCGACGCCGGAGGCGACGAAATCGGCGGGGTCGCGCGTGATCGTCTCGACGGCGCGCTCCGCCATCAGCCCCAGCAGCCTGCGCTCGCCCTGCTCGGCCGGATAGCGCAGCAGGATGATGCGCGTGCTCAGCACCGGCGCGGCCGGGCGGCCGAGCGCCAGCAGCGACAGGTCGATCAGCGGGACCGGAGTGCCGCGATAGCTGATGGCGCCCGCCACGCCGGCGGGAGCCGCCGGCAGGAGCTTCACGGCCAGCAACGGCAGCACCGCCTCGACCTCCGCAGTGTCGAGCACATAGCGGTCCCGTCCGAGTTGGAACATCAGGAACAGCATCGTCGGACCGTTTCCGTCTTCGTCACGCCCGCAGCTTGAAGCGCGAGATGCTGCTGCGCAGCCCGCTCGAGACCTGATTCAGCTCATCGATCGCCAGCGTGGATTGTTGCAGCGACTCCACCGTCTGCTGCGCGGCCTCGCTGAGCTGCGCCAGGGCCTCGCTGATCTGGCCGGCGCCGGTCGCCTGGGCCTGCATGCCCTCATTGGCCACCTCGAAGCGCGGCACGAGGCCCTGCACCTGGTCGATGATCTCCGAGAGCTGGCCGCCGACCTGCTGGACATCCTGCATGCCGCGCCGGACCTCCTCGGAGAACTTGTCCATGCCCATCACGCCGGCGGCGACGGCCGACTGGATGTCCTTGACGATCTGCTCGATGTCGTAGGTCGAGACGGCGGTCTGGTCGGCGAGGCGCCGGATCTCGGTCGCGACCACCGCGAAGCCCCGGCCGTACTGCCCGGCCTTTTCCGCTTCGATCGCGGCATTGAGGGAGAGCAGATTGGTCTGGTCGGCGACCTTGGTGATGGTGGTGACGACCTGATTGATGTTGCCGGCCTTCTCGCTGAGGATCGCAAGCTTGGCGTTGATGGCACCGGCGGCCTCCATCACCTGCCGCATCGTGCTTTCCATGCGCGCGAGGCCCGCCTGGCCGCCGCCGGCCAGCGTGGCGGTCTGTTCGGCCACGGCCGAGACCTCGTCCATGGTGCGGACCAGCTCGTTCGAGGTCGCGGAGATCTCCTTTGAGGTGGCGCCGATCTCCGTGGTGGTGGCGGCGATCTCGCTGGCCGTCGCCTGTTGCTCCTTCGAGGTCGCGGCAACCTCGGTGATCGAGGTGTTGACCTGGATGCTCGATTTCTGGATCTGGCCGATCAGCCCGGCGAGATCGTCGGCCATGGCGTTGACGCCGTCGGCTAGCGTGCTGAATTCGTCGCGCCGCGCCAGCGCGAGCCTCTCGCTGAAGTCGCCCCTCCGCATCACGTCGACCATGCCCAGCAGCTTGCCGAGCGGTACGGTGATCGCCCGGAACAGCAGGTAGCCGCAGAGGATGGCGAGCGCGAGCGCGGCGATGAAGGCGATGATCAGCCCGAACTCGGCGGCACGAACGATGCGGACGATGTTGCGGGTCGACTCGTCGGCCTCGGTCTTGTTGAAGTCCATCATCGTTCGCAGCGTATTGCTGAGCCGCGCCGCGAGCGGCTCGATCTCGTTGCGCACCAGCGCGCTCTGGTCGATCGCCTGCCCGTTGCCCGCCGCGAGTTTCGCGGCCGCGATCATGGCGTCCTCGACCGGCACGAATTGCTCGAACTGTCGCTGCGCCTCGGCGTGATTCCTCCGGTCCTCCTCGGTGTCGATGGTGGCTTCGTAGGCCTTTAGCAGGGAGCGTATCCGCTCCCGGCCGGCGAGGATGGCATCGCTCGCGCGGTTCCTCTCTGCCGCGGTGTCGGAAAGCCGGAATTCGCGGGCGAGGCCGCGCGCCTCCATCCAGGCCGTGGTCAGCTGGGCGCTGTAGTAGAGGCCGGGCACCGTCTTGGTCTCGACGGCCAGCGCTTCGCGTTCCGTCTGCAGGAACCAGACGTAGCAGAGCGCCGCGATGGCGGACATCACCGCCATCACGGCTGCGAAGCTGAGCAGGATACGACGACGTATCGTCAGGCTCTTCATGGATCCAAATCCTCGGTCGAAGCGCGGTAAGCGACGTTCCGCCCGCAGCCATCCGGCCGCGCGGCAGCGCGCTTTCGAATCATCGTTAGCGCCGAGTTATTTCCCGACCGTTGAAGACTGTCGTTACGATTCGAGCGAGCGTCCCTGCGAGGGGGCGGCTCTCACTGCCGGCGTTCGCGCAGGAAATCGGCAGCCTGGTAGCGCCAATAGGTCAATTGGACCGCCGCCGTTCCGAACGGCCCGCCATTCCAGGCGAGGCCGAAGGGCGCGAACAATCTGTGCCGGTCGCTGGCGCCGCGGATCGCTTCGGCGATGACCGTTCCGCCGACGGCGGTCGTGTTCATGCCATGGCCGCCGAAAGCCGTGCAGTACCAGACGCCCGGCCGGTATTGCCCGATCTGCGGCATCAGGTGGCGGGCGTAGGACATCAGGCCCGACCAGGCCAGTTCGACCTTCAATGCGGAGAGTTGCGGATAGGTCGTGACCATCTCCCGGCGCAGCAGGGCCGCGACGTTGCGCGGCTCGGTCGTGCGGGTCGTGATCCGGCCGCCCCACAGGATGCGGTTGCCGCCTTCGACCAGCCGGTAATAGTCGCCGGCCCGGCGGTCGTCGCCGACGCCCGCGCCGGTGCGGATGGCCTCGCGGATCAGCTCCGGCGCGGCCTCGGTCAGCAGAACATAGGTCGCGATCGGCAGATAGGAACTCTTGAGAGCCGGAAGGACCGCGCCAGTATAGCCGCCCGTGGTGAACAGCACCTGCTCGGCCTCGATGGTGGCCTGCGCGGTGCGCAGGTGCTTCACCGCGCCATCCAGCGCGCAGGACAGGACCGGCGAGCCTTCATGGATCTTACCGCCGAGCCGCAGGATCTCGCGCGCGAGGCCGTGCGCATAGTTCAGCGGATGGAAGTGGAAGGCGTCGTCGTCGGCGAGCGCGGCATGGTATTTCGGCGAGCGCAGCAAGGCGCGGGTTTCCTCGCGCGGCAGATAGCGCAGCTTGCGGCCGAAGCGTCTTTCCTGCGCGTCGCGCTCCTCCCGCAGTGCGATTCCGGGGTCGTAGCGCACGGCGCGCATGATCCCCGGCGAGGGGGCGGCGTCCGTGATGCCGAGGCTCTCGATATTGCGCCGGACGATGCCGACGCCTTCGAGGGTCATGCGATAGAGTTCCTCCGCCTGCTGCCGCCCGGTCTGCCGCTCGATGGCAGACAGCGATGTCGCATAGCCGGCGCTGACGAAGCCGCCATTGCGTCCCGAGGCGCCCCAGGCAACGCGCTGCGCCTCCAGCAGCACGACGGAGCGCCCGGCCCGGGCCAGTTCGAGCGCGGCCGTCAGCCCGGCCAGCCCGCCGCCGACGATGCAGATCTCCGCTTTGATGTGTCCTTCGGCCGGTGGGTAGCTTTCGCCGGAAGCGAGGGTGCGGCGATAATAGGTGTCGATATAGGACGGGGTCATACGGCCTCGCGGCAGGCATAAGAAAGGTCGGCGCGGCAGCGATCGCGCGATCCGCCGAGGCTGTCGGGCCCGGCGGTGCGCGACGAAGCCGTGAGGTCTATTCCGCGGCGTCCGCCGCCGGCGCGCCCGGTGGGTCATAGGCCTGGATGGGCGGCAGGTTGCCGTCGAAGCGCTCGACCCGCACCGTGGTCAGCTGGCCCGTGCAGCCTTGTGCCAGGGCCGAGGTCCCGACATCGCGCGTCAGCACGTTCGGATTGCCGTGGACGCAGAGCGACTTCTCCTCGCTCGGGTCGACCGGATCGTACCAGGCGCCGGTCGGGAGCTGCACCACGCCTTGGCGGATCCCGTCGGTGAGGCGCACGGCGGCGAGGCAGGCGCCGCGCTCGTTCGAGAGGCGGATGATGTCGCCGTCGGCGATGCCGCGCAGGGCCGCGTCGTCCGGATGCATATGTGCGACTTCGCGCCCGCGATGCTTGGCGTCGCTGCTATGGCCGCCGAAATCGAACTGGCTGTGCAGGCGCGTGCGGGGCTGGTTGGCGACGAGGACGTAAGGGTTGGCGGCGTCGGGCACATTGGTTGCCCCCAACCAGGCGGGATGCCCGAGGCAGTCCGCCTCTCCGAAGCTCGCGATCGTTTCCGAGAAGATCTCGAGCTTGCCGCTCGGTGTCGGCAGCGGCGATGCGGCGGGATCGGCGCGGAAGGCGCGCAGCCTGCCGCCATCGTCGGGCTGCTGCGGCAGGTCGAAGCCCTCGCTCGCCCAGAATTCGGCGAAGCTCGGCGCCGGCAGCCCCTTCTCGGCAAGGCCGATGCGGGTCGGCTCATAGAGATACTCGAGCCACTGCCGCACGCTGCGCCCTTCGGTGAAGGCCTCGGCCGTGCCCAGCCGCTCGGCGAGCCCGGCGAAGATCGCGTAATCGTCGCGGGCCTCGCCATAGGGCGCGACGACCGGATGCATCGGCACCAGCAGAGGGTCGTTGGCATTGCCGCCGATATCCTCGCGCTCCAGCGTCATGGTGCAGGGCAGGACGATGTCGGCATGGCGCGCCGTCGCCGTCCAGGCGAGCTCATGGACGACCAGCGTGTCGAGCCGGGCGAACGCCTGCCGCAGGCGGTTCAGGTCCTGATGGTGGTGGAAGGGATTGCCGCCGGCCCAGTAGACCAGCTTGATCGCGGGATAGGTCCGGGTCTGGCCGTTATAGCGATAGGTCGTGCCCGGGTTGAGCAGCATGTCGGCGATGCGCGCGACCGGGATGAAGTCGCTGACCGGGTTCCGCCCTTGCGAGAAGGTCGGCATCGGCACGGCGTTGTAGCGTCGCCCGTAATAGGCGATGGCGCCAAGCCCGTAGCCGTAGCCGCCGCCGGGCAGGCCGATTTGGCCGAGCGCCGCTGCCAGCACCATGCCCATCCAGACCGGCTGCTCGCCATGCGCGGCCCGCTGCAGCGCGTGCGCCACGACGATAAGCGCGCGCTTGCCATGCAGGCGCTTGGCCAGCGCGACGATCTCCTCGGCCGGCATGCCGGTGATCGGCGCGGCCCAGGCCGCATCCTTGGGCTGTCCGTCGCTCTCGCCGGTGAGGTAGCGCTCGAAGACCGGCCAGCCGGCCGTGTAGCGATCGAGGAAGGCGCGGTCATGCAGCCCGTTGGCGACGAGCGTATGGACGAGCGCCAGCATCAGCGCGGTGTCGCTGCCCGGGATGTTCGCGACCCATTCGGCACCGGCTTCCGTCGGCAGGTCGCCGCGCAGAGGGCTCACCAGCACGAATTCGCAGCCGCGCTCCTGCGCGCGCTCCATCGCGCCGCGCTCGACATGGCGGCTGATGCTGCCACCGGCGACCATGCTGTTCTTCAGCGCCATGCCGCCGAAGGCGAGCACTATCTCGCTGTGCTCGGCGATCTGCTCCCAGGAGACGTTGCGCTTCACCAGGTCTTCGTAGTCGCCGATGATGTGCGGCACGAGCACGGAGGAAGCGCCCGACGAGTAGCTGTTGACCGAGCGGACATAGCCGCCGGTCGAAGTGTTGAGGAAGCGGTGGATCTGGCTCTGCGCATGGTGGAAGCGCCCGGCGCTGGCCCAGCCATAGGAGCCGCCGAAGATGGCGCCGGGGCCGTGATCGTCGCGCACGCGACGCAGTTCGCCGGCGAGCCTGTCGAGCACGGCCGACCATGACATCGGCACATATTCGTCGCGCCCGCGCCGGTCATCGGGGCCGGGCCCGTCCTCCAGCCAGCCGCGGCGCACCATCGGCTGGGCGATGCGGGCACGGTGGCGCAGCGCCGCCGGGAAATTCTGGATGATGTCATTGGGATCGGGGTCGCCCGGATGCGGCCGCACTTCGAGCTGCCCCCCCTTCATCCGCGCCGAGAACACGCCCCAATGCGAGGTATGCGGGCGAAAGGCTTCGTTTTCGGCCGCAGCCTCTGTTGCCTGATCGGCGGGGCACGTCATCGCCGCGATCCTCACGGGTGCTGATTGGGAACGACGATCCGTCATCTGTCGGTCAGCCCCGGATCGCAAGGAAAATCAGCGGCGGATCGATGCGTCCGGGACAACCCCCTCCGGCGAGGGCGTGCGTACGGGAGCGCGTGTTCAGCCGCCGAGGAGCCGCGCCTCCAGACGGTCGAGCCCACGCAGCAGCAAGGCGGCGTCGGCGTCGAGTGCCGCCAGGATCTCGGCCTCGAAGGCCAGCGCGCGCGGCACGATCTCGCCGTAGCTGCGCCGGCCCGCCGCCGTCAGCGTCAGGCTCTCCTCGCGCCGATCGGCTTCGTTTGCGCGGCGTGTCAGCCAGCGGCGCTCCTCCAGCGCGCGCACCGCCCGGCTGACCTTGGTCTTGTGCATCGCGGAATGGGCGCCGATGGCCTTGGCGGTCAGGGTCCCGAACTGGCCGAGCGTGGCGAGCACGCGCCATTCGGGCACGGTCAGATCGTGGTGAGGCCCGTAGACGGCGCGGAAGCGCAGCGAAAGCGCCGTGTTCAGCCGGTTGAGCCGGTAGGGCAGGAAGCGTTCGAGCGTGAGCGTTGTCATGCCTTGTTGGTTACAAAATCAACAGTTACGAAAGCAACCGTTTTCGGCGGCGGGCGGCTCTGCGGGAAGCCGATGAGCCTGTCTGATCGGCCGCGTATCGGGAGGTCGCGCCATGAATGTTTCGAACCCGTCCGTGCCGCCTGCCGGCGAGCGCAGGATCGAGAGCGCGATCCAGACCGGCTACATGTCCGGCTTCGGGAACGGCTTCGAGACCGAGGCGCTGCCGGGTGCGCTGCCGCTGGGCCGCAATTCGCCGCAGAAATGCGCCTATGGGCTCTATGCCGAGCAGCTTTCCGGCTCGCCCTTTACGGCGCCTCGCACCACCAACGAGCGCTCCTGGCTCTATCGTATCCGGCCGACGGTGGCCCATTGGAACGCGTTCCGGAAGGCGGATATCGGGTTGTGGCGCACGGCCCCGGCGCGCGAAGTCGATCTGCCGCTCGCGCCGATGCGCTGGAGCCCGCTGCCGCTACCGCCGGAGCCGGTCTCCTTCGTCGAGGGGATCCACAGCATGACCACGGCGGGAGATGCCGGCAGCCAGGGCGGCATGGGCGCGCATGTCTATCTGATCACGCGCTCGATGGTCGACGAGTACTTCTACAATGCCGACGGCGAGATGCTGTTCGTGCCGCAGCTGGGGAGCTTGAGGCTCTGGACCGAGTTCGGCATCATCGATATCGAGCCGGGTGAGATCGCGGTAATCCCGCGCGGCGTGAAGATCCGCGTCGAATTGCCCGGCGGGCCGGCGCGCGGCTATCTCTGCGAGAACTATGGCGGCGCCTTCACCCTGCCCGAGCGGGGGCCGATCGGCGCCAACTGCCTCGCCAATCCGCGCGATTTCCTCACGCCCGTCGCGGCCTATGAGGACCGCGACGCGCCCTCGAAGATGTTCGTGAAATGGGGCGGCAACCTCTGGGTCGCCGATATCGGGCACTCGCCTCTCGACGTCGTCGCCTGGCACGGCAACTACGCCCCGTACAAATACGATCTGCGTCGGTATTCGCCGGTCGGGCCGATCCTCTACGATCACGCCGACCCGTCGATCTTCACCGTGCTGACCTCGCCCTCGGAAACGCCCGGAACCGCCAATATCGACTTCGTGATCTTCTCCGATCGCTGGCTCGTGGCGGAGAACACCTTCAGGCCGCCCTGGTACCATATGAACGTGATGAGTGAGCTCATGGGGCTGGTCTATGGCGTCTACGACGCCAAGACCGGCGGCGGCTTCGTGCCCGGCGGCATCTCGCTGCACAATATGATGCTGCCGCATGGCCCCGACGTCGATGCGTTCGAGCGCGCGAGCAATGTCGAGCTGAAGCCGCATAAGCTGGAGGGCACGCTCGCCTTCATGTTCGAGACGCGCTTTCCGCAACAGGTCACGGCTTTCGCTGCCCATTCGGAGGCGTTCCAGCGGGACTATGGCGGCTATGGCCACAAGCTCGCCCGGCATTTCGATCCGGGCCGCCCCTAACCTCGATCCGCATGGCTCGCCAGCGGGCGGATTTCATCTTATCTCTCCGCGCCGGGCCGGCAGAGGCCGCAGGCAGGCGAGGGGCGTCGGATGATCCTGGTCTTCGGATCGGTCAATGTCGATCTGGTGGCACGGGTCGCCACCATTCCGGGGCCCGGCAAGACCGTGCTCGCTCCATCCTATGAACGCCATTTCGGCGGCAAGGGAGCCAATCAGGCGGTAGCGGCGGCGCGCCTCGCGGCGCCCGGCCGGGTGGCCATGGCGGCTTGCGTCGGCGATGACGGCTTCGGCCGCGAATCGATGGCGAACCTCGCCGCCAACGGCGTCGCGGTCGATCTGGTCCGGATCGGCGAGGCCCCCACCGGCTGCGCCTTCATCACCGTCGATGCGCGCGCGGAGAATGCGATCACGGTCGCCAGCGGCGCCAATCTCGAGCCACGGGCCGGCGACGTGCCGGAGGCGCTGCTGACGGCCGCGACGATCCTGGTGCTCCAGATGGAGGTGCCCTTCGCGCAGTCGCTCGCACTCGCGCGGCGCGTGCGCTCGGCCGGCGGGCGGGTGGTCTGGAATTGCGCGCCGGTGCCCGATGGGTTTGGCGCGGCGGATGCCGCAGCCCTGCTTGCGGCCAGCGATGTCCTGATCGTCAACGAGCACGAGGCCGCCGACATCGCCGCCATCCTGGGGCGGCGCGAGGCCGGGATCGCCGCGCTCATCCGTGGAACGGCGACGCGCTGCATCGTCACGGCCGGCGCGGAAGGGGCCTTCGCCCATGCGCCCGACGGCACGACGGTCCATGTGCCGGCGCCGCGCATCGAGCCGGTCGACACCACCGGAGCCGGCGATACCTTCGTTGGCGCCGTGGCGGCTGCGCTGGAGGAGGGGCTCGACCTTCCCCGCGCGCTCGATCTCGGCTGTCGCGCGGCGGCGCTGTCCTGCCTTGCGCAGGGAGCGCAGGCCGGCATGCCGCGACGTGAGGCGCTTTGACCGGCGCTGAACGGGCGCGCGCCGCCCGGCTTCAGCGGGGCAGATAGGCGGCGCGGTCGATTCCGTGCCGTGCGAGCTTGTCGTAGAAGGTCTTGCGTGGGATGCCGAGCGCCTCCAGCGCGGCGCGCACATCGCCTTGGCACGCTTCCAGCGCCTCCCGGATCAGCGTGGCTTCGACGGCGTTGAGCCGCTCCGGCAGGCTCAATTGGTCGGCGCCATCCGATGGCCGGGCAGCCGGCGGCGCATCCCCGGACAGGCCGAGCGCGACGCGTTCGGCGAAATGGACCAGTTCGCGCACATTGCCCGGCCAGTCGTTCTCGACGAGGTGGCGCTCTACCGCGCGGTCCAGCGCCGGCATAGGGCGGCGATATTTTTCCGCCGCCCGCGACAGGAAGCGGGTGAAGAGCAGCGGGATGTCGCGGCGGCGCTCGCGCAGCGGTGGGATGCGCAGCGTCACCACATTGAGGCGATAGAAGAGATCCTCGCGAAAATCGCGGCGCTGCGCCAGATCGCTCAAATCGATTTTGGTCGCCGCCACGACCCGCAGGTCGACGCGGCGCAGATCGTTCGAGCCCAGCGGCGCGATCTCGCGCATCTCCAGCACGCGCAGCAGCTTGACCTGGGCCGCCAGCGGCATGCTCTCCAACTCGTCGAGAAAGAGCGTGCCGCCGCTGGAGTGCTCGATCCGCCCGATCCGCCGCTTCTGCGCGCCGGTGAAGGCGCCGGGTTCGTAGCCGAAAAGCTCGCTTTCGATGACGCTGTCCGGCAGCGCGCCGCAATTCAGCGCGACGAAGGGCTTGTCGCGCCGCCGCCCGAGCCGGTGCAGCAGGCTGGCGACGACCTCCTTGCCCGTTCCGGTCTCACCCAGAACCAGCACGTCGACATCGACGTCGGCGAGTTCGCGGACTGTCTGGCGCAGGCGCGCGATGGCGGGGGTTTCGCCGAGAAGGGCGGTCTCCTCCTCGCTCTGTTCCGCGAGCGCCCGCAGGCGCCGGTTTTCGAGGACGAGCGCGCGCTTCTCGGCCGCGCGCCGCAGGGTTTCGACGAGGCGCTCGCCTGCATAGGGCTTGGCGATGAAGTCGTAGGCGCCCTCGCTGATCGCGCCGACGGCGGTGTCGATATCGGCATGGCCGGAGATCATGATCACCGGAATGTCGGGATCGAGCGCTCGCAGCCGCCTGAACAGCTCGATTCCGTCCATGCCGGGCATGCGGATATCCGTGACGACGATCCCGGCATAGTCGGGGCCGATGTGCTGAAGCGCGGCCTGGCCGGAGGGCAGCGGGACGGCCCGGAAGCCGGCAAGGCGCAGCGCCTGCACATTGGCGTCGCGCAGATCGGCGTCGTCATCGACGAAGGCGACCTCGATCGCGGCTAGGGAGGCGCCGGAAGCAGTCATGCGGCGGCCCTTTCGAGGTTGATGACGAAGCTGGCGCCGGCGCCGGGGCGGCTGGTCGCGGTCAGCGTGCCGCCGAAGGAGGTGACCATGTCCTGCGAGATCACCAGGCCGAGGCCGAGCCCCTTGGGTTTGGTCGTGCTGAACGGGACGAAGAGCTGCGCCAGCGCATCCGTGGACAGGCCCGGGCCGCGATCGGCGACGGCGATCTCGACTCTGTCGCCCTGGGCCGTGACCGTGATGGCGAGGGCGGGCTGAGCGCCCTCTCCCCCTTCGAGAAGCGCCTCGATCGCATTGCGCAGCAGGTTGACCAGCACCTGTTCGAGTTCGATCGGTCGGGCCGTGACGAGGACCGGCTCGGATGGAGCCGTGACGACCGGGGCCACGCCGGCCTGGCGCAACGGGCCTTCGAGCAAGGTCAGCGCGCCCTCGATCACGGTGGCGACCGAAACGGAGGAGAGCGGTTCCTTGCGGCGGCGGACGAAGCCGCGCAGTGCTTCGGTGATCGCCCCGATCCGGTCGGTCAGCGCGACGATCCGTGCCAGCGTGCCGTCGGCCTCGGCCGTATCGGCGCGTTTCAGGAAGGCGCGGGCGTTTTCGGCATAGGTGCGCAGCGCCGCGAGCGGCTGGTTGATCTCATGGGCGACGCCGGCCGTGATCTGCCCGAGCGTCGCGAGGCGGTTTGCCCTGGCGAGTTCTTCCCGCAGGTTGGACAGGCGTTCCTGGGCCCGCGCCCGCTTCGCCATTTCGGCGACGAGGCGTTCATTGGCGCCGGCCAGTTCAGCGGTTCTCTCTGCGACACGGTCCTCGAGCTCGGCCTTTGCCCTGGCGTCGGCCGCAGTCCGGGCGATGTTGCGCCGGCGGCGGTGCAGGGCAAAACCCGCCAGCGCCGCGCCCGGCATCAGCACCAGCGCGGTGAGGGCCTGCGCTTGCGAGCGCCCGCTGACGATCGCGGCATCGACGGGCTGGAGCACCTCCAGCGCCCAGTCCGTCGTCGGCACCGGATGCCGGGCCTGGACGAAGCGGCCGGTCAGCGGCGGCAGCGCCTGAACGAGGTTCCCCTGCTGCCGCATCGGCAACAGGGTCAGCGGCGCCGCGCCGAACTGCAATGAATCCCGGATCGCCGCCGCGGTCGCGTCGTCCAGTGGCGCCTCGACCCGGAAGCGCCAGTCCTCGACCGTCGCCAGAAGCACGACCCCGCGCGCGTCGACGGCAAAGGTCTGGCCGCCGAGCGCCCGCCAATCCGCCTCGACCCGGTCGAACTCCGCCTTGACGACGATCACGCCGAGGCTCGTGCCGGCCTGCTCGATCCGGCGCGTGATGTAGAGGCCCGGACGCTGGCTGACCGTGCCGAGCGCGAACTGCTCTGCGGCGCCGCTCGCGACCGCACCCTTGAAGTAGTCGCGGAAGCTGTAGTCGTTGCCGACGAAGCTCGTCGGCTCGTTCCAGTTGCTCGCGGCGATCGCGACGCCGTCGGCGCCGAGCAGGTAGATCACTGCCGTCCGGGCTTCCCGCGCGATGGCTTCCAGCTTGAGGTCGAGCCCGTGGCGGCTGCCGCCGGTCAGCGCCTGCCGCACATCGGGATCGCGCGCCAGGATGACCGGCAGCGCACGCTGCTTTTCAAGCTCTCCGCGCAGGATGGCGAGCGCGAGCGTTCCGGCATCCTCGGCGCGCGATTGGGCGCCGGCGATGGCGCGGCTGCGGCCGAACTCTCCTGCCGCGAACAGGCAGGCGATCGCGACCGCCGCGACGGCCAGCCCGAAGACCAACCAGGGCAGCCTGGCAACGCCCTTCCCGTGAACGAGCGGCAAATGGCTCATGTCCTGTCGTTGTGCGGATTTCCGCACAAATCAAGGGGACAATGTGCGGGCTTCCGCCAATCGAATTCCACAAGGGGCGTCGGCAGGGCGCTAACCCTTTGTTTTTCCGGATGTCTGGCCGAGCGAAGCGTTTGGCACGCCGGTTGCGAAAGGGGCGCAGCGGTTTCGAACAAGAGCAAAACACCGCCGACCCAAGGAGCAGACAATGGCGACCATGATCGACGTCGTGCCGGCCCAGCCGGCGGCGCCCAGAAAGTTCTATCAGCATCTCTATGTGCAGGTGCTGCTCGCCATCGCGGCGGGCATCCTGCTCGGCCATTTCTGGCCGGAGCAGGGCACGGCAATGAAGCCGCTCGGCGATTCCTTCATCAAGCTGGTGAAGATGATCATCGCGCCGGTGATCTTCCTGACGGTTTCGACCGGGATCGCGGGCATGAGCGACATGAAGAAGGTCGGGCGCGTCGCCGGCAAGGCGATGATCTACTTCCTCACCTTCTCGACTCTGGCGCTGATCGTCGGCCTGATCGTCGGCAACGTCATTCAGCCGGGCACCGGCCTGCACATCAACCCGGCCAGCCTCGATGCCAAGGCCGTGCAGGGCTATGCGGCCAAGGCGCATGATACCAGCGTCATCGGCTTCCTGCAGAACATCATCCCCGACACGATCGTCGGCGCCTTCGCCTCCGGCGACATCCTGCAGGTGCTGTTCTTCTCCGTCCTGTTCGGCCTCTCGCTGGCGATGGTGGGCGAGCGCGGCAAGCCGGTGCTCGACTTCCTGCAGGCGCTCACGGCCCCGATCTTCAAGCTGGTCTCGATCCTGATGAAGGCGGCCCCGATCGGCGCCTTCGGTGCGATGGCCTTCACCATCGGCCGTTACGGCATCGGCTCCGTCGCCAATCTGGCGATGCTGATCGTGACCTTCTACATCACGGCCGCGATCTTCGTGCTCGTCGTGCTCGGCGTGGTCGCGCGCTATAACGGCTTCTCGATCTTCGCCCTCATCCGCTACATCAAGGAGGAGATCCTCCTCGTCATCGGCACCTCGTCCTCGGAAGCGGCGCTGCCGAGTCTGATGGAGAAGATGGAGGCGGCCGGCTGCAAGCGCTCCGTCGTCGGCCTCGTCATCCCGACCGGCTATTCCTTCAACCTAGACGGCACCAACATCTACATGACGCTGGCGGCGCTGTTCATTGCCCAGGCGATGGACATCCACCTGCCGCTGGGCGATCAGGTCCTGCTGCTGCTGGTCGCGATGCTGAGCTCGAAGGGCGCTGCCGGCATCACCGGCGCGGGCTTCATCACGCTGGCGGCGACGCTCTCGGTCGTTCCCGCCGTCCCGGTTGCCGGCATGGCGCTGATCCTCGGTATCGACCGCTTCATGTCGGAGTGCCGCGCGGTGACCAACTTCATCGGCAATGCGGTTGCGACGATCGTCGTGGCGCGTTGGGAAGGAGAGCTCGACCAGGAGCAGCTCAAGGCTGCGCTCAGCGGGCATTCGCCGCTGGTGGTCGATGGCGAGGTCCTGGCGGTTCCGGCGGAGTGAGACGGCGGCGCCGGAGCGGATATCCGGAACGCCGCAGCCCCGACCGCGCAGTGCCGCAGATGGAAGCGGGCCCGTTTGGGCCCGATTTTTCGATTGTGGGGAGCGTCGTTGCCTCCGCTCAATTGCCCCGCGAAGGGCTTTGGCCCATCACCGCCCTGAACGCGGCGGCGAAGGCCGCCTGCGAGGAGAAGCCGAGTGCCGCCGCGGCGCGCTTCGGCGTCATGCCGCCTGACAGCATCGTCACGGCCGCCATGATGCGGGCGCGCTGGCGCCAGCGCTTGAAGGTGAGGCCTGTCTCGATCGGAAAGCTCCGGGAGAGCGAGCGCAGCGAGAGCCCGGCGGCCAGGGCGAGATCTTCCGCTGCCGCCTCCGTCCCCGGCGCGGCGAGGATGGCGCGCGCGACCGCAAGCACGCGCGGATCCGCCGGCATCGGCAGGAATGTCGACGCATCCGGCGCACGCTGGGTTTCGTCGAGCAGGAGCGTGATCAGCGCCGCGCGGCGGTCCGGCGGATTTCCCGCATCGAACAGTCCGAGCAGGCAGGCACGCAGCAGGGGGCTCACCTCGACGACCTTGACGGCACCGGCTGCCAGGACCGTGCCGTCGAGCCGCGCCTCCGCGACATAGGCCGTCCGCATCTCGACATCGCCGGCCATGGTCAGGGCATGCGGCGCCTGCGGCGGCAGCCAGAGCGCGCGGCCGACCGGCACGACCCAGCGCCCGGCCATGGTCTCGACCAGCATCGTGCCCTGCACGGCATGGAGCAATTGCCCGCAGGCGTGGCGATGCCAGGCCAGGCGATGCCCCATCGGAAAACGCCGGGCGAGCACGCCGACACCGTCCAGCATTGCGGCGTCTGGCGTTTTGTCGATGATATCTGGCGAGACGTTGAACATACGCCAGACTAGCGTCGTGGCGTTCCCCGGTCGATTGCGGATCTCGCGCATGAACAAGCCCGCTACCGTCATCCTGTTCGTCAACATCGCGCATGCGCTGAGCGATTTCTCCGTGCTCTGGCTGCTCCCGGCCGTGCTGGGCTACGCGGTGCATTGGCTGGGCGACAGCCTCGATGGAACGCTGGCGCGGGTCCGGAGCATCGAGCGGCCGCGCTTCGGCATGTTCATCGACCAGGCCGCGGACGTGCTGACGACGGCGCTGATCCTCGGCGGGCTCGGTCTTTCGCCCTGGATACGCTTCGACGTCGCCGTAGCGACCTTTGCCGGCTATCTTCTTCTTGCCGTCCTGGTGCATCTGCGGGCCGGCGTGATCGGCGTCTATGATATCGCCCATGACGGAATCGGTCCTACCGAAGGCCGGTTCATCATGGTCGCGCTGAGCGTCGGCATGGCGCTGACGCCGGTCAAGACCATGCCGGACATCGCCGGTTTCAGTCCGTTCGATCTGGTCCTGCTCGTCATGGTCGCCTGGGCCTGCGTCACCTTTGCGCGGGAGGTGATCCGGGTCGGGCAGATCCTGGCGCGGGAGGAGCCGTCGCGCACGGCCGCCTATCGCGCGCGGGTCGCCTCCCAACGGCAGGACGTCGAGCGCTAAGCCTCGCCGTCCAGAAAGCCCGGAGACGAGGCTCAGTTCTTTCGCGCAGGTCCGGGCATGCGCAGCAGCCGGACCGTGCCGGTCATGCCATCTCCGGTCAGCGCCAGCGCATCGCCGTCGAACAGCCCGATGAAGCGCTGCTCTCCGATCGAGAACGTCACCATTCGCTCGGTCATGTTCCGGATGATCAGGGGCGCTCGCTCGAACGGCTTTTCCGAGCTGGCATTGGCCTGCATCCGCTCCGTGTCCAGAATGATGACTCGGCCCTCGCCCTGCCAGACGCCATGGATGAAGGCGAGGGCTTTCGGCGGGGCGGCATGGGCGAAACCTGCCGCGATGCCCACAGCGATCAGGAGCCAGACACAGTGCGCGATCGCCGTGAATCGACCTCTCGTCATGGACGCCTTGGGAGTGAAACCGCGTTTCAGAGTTATCGGCGTTCAGGCGGGTTGCCAAGCGGGAGTGCCGGCCAAGGATTGCAGGTTTCCGAACGCGCCGTGTTTCAAGATTGCGATCTTTGTGTTGCGTCGCGTGCGAACACGGCCAGGAAGGCCTTGCCCATCAGCGATCTTTCTCCCTCGACGGCCTTGTCGAGCACGGCAGCGCGCATGCGCTGAATCTCCCGGTCATCGGGAGCCGCCGCGCCGGCCAGTTCGGCCAGTTCGACGGCGAGCCGGGATTGACCGGCCTCGCTCAGGGTGGCGGCTCGCCCTGCGAGCTTTCCGGCTCCGCCCGCGAGCTCTGCCAGCTCGCGCGCAAGATCACCCGCCCGCGCCGGCTTGAGATGCGCGGCGTTCCCGTCGAACCAGCCGCCATAGAGGTGATAGATTCCGCGAACCAGGAATTCCGGGTCGTCGTATTTGGGCAGCAGATAGGGCTTCGACGTATACGCGGCCGGAACCTTGACCCTGCTCAGGATGTCGTCGAGCGTCGCGCCGCGATTCATGAGCGCGAGCGTCTCCCGCACCAGATGTTCCAGCGCTTCGGCGCCGTCCCGCACCATCTGCGAGACCCGCTGCTCGCCGAAGACGACGGGGCCGTGCCCCGGAATCAGGATGTCCGGCTTGAGGCTCTCGATCCGGCGCAGCGCATTGGCCCATTCGGCCGTGTAGCGCTGGACCTTGCGGGGATTGCCGGAATTCGGGAACACCCAGATGACGAAGTCGCCGCTGGCGAGAACCCGCCGCTCCGGCAGCCAGACGATGGTCGCGTCGTCGGTTTCGCCGCGGCCATGGAAGAGTTCGATCCGCTCGCCGCCGATCATCAGCGAAAGCGTGTCGTCGTAGATCGTGTCCGGCCGGCGCTGGCCGGTCGGATAGACATAGCCCGGCAGATTGAATTGTTGCCCCTGCGCGATGCTGTTGAAGCCTCGCGTGTCCTCATAGCGCTGCAGCCGCCGCGCGACGTTGCGGTGCCCGACGATGCGGGGCAGGGGCCGGCCCCGGGCTTCGGCTTCCCCGTCGATGACGGCGATGCCGCTGGTGTGGTCGATATGGCCGTGCGTGTAGATCACCGTGTGGACGGGGCTGTCGTCCCAGGAGCGGATCACCTCGAACGTCCGCTGCGCGGTATCCGGCTTGGCCGTGTCGATCAGCACGAGCCCGTCAGTGGTGCGGATCGCCGTGACGCTGCCGCAGAAATAGGTGGTGTGGACCGTGATGATGTTGTCCGCGACGGGCGTGATGGCGCCGTGTGAGACCGCCTCGGTCCATTCCTCCATCGGTGAGGTGCCGTTCCAGAGGCGTTCGAACAGGGCTTCCTGGGACATGGGGCTCTCCTCGCATTGCTGCTTAGAGCATTTTCGAGCGAAGTGGCCTCCGGTTCGCGTGAAGAAAATGCGGCAGAACAGGAGCTCGGAGCAGTTCCGCGATTCGGAGAATTGTGGAACTGCTCTAGCAGGAAGCCTTCCCGAAGGATGGTGCAACCGTGAAAGCCCCTGACGGATAAAGTCAGCAACGGATCGCATGATGGCGAAAGGGCTCGGAGGGCCTCCCGCGAAGCCCTTCGAGCCCTTGTTTCATGAGCCCGCCTGGGCGCCCGATCAGCTCGCTTGGCGATGCAGGGTCACGATGTTCGCCGGCTTGGCGGCGTGATTCTCGCTCCCGGTCCGGAAAGCCGAGACCAGCTGGCTCAAGCGTTCGATCTGCGTCATCAGCGTGCGCGCCGACGCCGCGCTTTGCTCGGCCAGGGCGGCGTTGCGCTGCGTGATCTCGTCCATGTGGCTGACGGTCTGGCTCATCTCCTCGATGCCGTTGGCCTGCTCGCCGGTTGCCGACGCGATCTCCTTGACGGTGCCGGAGACGCGGACGGACGCATCGACGATCTTCTCCAGGGTCTCGCCGGCCAGCCGGACCAGCCGGACGCCCTCCGTCACCTCGGCATCGGAGGAGCCGATCAGGCCGGTGATATCCTTGGCTGCGGCAGCCGAACGCTGCGCGAGCGCGCGGACTTCGGCCGCAACCACGGCGAAGCCGCGGCCGGCATCGCCAGCGCGGGCCGCCTCGACGGCAGCATTGAGGGCCAGGAGATTGGTCTGGAAGGCGATGCCGTCGATGACGCTGGTGATCTCCGAAATCTTCTTCGAGGCATCCTCGATCCGCGTCATGGCCTCGACGACGTCGCGGACGATCTCGCCGCCGGTGCGTGCGATGCCCGTCGCCTCGTCCGCGAGCGCCGCAGATTCCCGCGACGATTGGGCGGAGGTCTTGACCGAGGCTGCGAGCTGCTCGGTCGTCGCGGCGGTCTCCTCGAGCGCGGAGGCCTGCTCTTCGGTTCGCGCGGAAAGGTTGGCAGCGCCGTCGTTGATCTCATGGGATGAGCCCGCGATGGCCGCGGAGCTTGCCTTGATCGTGGTCACCATCTCGCCGAGCCGCCCCATGGCGTCGTTGAAGTGATCGCGGATCTGGGCGTATTCCGCCGGGATATCCTGGGTCATGCGGAAGCTCAGATCGCCGCTCGCCAGTGCCGCCATGCCTTCGCTGACGAGGGCCACGGCCTTCTCGCGCTCGGCCGCCTTGGCCTGCTCGATGGCTTTCGCCTCGGCCTCGGCCTTCAGCCGCGCGGCCTCGGACGCTTCGAGATAGACGGAGATGGCATAGTCCATGTCGAGGAGCGCGGCCTTGACGATCGCGCCGATTTCCGCCGATCGGTCCTCCGCGCCTGGCAGCCTGGAGCCGAAGGTGCTCTTCGGCCAGCGCGCTTCCAGCACCTTGCCGATCAGTTGCGAGAGCAGCAGCGCATAGCCGCCGATATACCAGCGCGGCTCCAGCCCGATCCGCGCATGGACCTCGCCGACGCGCGTGACGGCGGCGACATAGTCCTGGTCGAACTGGCCCTTGGCGATCCGGTCCCAATGCGAGACCTGCCGGTTCTTGGCCCCGTCGATCTGCGCCTGGTTGCCGAAGAAGGCGCGCGTCTCGGGATAGGCTTTCACCTGGGCATAAAAGGCATCGAGCGCGCCGGGAAGCGCATCGACGATGACCTTCTCGACGCTGCGGATGCGCTGGCGCTCGTCCGCTCCGAGTTTCATGAAGGCGAGGCGTTGTGTGAGATCGTCCGAGTTCGACATCGAATCCCCCTTGGGCCTGCGCCGGGGCAGGCTTCGACGAAGTGAAGTGGTGGCGTTAATTCGTAAGGTGACTTGCGAAACTGCTTGCGGATGTCGTGCGATGTCGCTCCGTCGGAGGATCGCCGACGGGCGGAATGTTCTCGAGCGCGCCCGGTAGCCGTTCGGCCTCGCAGGCGTCGCGGGAACACCAGCCCTGGAGCAGGTCGCAATCCATGCCGACAACAGCCCCACTTGCTCGGCCGTTTCCTTACGTTACCCTGATACAGGTCGGTGGAGCGGGGCGCGGCTGGCAGGGTAGCCTCTTGTTAAAATTTTACCAGTAAACCAAGCTCGGACGGCCTTGCGGCGCGGCGCGTCGACGGGTTCGGGCCGGTTGCCGGAGGGCAGGACGGTCGAGGCTGCTCTGATCCGATCGTCTCCGCCTCTGCCTGCCTCGTTGCTTGAGGTTCCGAAGCAGGCTCGCGCCATTCTCCTCCCGAACCCGGCAGGCGCAGTCGTCGGCGGCGAAGCAGAAGCTGCCGGAATCACCGCAAACTCGGTAGGAAGTGGCGCAGGCCGCGTTCTCTCGGTATTCCCTGCTGCCGATCCGCATGATCATGGGCTAACCGCCCTGGAGGATACGATGAGCATCGCCGCACGCCTGAAGGATCCGTCCCTGTTCCGCGAGCAGGCCTATGTCGGCGGCGAATGGATCGGCGCCGCGAACGGAGCGACGCTGACGGTCGTCAATCCGGCGACGCGGGAGATGGTCGGCACGGTGCCGGCGCTGGGCCGCAGCGAGACGCAAGCCGCCATCGCAGCGGCCGAGAAGGCCTTCTCCGGCTGGCGCGCCCTCCCGAGCGCGGAGCGCGGCCGGCTGATCGAGATCTGGCACGATCTCATGCTCGACCATCTCGAGGATCTCGCGGTCATCATGACGGTCGAGCAGGGCAAGCCGCTCGCCGAGGCGCGCGGCGAGGTGCGCTACGCCGCCGGTTTCCTGAAATGGTTCGCGGAAGAATCCCGGCGCATCTACGGCGACACGATTCCCGCCCCCACCAGCGACCGCCGCATCATCGTGCTGAAGGAGCCGGTGGGCGTCGCCGCCGCGATCACGCCCTGGAACTTCCCGGCGGCGATGATCACCCGCAAGGCCGGCCCGGCGCTTGCCGCCGGCTGCCCAATCGTCATCAAGCCCTCGGAGCTGACGCCTTATTCGGCCTTGGCGCTCGCGGTCCTGGCCGAGCGGGCCGGTATCCCGAAGGGCATCGTCAGCGTGCTGACCGGCCTGCCGCAGGAGATCGGGGGCGAACTGACCTCCAGCATGAGCGTGCGCAAGCTCTCCTTCACCGGCTCGACCCGCGTCGGCCAGCTCCTGATGCAGCAATGCGCCGACACGATGAAGCGGGTCAGCTTCGAGCTCGGCGGCAACGCACCTTTTCTGGTCTTCGACGATGCCGATATCGACCTCGCCGTCGCGGGGCTGATGGCCAGCAAGTTCCGCAACAGCGGCCAGACCTGCGTCTGCGCCAACCGCGTGCTCGTGCAGGACGGCATCTACGATCGCTTCGCCGACAAGCTCTCGGCGGCCGTCTCGAAGCTCGTGGTCGGCAACGGTCTGGAGGAGGGCGTCACCATCGGCCCGCTCATCAACAAGGCGGCGGTCGATAAGGTCGAGCGCCATATCGAGGACGCCCGGGCGAAGGGCGCGATGCTGCTGGCCAGCGCGAAGGCGGCGCAGGGCGAACTCTTCGCCGCGCCGACCGTGCTCGGCGGAGCCACGATCGGGATGGCGCTGGCGAGCGAGGAGACCTTCGGGCCGGTCGCCCCGCTCTTCCGTTTCAGGGACGAGCGCGAGGCGGTCGAGATCGCGAATGCCACGCCCTACGGCCTCGCCTCCTACTATTTCACCAGCGATCTCAACCGTGCCTGGCGGGTCGCGGAGCAGCTCGAATTCGGCATGGTGGGCTTGAATACGGGCTCGGTTTCGATCGAGGCCGCGCCCTTCGGGGGCGTCAAGCAATCCGGCATCGGCCGAGAGGGCTCGAAATACGGCATCGAGGAATATCTCTCGATCAAGTCGTTCCATATCGGCGGGCTGGGCTGATATCGGCTTCGGCTGCGCCGGCCTTGTGCCATGGCCGCGCTGCTCGGCGCGGCCGTGGCCCTTCGCGCCTGAGAATTCCGGCGCGGTATGGCTGATGCTGCGTCTTATGGCGCAGTGCAGGCAGGTCAGGGCGCGGTCATTGTAAGGCTCATCGCCCCTTAGGCGTTGGGCGGAACGGGGCAGACTTCTTCCATCGCAAGCAGGAATTCTTCTGTCCCGCAGACGAAACCTAGCTTGTCGGTCAGCGCCGTGCGCGACCAGTCGAGCGAGCAGGCATAGCTGAGGCTTTCCAGGATCGGCAGCGCCGCCATCACGTCCCAGCTCGCGATGCCGTCGCAGACATAGCCATCGAGCTGGGCCGTTGCCATGTCCATGAGCGTGATCGTCGAGGCGCCGCAGGTGCGGAAGTCGAGCCGCAGCTTGCCGATGATGTGGCGGATCGTGGCGAGGCGGGTTTCGACGGGGGTCGCCGGGTGGAGGCTGATGCCGATCAGGGCCCGCGACGGATCGAGCGGTCTGGCGGGGGGCAGGGGCTGCCCGTTCAGCGTTGCCGGTTGCCCGGGACCGCCACGGAAGAGCTGGCCGCGAACCGGGGGGTGGATGATACCGAAGCGCGGGCGACCGGCCTCGAACAGGCCGATCGAGACCGCCCATTGATCGTTGCCGCGCACGAAATTCGCGGTTCCGTCGATTGGGTCTACCACCCAGAGGCGCCCGCTGCGGCTGTCCTGACCGCTGCCTTCCTCGCCGAGCACGCCGTCCTCCGGGAAGAGCCGGCGCAAGCCCGCGGCGATGAAGCGTTCGACTGCCTGGTCGGCCTCCGTCACGAGGTCGAGATGTCCCTTCATCGTAACGGGTAGGTTGGCGACGCGCGCGAAATGGTCGAGCGCGAGAGCGCCGGCCTCGCGCGAGAGCGTTTCGACGGCGTCCTGGTCGGCGGCGGAAGGTAGGCTCATGACATCAGATCTGGACGTAGCGTGTGTGCATGGAGACATCGCCGCGGTCGTCGAAGCGATGGATGAAATAGCAATAGGGCTCGCGCACCAGCCCGGGCTCCTCGGCCTGGCCGCTGAGGTCGAGGCCGATCTGGAAGGCGGGGCTGCCGCCGATCGCGGCGAAGCGGCCGTTCCAATTGGCCTGCACCGGGCGGTGGACATGGCCGCAGAGGATGCGGATGTCGGAGGGCGCATCGCGGACCATGCGGCCAAGCTCCTCGGCACCCTCGACCAGCGTCGCGACATCGAGCGCGACGATGCCGGTCGGGAAGGGCGGGTGATGCATCGCGACGATGGTCGGGCCGTCATGCGGTTCGGCGAGGCGCGCGGCCGCCCAGGCCTGCCGCTCGGCGCAGAGCCGGCCTTCGCCGCGCCCCTCCACCAGCGTGTCGAGCGCGAGGATGCGGATATGATCCAGCCGTGCCTCGTAATGAAGGAAGCCGTCAGGCGCGAAAGGCAGATTGTCGCCGAAGGCGGCCCGCAGGGTGACGCGCTTGTCGTGATTGCCGGGCAGGACGAAGACCGGGCAGGTCAGCGCGGCCAGGATGTCCTTCAGCAGGGCGTAATCGGTTTCCGAGCCGCCATCGGTCAGGTCACCCGTCAGGACGATGCCGTCGAGCGCCGGCCGGAAGGCGGCGAGATCGGCCACGACCTTCCGGGCTGCAGCTTCCGCATCGTCGCGGACGAGATGGGTTTCCTTCCGGTCCGCGAAGACGTGGAAATCCGAGATATGGGCGATCAGCATGGTCATGCCCCCGTCTTCACCGGATGCCGGCTCGCATGAAGCTTTGCACGAACTGGCGCTGGAAGATCAGGAAGGCGCAGAGCAGCGGTGCGACCGAAAGCAGCGTCGCGGCCGTCACCAGGCTCCAGTCGACGCCCTGTTCGACCGTGGCGAAGACCTGCAGGCCGACGGTGATCGGCCGGACCTCGACAGAGTTCGAGACCACCAGCGGCCAGAGAAAGTTGTTCCAATGGTAGCTGACCGTCACCAGTCCGAAGGCGATCAGGGTCGGCCGCGCGACGGGGATGAAGACGCGCCAGAGGATCTGGAGCGGATTGGCGCCCTCCAGGCGCGCCGCCTCCTCCAGCTCCTTCGGCACGCCCTTGAATGTCTGCCGGATCAGGAAGATGCCGAAGGCGGAAGCGAGATAAGGCATGCCCATGCCGAGCAGCGTGTTGAGCAGGCCGATGTTGCCGAGGGTGCGGTAGTTCTCGACCAGCAGCGCCTCGGGCATGATCATCAGCTGGATCAGCACGAGCAGGAACAGCAGGTTCGAGCCACGGAAGGGAAAACAGACGAAGGCATAGGCCGCCAGCGTGCAGATCACGAGCTGGCTGACCAGGATCAGCGTCACCAGCAGGAAGGTGTTGAGGAAATAGCGCGCGAAGGGCGCCGCCTGCCAGACGCGCTCGAAGTTCTCCAGCGTCCAGGGCGCGGCGAGGTCGAAGCGCGCGGCATAGGCCGGCGGGTGGAACGCCGTCCAGAAGGCGTAGAGCAGTGGCGCCACCCAGATGAAGGCGAGCAGCCAGGCCGCGACGTTGGCCAGCGCGAAGCCCGGCCGGATGCGAGAAAAGCCGCTCATCGATAGTGCACCCGCTTGTCGGCATAGCCGAACTGGAACAGAGCGATCGCTGCCAGGAAGGCGAGCAGAACGACCGTGATGGCGGCGGCGTAATTGGTGTCCCAGAAGCTGAAACCGACCTGGTAGAGGTAGTAGAGCAGCAGCATGGTCGCATTGTCGGGGCCGCCCTTGGTCATCGCCACGACATGATCGACCAGGCGGAAGGCGCCGATCACGGCATTGATCGCGATGAACAGGGTCGTCGGCATCAGCAGCGGGATCACCACCCGACGCAGGCGCTGCCAGTAGCTCGCCCCTTCGAGGTCGGCGGCTTCGAGCAGGGTCGGCGAGATCTGCTGCAGCCCGGCGAGGTAGAAGATCATGAAGAACCCCGCCTCCTTCCAGACCGTGATCACGATCAGCGCCCACAGCGCCGTATCGCGATTGCCGAGCCAGTTGTTGCCGCCGAGGCCGAACAGGGAGAGGACCTGGTCGATCAGCCCGTAGTCGGGGGCGTAGAAGAACAGCCAGATATTGGCGACCGCGACCATCGGCAGAACGGTCGGGGTGAAGAAGGCCATGCGCGTCAGGGTGGTGCCGCGCAGGCTGCCCTGCACCAGCAGCGCCATGGCGAGGGCCAACACGATCGAGAGCGGGATCGTGGCGGCCGCGTAGATCAGGTTGTTGGTCAACGCCTTCCAGAAGACCGGGTCGGCGGCCATCGTGGCGTAATGCTCGAAGCCGATGAAGCGGGAGGGCCGCCGGCCGCGCGGGGTCGAATAGAAGCTGTTGATGATGGTGGTCAGGATCGGCTGATAGGTGAAGGCCCAGAGCAGCACCGTCGCCGGCAGCAGCAGCAGGCTTCCGTAGAGGGCGTTGCGCGAGACCTTCATCGTGCCGATCCCTTCCGGCTCACTTGCGATAAGGCTTGAGGATGCGGTCGATCTCGGCCTGCGCCTCGGTGAGCGCCGCCTGCGGCGGCTTCGCCCCGGTCAGTGCGGCACCGAGCGCATCGTTGAGCACCTTGGTGGTGCGGGCGTTCTCATAGGTCGAGAACTCCGGCACCGAGTTGGCGATCTGCTTGCGGGCGACGGTCGCGGCCGGCATCTCCTCGACGTACTTCTTCAGCGTCGGGGTCTCCCAGGCGCCGTCGCGCGGCGCGACATAGCCGGTCTGGACGCTCCAATCGGCCAGGATCTCGTCCGAGGTCATGAACTTCACGAAGCGGAACGCCGCCTCCTTCTCCGCCGCCGAAGCCTTGGAGAAGATGTAGAAATTGCCGCCGCCGAGCACAGAGGCCGGCGCGACCTTGCCCGGATAGGGCGCGACGCCGAAGTCGAAGCCGGCGTTGCGCTTGATGTTGGTGAGGTTGCCGGTGGTGGTCCAGATCATCGCGATCCGGCCTTCCAGGAAGTCGGCCGGGGTCGTGCCCCATTCCTGGATGCCGGGCGGGTGGATGCCGTCGACCTTGCTGAGATCGACCCAGAACTTCAGGGCTTCCACGACCTTGGGATCGCTCAGGAAGGTCTGGGTGCCGTCCTCCTTGAACAGCGAGGCGCCGTTCTGGGCGGCCAGCGCGCCGAACAGCCACTGGGCCGAGCCGACATTGCCGGGAATGCCGACGCCCCAGCGCGTGACCTTGCCCGATGCGTCCTTGCGCAGCACCGCCTTGCCGTAGCGGACCATCTCGTCCCAGGTCGTCGGGAATTTTTCCGGATCGAGCCCGCTCTCGGCGAAGGCCTTCTTGTTCCAGTAGAGGACCGCGGTGGACCGCTGGAATGGGGCAGCCCAGAGCTTGCCGTCGACCTGCGCGCTCTTCAGGAAGGCCGGCATGAAGCCGGCGACCCATTTGCGGTCGTCATCGGTTTTGATGAAGCTGTCGAAGGGCTCGATCACGCCCTCGTCGAGGAAGGTATAGATGTCGGTCGCGAGCAGCACCGCCACGGTCGGCGGCGCTCCGCTCTTGGCCGCGGTCAGCGCCTTGGTCGTCGTGTCGTTGTAGTTGCCGGCATAGACGGCCTCGACCTCGATGCCGGGATTGGCCGCCTTGAACTTGGTGACATAGCCGTCGATGACCTTGGTCAGCGGGCCGCCGACCTGGACGGGGTAGTAGAAGCTGATCTTGGTGTCGGCGGCCCGTGCGATCGCCGGCATCGCGAGCGCGCCGAGTGCTGCGAGCGCGCCTTTGTTGAACGTCCTGCGTGAACTCTGCATGGTTTCCTCCCTGCTGCCGAGACGAGCGTGTTCGCTCTGTTATGCGTGATGGGCACCGGCCGGGCGGCCGGCCTCGTCGATCCGCAGGCCGGTCTCGCTGTCGAAGATGCTCTCGGCCTTCTTCGGCCAGGCGAGATGGGCGACGGAACCCGGCGCCTTCAGCGGCTGGCCGGCCGTGCGGACGAAGAGAAGCTGGTCGTCGAGACGGCAAGCTGTGACGGAGTCGGCACCGAAATATTCGGCGCCTTCGACCGTGACTTGCAGGCCGCTTTCGGAGAAGGCGATGTCCTCGGGCCGGATGCCGAGCTTTCGGGTGGGGCCGCCGGGCGTGCGCAGCGTGGCGGGCATGTCGATGACGTTCATCGGCGGCGTGCCGATGAAGCCGCCGACGAAGGTCGAGGCGGGCCGTTCGTAGAGGGAGGCGGGGGTGCCGTTCTGCTCGATCCTGCCTGCGCGCATCAGGATGACGCGATCGGCCATGCTCATCGCCTCGGTCTGATCGTGGGTGACGAAGACCATGGTGATGCCGAGCCGGCGCTGCAGCGCGCGGATCTCGGTTCGCATCTCGTGGCGCAGCTTGGCGTCGAGATTGGAGAGCGGCTCGTCCATCAGGCAGACCTGGGTCTGGGCGATCAGCGCCCGTCCGAGCGCGACGCGCTGCTGCTGGCCGCCGGAGAGCTGCGAGGGCTTGCGCTCTAGAAGCTGAGACAATCCGAGCAGGTCGACGACCCGCGCGAGGCGGTCGCGCTGCTCCGCCTTCGAGACGCCGCGCACCGAGAGGCCGAAGACGATGTTGTCGGCGACGTTCAGATGCGGAAACAGCGCGTAGGACTGGAAGACCATCGAGAGCTGGCGCTGGGCCGGCGGCAGCGCGGTCACGTCGCGCCCGCCGATGACGATGCTGCCCGAGGTCGGCTCGTCGAGGCCGGCGATCAGCCGGAGCGTGGTTGACTTGCCGCAGCCGGAAGGGCCGAGCAGGGCGAGGAACTCGCCTTCCTCGACGCGAAAATCGATCCCGTCCACGGCATGGGTGCTGCCCCAGGCTTTCGTCAGGCCGCGGACTTCGATTGCCGACATGGTGCCCTCCTCAGGCGCGAACGAGCAGGGAACCGTGCGCGACGGTCTTCTGGTCAGCTTCTGCGGGCGCATCGTCATCCGTCACGATGCAGTCGAGCGCATCGAAGCGCGCGACGACCGAGAGAGAGGCGCGGCCGAATTTCGAGGCGTCGGCGACGACGATGGCGGCTTTGGCGACCGCGATCATCGCCTGCTGCACGCAGGCGAATTGCGGGCTCGGCAAGCCGATCGTGCCGCGGTTGAGGTCGACCGAAGAGACGCTGAGAATGGCCTTGTCGGCGTTGAACCGTCGCACGGCCTCGGCGGCCAGCGGCCCGGAAAACGAATGGTTCACGTCATGGAATTCGCCGCCGATGACGAAGAGCCGGTTGTCGCCGGTGGCGTTGTTGGCCAGCTCGTGGCTGATGTCGAGGCTGTTGGTGATGATCGTCAACCCGCTGCGCGTGCCGAGTTGACGGGCGACTTCCAGCGAGGTCGTGCCCGCATCGATGATCACGGTATCGCCGTCCACCACGAGATCCGCAGCAGCCTGAGCGATGCGGCGCTTCGCTTCGACATTCGCGACGGTCCGGTCGCGGTTGGCCTGGTCGCGCGTGACCTGGTCGACGAAGAGCGCGCCGCCATGGGTTCGCCGCAGCAACCCTTGCGTCTCGAGCTCGGAGAGATCGCGGCGGATGGTGGCGACGGACACGCCGAACAGCTCCGTCAACGCCTGCACATCGACGAAATGATGCGTGCGCACCTGATCGAGCAGACGCGCCTGCCGCTGGGGGCCGGAGAGTGGAGCGTTCATCCCTGATCCATGATCGTTTCAGATCATTTTTTTGATCCTTTGCAATCATTACTAGTGAGAAGTCAAGCCAATTTCGAGATGATGCCGCGAATCTCAGATCTCGTGTGATCGAAATCGATCAGCATGATCATGCGACGCCAACGTCGAGTGTGTCCGTCGGCGGTTCGGGACCGGCGCCACTCTACGCCACTCTGCGTCACGCGCGGCAGCGCGCGCCGAAGCCGTTGCATGCGGCTGTCGCGACTGCGGCTCGAGGCGCGAATCGCCCGCCAGCGCGCCGCGGCGGGCTCGCCGGGCGGGCTTGCGACGTGCTCGCGGCAAGGGGCCCTGTCGGCCCCGTTCCGGGCGAACGGGCTGAATTGGAGAGCAGCGAAAGCTCGTCAGACGCCTTCTCTGGCGGCCAGGCGGGCGCGAAGCCTGGCATTCTCGGTTTCGAGCGCGATGAGGCGGTCGCGAAGCGGACGAACCGCTTCGGCGACCTCCGCCTCGGCGAAGCGCGGCGTGATGTGCTGCGAGCAGTTCCAGTCGAAGCTTTCCAGCCGCAGTCGGAAGATGCGTTCGAGCTTGGCCCGATAGCCGGAGTCGATGACGGTTTCGGTCAGAGCCGGGTCGGCGTCGAGGGCGAGGGTCTCGATGCGCGCATAGATCTTGAGGCGCGCCCGGCGCGGATAGTCCATCAGGAACAGGCACGCCCGGCCATCGGCTGCGAGATTGCCCGTGCTGATGTATTGGCGATTGCCGCGATAATCGGCGAAGGCCAGCGTGCGATCGTCCAGCAGCTTCAGGAAGCCGCGCGGCCCGCCGCGATGCTGCACATAGGGCCACCCGGTCTCGGAGACCGTCGCCATGTAGAAGCTGTCGCGGTCGGCGATGAAGGCGGCCTCGTTCTCCGTGAAGCGGTCGAATGCGCGATGACCCTTGAAGTCCTGCCAGAGGTGGTCCGCTCCCATGCCGGCCTGGACCGCCCGGACGCTGGGCGTCACGGCGATGTCGAGAAATCCGTAGGACATCCGGTTCTCCTTGCCACAGCAGGTGCAGGGGTTGGCGGGAAAGGCTGCCAGTTCCCCGATCTCAGGCTGCCTCACTCGCCCCGACGAGCGAGACGTCAATATCGGCTCGTTATGATTTAGGTCATTCCAAATCGGCATATAATCAGCTATTTTCGGGATTATATCTTTCATAGTTTGGAATAGTTGTGGATCGCCTCGAAGCCATGGCCACCCTCTTGGCGGTGGTCGACAAAGGAAGCTTCACGGCGGCAAGTCGCGATCTCGGCGTGCCTCTGGCCACCGTCAGCCGGAAAGTGAACGAGCTCGAGACTTATCTCGGGACGCGGCTCCTCATCCGCACGACCCGCAAGGTGGCGTTGACCGATGCCGGCGTCGCCTATGTCGCGTCGGTCCGGCGTATCCTGGCGGAGATCGACGAAGCGGAGCGGATCGCGACCGGCGAATTTCAGGCCCCTCGCGGCGAGCTCGTCCTGACCGCTCCGCTCCTCTTCGGGCGCCTTTACCTCCTGCCCATCGTCGCCGAGTTCCTGGCCGCCTATCCGGAGATCGATGTGCGGCTGCTCTTCTCGGATCGCAATCTCCATTTGGTCGAGGATCATGTCGACATGGCGGTGCGGATCGGCCGGCTGCCGGACAGCACCCTGATCGCGACCCGCGTCGGGTCGATGCGGACGGTGGTGTGCGTCAGCCCGAGGCTATGCGCCGGGCGGGGGCTGCCTCGGTCGCCAGCGGAGCTGGCGAACCTGCCATGTGTGAATTTCGAGGCCTTGCAGCCCATCTCCGCCTGGCCGTTTCGAGCGAAGGACGGCAAGCTCGCGATGGAGGTGCCGATCAGCGCGCGCCTGTCCGTGACCACGGCCGAGGCGGCGGTATGGGCAGCGTCCGAAGCCGTCGGGGCGACGCGCGTTCTCCATTACCAATGCGCCGACGCCGTCCGGGCCGGATTGCTGCAGATCGTACTGGCGGATTTCGAGGTCGAGGCGCTCCCCGTTCATCTGCTCCATGCCGGGCGCGGCGCGCTGCCGTTGAAGATGCGCGTGTTCCTGGAATTCGCGGCAAGGCGCTTGAGGGAAAGGCTGGGCGCTCTCTGAAGCGGTTGCCGTTTTACCGGCGCAGGCTCACGGCGCTGCGGCCATCCCGGCCGAGAAGGTGAAGCCGCCCGGATGGCGTCGCCTTGAAGCGGTCGACGCCTTCGAGGCCCTTCAGCAGAGCGCGTTCCTGATCCATCAGCGGCGGATCGCACATCATCATCGAGGCGCCCGTCTCCGAGATGGTCAATCCTTCCCCGGTCAGCTTGAAGCTGCCGAAATAGCGATTGCAGGATCCATTGCCATGGATGCGCCCCGCCGGATCGAAGGCGAGGGTGGGCTTGGAGCCTTTGACGATGCGCTTGCCGCCGATCGCTTCGATGCGCCAGTCGCCGTGAAGCAGATTGGCGGGATCGCCTGCGCAACCTTTGAGGGAACGGCCGCCGAAGATGACCCTCGCCGTTTTCGGATGGGGCATGCCGCTCATGGTGTCCGTACAAATCTTCGGAGCGACAACCAGCGAGAAGGGGCGGCCATCCACCGTCGCCCTGTAGGTCGCGACGCCTTTCGCCGTGGTCGGCGTCGGGGCGGGCGTGACCGTCACGGTGCCGGCATCGATTGTGCGGATCGTTATGGCCGTGTCCGAAATCTCGACCTGCCAGCCGGGCTCGTTGCCACGGGCCGTCAGCGGCGCGGCGGTCGCTGCCTGCTGCGCCGCCACCATCGCTACGGCGAAACACAAGGCCGGGCGCCAGGATGTCGGGGCGGATGCAGGCATGATGTCTCTCTGTGGTCGCTCGTATTGGCGCGGATCAGGGGGCTCGGTCCCCACCTTGTCAAGGCGCGGGGCCGGGTGCGGCGCTTCCGGCTCAGGGCGAAGGAAAGAAATTGCTCGGCAGATTGCCGGGGCGGGTTTCCGACTCGACCCGCACCGGCGCACCCGCCGCCGGGCCGTAGCCTCTGTCGAAGGCGTTGCCGTCCTGCTCGTTGCAGGTCGGGCGCTGCGGGTTCTTGGCGACGGCGGCCGAGCGCGGGAAGTTCGTGTTGTCGATGTCGTCCGTGGTCGGCTGCCCGATGTCGATGCGCGACGTCACCATGGCGACGGTGGGCGTCGCGCTCGGAGAAGTCCAGCCGAGCGTGCCGTGCCAGACGACATGCCAGCCGATCCGCGCCAGATGGTGGATCCGGCCGCCCGGCGCCTTCGCCACGAAGAAGGCGATGAAACCCTCGTCGCGGCGTGCCGTGTGCAGGAAGTTGGGGGAGTGCATCTTGCCGTTGGTCTGGCGCAGAGGGAACGGGTTGTTGGGGTGGTCGCCGAACTTGTAGGTCGCGAGGAAGCCCCTGGTGCCGGTGGTCTGCGGCGCGATGATCAGATTGCTCGGATCAAAGATCATTTCGTCGATGGTGGGCAGATCGCCGTCGCCGTCGAGCGAGGGATTGGTGGTGAAGGCGGATTTGAGGTTGATGGCGATGCTGCCCTCATTGTCCATCCGTCCGGCGTAATGGGCTTCGTAGACCGACAGCTCGGACACCAGGATCATCCCGAAATCCCAGCTGGTGATGTCGATCTTGTCCTGCGCGGAGTTCGGATCGCCCGAGAGCAGCACGGTTCCGGTGCAGTTGATCATCGGCCCGGTGTGGCCGGGGTGCCCGGCCGCCTCGTTGGCGGCCGCGCGCCGCACATTGGTCGTGCAATGGAGCAGCGCATGTTCGGTGCCGACGAAGATGTCGGGCCGCGAGCCACCCTTGCTGGCCGAGATCGTGGCGCTGGAGGGGACCAGTGTGATCGCCATGGAAGCTCCTGCTGTTCGGCTGGCGCGCCGTGTCCCGGATCGCGTGGGGAAGTGCCCGGCCTTATCTTCTGTGTCGCATCGGCTTTTCCGAAAGCCGGATACCATTTTTGGGACCGATGGTTCAGCGGACGGCTGCGCTATGCGCCCGCGCCTTGCCTGCCTCCGCGCGGCCGTTGATCTGGCTTTGCACGATGATGGCCCGCTCCAGCGCGGCCATGGTGAGGCGGCCGACGACGGCGTCGCTGACGAGCCCGTTCGCCATCTGGAAGCTGCGCACCCGGTTCGCCGTTTCGGGGCCGAAGATGCCGTCGGGCATCATGCGCCCGCCGCTGGTCGAGTTCGGCATCGCGAAGCCGAGGTCGATGAGGGCCAGCTGAACGATGGCGACGGCCTGGCCACGCTCGCCCTGCTTCAGCGGCGGGGTGTTCTCGGCGGCTTTTCTCAACCGCTCGTTCACGGAAAAACGCGGCGAGATGAGCGGCATCGTGCTGAACCCTGGCCGTCTCGGATAGCCGAAGGCTATTCTCCGGCCGGAACAGGGTCAAGGAAGCCGGCCACGTCGCCGCTGCGGTGTCGCGCGGGCTGCCGCCGCCGGATCCGTCAGCCTATGGAGAGGGGGCCGCCTCTGCCCTCGGGCCATGAGGATCGACCGGATGGCATCGGCCGATGCAAGCGCCGGCGGGTGCGGGAGGCTTGGAGCTTCCCGGCCGCTGCGATAGACAAGGCGAATTCGCTGCGGAGGGCTGCGTCCTGCGTGTCATCGTCGAGCGTGCGTTGCGCCAGAACTGGGAGCGCCTGTTCTCCTACGCGCTGCGCCTGAGCGGCAGCCGCGATGGCGCGGCGGACCTCCTGCAATCCTGCGCCACGAAGGCGCTTGCGGCCTCGCCACCGGAAGAGGCGGAGCGCGTGCGGGCCTGGCTGTTCGCGATCCTGCGCAATATCTGGATCGACGAGCACCGCCGGGGCGAGACCAGCGCGCATGCGGCAGAGGGAGCGTTCGAGGACGAGCAGTGGTGCCATGACGACCGTCTGATCGCCGCTATCACCGTCCGGCAGGCGCTGGAGCGTCTCGATCCGCCGCATCGGGAGATCGTCGAGCTGGTCGATCTGGCTGGCTTCCGTTATGGCGAGGCGGCGGATATCCTGGGCGTGCCCGTGGGAACCGTGATGAGCCGCCTCAGCCGGGCGCGGCTTTTGCTTCTGAATGCGATCGAGGGCGGAACCGTTCGCCCCTTCGCTGCGCGGCAGCGCAAACGAGCCAACGAAACGTGACCGACCGCGACCTTCTCTCCTGGGCCATGCTCAACGCCTATGTCGACGGTGAGCTGGCGCCCGACCAAGCCGCGCAGGTCGCGGCTGCGCTCGTTGCCGATCGCGAGGCTGCGGCGCAGGTCGCGACGCTGACGCGGCTGCGGGCGGCCGTCAAAGCCGCGGTGCCGATGCCGGCGCCTCCGCCTTTCGCGTTGCCGCAAGCCCGCCCACGCATGGCCCGCTGGATGCCATGGGCCGCCGCTGCCTGCCTTGCTCTGATCATCGGGGCAGCCTCCCTCGGCATCGGCCATCGGCAGCCGGCCGGCTCGTCCCTCGCCGACGCCATCGCGGCGCATCAACTCTGGCTCGCGCAATCGTCGTCCGGTGCCGCGCCGCGCCTCGGCGTCGAGCTCGCCGGTGCCGAGGCCGGGCCTCTGCCGGATTTGTCGCTCGCTTCGCTGCGCCTCGTGCATCTGTCGCTCGACCCCGCGGGGCGTCGGGGCGGCGGGGTGCTCGCCGGCTATGTCGGGCCGAATGGCTGCCGGGTCGGCCTCTGGATCGCGCCCGCCGAGGACGCGCTGCCGACGCAGCCGGCGGTGCGGGATCGCGACGGGCTGGCGATCCGGGCCTGGCGCGGCGAGCGCGCGAGCTATGCCCTGATCGGCCGTGGCATCGATCCCGCCCGCCTCGACGGCATCGCCGCGCTCGTGGCGCGGATCACGCGGGACGAGCCCGGCGTCCCGCGCGAGCAGGTCGCGGCGCTGGCCGAGGCGCGCAGCGTCGGTCCCGCCTGCCTCGGCTGAAAAAAGATTCCCTGAGGTTGGAATAAATCGAAAGCCTGCTGCGTCGTCTCCAGCGAGGAATATGTCCTCGGGAGAAACGCCATGCTCAACGAAGCAGACCTGCGCGATGGTGCAGCCGATACCGATATTGATGCCGTGCCCGCTGCCGGCGCCACCGATACCCCCCGCACATCGCGACGTCTTCTGCTCGGCGGCAGCCTCGCTGCGCTGGGCTTCGCTGTTGGCGGCGTGCCGCGCCTGTCCCCGATCTCGCCGGCCGCCGCGCAGGGCGCGCCCGCTGCCGCGCCGCCCAAGGGACCGCAGCCCTTCGATTATCCCGGCAAGGACAAGGGTCTGACCCTTCTCGGCGACCGTCCGCTCGTCGCGGAGACGCCCGAGAGCCTGCTCGACGACGACACCACGCCGATCGCCAAATTCTTCATCCGCAACAACGGCCAGATTCCGGACCCGATCAAGGATGTCGATGGCTGGCAGCTCAAGATCGAGGGCGAGGTCGACAAGCCGCTGACCCTGACGGTCGCGGAACTCAAATCCCGCTTCCCGGCGCATACCTTCCGCATGGTGCTGGAATGCGGCGGAAACGGTCGCTCCTTCTATCAGCCGGCGGCGCGCGGCAACCAGTGGACCAATGGCGGCGCAGGCTGCGCCGAATGGACCGGCGTGCGCCTCGCCGACGTGCTGAAGGCGGCCGGCCTCAAGGCCTCGGCCAAGTTCACCGGCCATTTCGGCGCCGATCCGCATCTCTCCGGCGACACCACCAAGGATGCGATCTCGCGCGGCATGCCGATCGAGAAGGCGCTGGAGCCGCATTGCCTGATCGTCTGGGCGATGAACGGCGAGCCGCTGCCGCATATCCATGGCGGCCCGCTGCGCCTGCTGGTGCCGGGCTGGCCGGCCTCGCTCTCCTCGAAATGGCTGAACCGGATTCTGGTTCGCGCGACCCCGCATGACGGGCAGGGCATGGGCGGCACCTCCTACCGCGTCCCCACGGTGCCGATCGTTCCCGGCTCCAATGCCGACGGGAAGACGAATTTCACCGATCTGACCTCGATGCCGGTGCGCTCGATCATCAGTACGCCGGCGAACGGGACCCGCCTGCCGGCGGCGACGCGCGAGGTCGCGCTGCGCGGCGCGGCCTGGGCCGGCGACCACGAGGTCGCCAAGGTGGAAGTCTCCTTCGATGCCGGCCAGCGCTGGCATGAGATGACGCTGGCCAAGCCGAAGAACCGCTACGACTGGGTGCGCTGGACCGGCAAGGTGACTTTGCCGAGCGAGGGCTATTTCGAGCTCTGGGCCCGGGCGACGGATTCCCGCGGCATCGCCCAGCCGCATGTCGCGACCAACTGGAACCCGCAGGGCTACGGCTCCAACCCGCTCCACCGCATCGCGATTCTGGTGGGCTGACGATGGTGTTCGCGCAATCGCTTCGGATGGCCGCTCTCGCGGCCATCTTCCTCGCCCCCTCCGTTGGCTTCGCCCAGGAGGAGACGGCCGAGACGCTGCCCGATTTTCCGGGCCGCGAAGAAACCTTCGGCTACTGCATCGCCTGCCATTCGATGAAGGTCGTCGGCCGGCAGGGCATGGATCGCGCCCGCTGGGACGAAACGCTCAACTGGATGACCGAGAAGCACAGCATGCCGGCGCCCGATCCGGAGATGCGCAAGACCTTGCTCGACTATCTCGCCCAGGCCTTCCCGCCGAAGGCGCCGGCCCAGGGCGGCGGCTGGGTCAACCCCTTCGCTCCGAAGCCATAGGATCAGCCGTGATGAAATTCGCAGTCCTTGCCGGCGGCGCCTTGCTCGCGGCCGCCGTCCAGCCCGCCCGCGCCCAGGACGCCGCGGCGGGCGAGAAGATCTATGCGCAGTGCCGGGCCTGTCATCAGGTCGGCGAAACCGCCAAGAACACGGTCGGCCCCGCCCTCAATGGCGTCATCGGCCAGAAGGCGGGCGGGCGCGACGGCTACAGCTACAGCGCCGCGATGAAGGATTCCGGCCTGGTCTGGAACGAGGCGACCTTCTCCGAATACATCCAGAACCCGCGCGGCAAGGTGCCCGGCACCAAGATGGTCTATGCCGGTCTCAAGGACGAGAAGCGCATCGCGGATCTGCTGGCCTATCTCAAGCAGTTCGATGCCGGCGGCAAGAAGGCCGAGTAAGGGTGTCCGGCGCGCCGCCCCCGAGGGCAGGCGCGCCGCGGCCAATTCGCGGATCAGCGCGAGACGTCGATGACCACGCGGCCGCGGATCTGCCCGGTGATGATCTGTCCGGCCAGTTCCGGCAAGCGGGACATCGGTTCGACGCGGGTCATGGTTCGCGAGGCATCGCGATCGAGATCGCGCGCCAGGCGCGCCCAGGCGCGCTCGCGCTTTGCGTGCGGAGCCATGACTGAGTCGACACCGATCAAGGCCACGCCGCGCAGGATGTGCGGCAGGACGGTTGCAGGGAGATCGGCCCCGCCGGCAAGGCCGCAGGCGGTGATCGCCGCGCCGTAGCGAGCCTGCGACAGCACGGTCGCAAGCGTCTGGCTGCCGACGGTGTCGACAGCACCGCTCCAGCGTTCCTTCTGCAGGGGCGCGCCCTTCTCGGCCAGGGCTGCGCGCTCGACGAAAGCGCTTGCGCCCAGTCCCCGCAGGTACTCATGGGTTTCGGGACGGCCTGTCGCGGCGGTGACGGCATAGCCGCGCGCCGCAAGCAGGGCGATAGCGGTCGAGCCGACGCCGCCGGCGGCGCCGGTAACCAGCACTTCGCCGCTGCCGGCGCCGATCGAACCCCAGTCTTCGAGTGCATCGACGCAAAGAGCGGCCGTGTAGCCCGCCGTACCGATCGCCATGGCTTCGGCCAGGTCGAAACCCTCCGGCAGGCGCGTCAGCCAGTCCGGCTTCAGCCGCTGATAGCGGGAATAGCCGCCCCATTCGGTCTCCGAGAGGCCCCAGCCGTTGACGACCACCTTGTCGCCCGGCTTCCAGTCCGGCGAGCGCGACTGCCTGACGATGCCAGCGAGGTCGATGCCGGCGACCATCGGCAGGCGCCGCGCGATGCGTCCCTTGCCGGAGACCGCCAGCCCGTCCTTGTAGTTGAGGGTCGAGTAGTGAATCTCGACCAGGACGTCATGGTCGGGCAGGGCGTCGAATCCGATCTCACGGAAGGAGGCTTTCGGCTTGCCGCCATCGTCCTCGATCAGCAGCGCGGTGAAGGTCTCGCTCATTCTGGCACTCTCTTCGACTCTGCGGAGTTGGGGTCGCTCGCTTCGAGCAGGCTTGCTGCCATCGCGCGCAGGCGATGGCGCTGAATCTTTTCGCCGTTGGGACCGATCGCGACGGGGAAGGCCTCGAGAGGAACGATCCGGACGGGAACCTTGAAATCGGCGATGCGGCCGCGCAGCGCGTTCGTCAGCACCGCTGCATTCGGCGGGGCAATGCCCGGCCCGGCACGCATGAAGGCGACGGGCTTGTTACCGCGCGCGGTCGCCGCCTCGACGACGACGACCTCGCAGCCGGGCGCGGCTTGCTTCACCGCATCCTCGATCTCGACCGGATTGACCAGGAATCCGCCGAGTCGCAGGAAGTCGCCGTCGCGCCCCACGAGATCGAATGTGCCTCCCGGGCCGAGAGCGGCGAGATCGCCGGTGCGGAAGAAGCCGTCCGGGGTGAAGGCCGCGGCGGTCGCGGCGGGATCGCCGAAATAGCCGCTGAACAGCGTATCGACCTTAAGCTCGAGTCGGCCGACTTCGCCGATGCCGAGCAGGGCGTCGCCTGTCGTCGAGCGGACGCGAAGCTCGGCCTGCGGGTCGAGCGGTGTGCCACCCGGCCGCTGCCGCAGGGGCGGCGGATCGTCGGCGCGTCGGCGCGAGAAGAAGGAGAATATCTCGCTCATCCCGTAACCGTTGACCATTCGCAGCCCGCGTTGGTCGATCGAGGTCGTGAATTCGCCCAGCGTCGGATTGAAGGTCGAGATCAGCGCCTCGCGCAGCGTGGGAAAGGGGCGTTGCTCGGGAAAGGCATCGAAGAGCCGCTGGATCAGGTCGTCCGGGCCGCTCAGATGCGTGATGCCGCGTTCGCGGATCAGCGTGCCCGCGCCGCGCGCCTCGAAGAACGGAACGAGAGACGCGCTGGCGGCGCCGGCGACGGTGCCCATCCATTGGCTGAAGCCCCAGATGCCGCAGAACGGCACGGCCTGAAGCAGATGGGCATCGCCGGCATCGAAGCCGAAGGCTGCGGCGATGCGCGCGCCGTGCAGGGCGATATTCCCCTGGCGATGCAGCGCGAATTTGGGAGCATTCGTGGTCCCGGACGTCGCGAAGATCGCAACCGGAAGCTCAGGGTCGGCTCGGCTCGCCACCGGATTGGCCGCGAGCAAGTCACGATGAGCAAGAGAGGTGGCGCCGGACAAGGCATCATGAAGTTCCTCGCCGACCGAGACGATGAGGCGCAGTTCCGGGAGCGCAGCCCGATCCATCCCTGCCAGCATGTCCAGGAACGCTATGTCCTTGAAGCCGGGTGCGATCGCCAGCGCACGGGCCCCGGTTCGCTGCAGGATGGATTGGGCTTCCGCGGTACGAAAGCGGGTATTGATCGCCACGGCGACGGCGCCGAGATGGTGGCAGGCATGGACGAGGTCGAGATAGGCGAGGCCGTTGGGCAGCCAGAGCGCGACCCGGTCGCCTTCCCCGATGCCTTGCCGCGCCAGCCCGCCGGCGACGCGCAGGCTGCGCTCGTGGAGTTCGGTATAGTCGGGAGCGAGCGCCCCGTCGTGGATCCGGGCCTGCGGCGCCTTCGCGGCGGCCGAGCGCAACTGCGCGACAAGCGTCTGCATATTGACCTCGTTGGCGTGAACCGGGCTCAGGCGAGCCCGGTTCTCCCGCAGTCTTTCCTCAGCGTTTCGACCATTCCGGGAGCGGCACCGAGACCGCCTCCTTGACCGCGACGCTCTTCGGCCAGACGACTTCCAGCGCGCCCTTCTGCCACTGCATCACGGAGAGTAGCGCGCGGCTGTTCTGGCCCTGCTCCTTGTCGCCCTCCGGCTTCAGCTTCACGCCCGCTCCGGTCAGCAGCGCGCCGTCGGAAAGGTCGATCGCATAAGCCGCCTTGCGGAGGCTTTCGATCTTGGTGTCCGGTGCCTTGGCAAGGACTTCGTTGAAGAGCGTCCAGAAGCCGCCGAAGGAGATCAGGGCGAGCGGGCCTGGGTCACGCTTGGCCAGCGTCTTGAAGCGGTCGACGAATTCGCCATAGAGCTTCTGCGTCGCGGGCGGCAGGTTGGCGACGTTCGGCGTTGCCGGAGCATCGACGTCGAAGATGCCTTCGGCGGTGGCGCCGGTGGCAGCGAGGAAATCCGGCAGGGCGTAGCCGGTGCCGATGCCGACCAGCGCCCCCATGTTGAAGTCCAGCTCGCGCGCCTGGCGAACGAACAGGACGCCGTCGTTGAGATAGGAGGTCGCGATCACGACATCCGGCGCCTTGGCCTTGAGCGAGAGCACGAGCGAGGAGAGGTCGGTCACGGTCCGGCTGTAGCGCTCGTTGGCGACGAGGTTCTGACCGTTCGCCTTGACGCGGCGGGCGGCCGCGTCGCCGACCGACTGGCCGAATTCGGAATCCTCGGAGATGACCGCTATCTTGAGTTCTTCCGGCTTCTTGCCGAGCTTGCCGGCCAGATCCTTCGAGAAGTCGGCTGCGGTTTCGCCCATCATCGTCGCGTTGAAGGTCAGGCGGACGGCGTTCTTGTAGTTGCGCTGGGTGAATTTGTCGGCGACGGCGATCGTCTCCCAGTAGAGCACGCCCTCGCGCTCGGTCACCTCGCTGGCGGCGAGAGCGATCGAGGACGCATAGGTGCCGGCGATGAGCGGCACCTTCTCGCGCACGATCAGGCGCGTCGCCTCGGCATTGCCCTGGGTCGGGCCGGGCGCATCGGCCACGGCGAAGGTGACTTTCCGCCCCTTGATGCCGCCGCGCTCGTTGATCATGTCGCGCGCGACCTGAGCCGCCTGATAGGCCTCGTTGCCGATCAGGGCCATCGGGCCCGAGAGCGGGAACATCACGCCGATCTTGAGATCGTCCGCCGCGGCGGGTCCCGTCGCGGCCGTCAGGCTCGCGGCGAAGGCCGCGGCAAGGAACAGGCGTCTCGACTTCATCATGCTTTCCTCCCGATGTGTTGTTATTTCGAGCGAACGCCCCGGTTCATCCGCCGAGATAGGCTTGCTTCAGCCGCTCGTCGTCGAGCAGCGCCGCGGCCACGCCCTCCAGCACGACCCGGCCATTCTCGATGACATAGGCGCGGTCCGAGGCAGCCAGCGCGTGCTTGACGTTCTGTTCGACCAGCAGGATCGTCAGGCCGCTCGCTTTGATCTCCGCCAGCAGGCGGAACACCATCTCGACCATGATCGGAGCAAGGCCGAGCGTCGGCTCGTCGAACATCAGCGCGCGCGGCTTCGCCATCAAGGCGCGCCCGATCGCACACATCTGCTGCTCGCCTCCGCTGAGGGACCCGGCGAGCTGGCCGGAGCGTTCCGCCAGCTTCGGCATCAGTGCGAAGACACGCTCGAGCGATGCCGCCCGGTCGGCCCGGGCGGACGGCGCATAGGCGCCCAGTTCGAGGTTCTCGCGTACGGTCATGAAGCGGAAGAGCCGGCGTCCTTCGGGCACCTGCACCAGTCCGGCGGCGGCGATGTGATGCGGCGCGGCGGAGGCGATCTGGCGCCCGGCGAAGCGGGCGTCGCCGCTGCGCTCGATCGCGCCGGAAAGGGCGTTGATGAGCGTGGTCTTGCCGGCCCCGTTGGCGCCGACCACGGCGACGGTCTCGCCCTCCGCTACCCGCAGATCGACCCCGAAGAGCACCTGCACGTCGCCGTAGAAGGCTTCAAGATTGCGGACCTCAAGCATTGAAGCCCTCGCCGAGATAGGCTTTGACCACGCGCGGATCGGACATCACGGCGCTCGGTGCTCCCTCGGCGAGTTTCTCGCCGTGATGCATGACGACGATGCGGTCGCTGACCGCCATGATTACCCGCATCAGGTGCTCGATGATCAGCACGGAAATGCCCGAATCCCGGATCGCCCGGATGAGCAGGACGGCACGCTCCACCTCGGACGGGTTGAGCCCGGCCATGACCTCGTCCAGCAGCAGGACCTTAGGCCGCGTCGCCAGTGCGCGCGCCACCTCGAGCCGCTTGCGGCGAGGCAGGGGAAGGCTGGAGGCGAGATCGCCGCCAATTGCCGCGAGGCCGGTGATCTCCAGGGCCTCTTCGGTGAAGCGGCGCGCTTCCGCGAGGCTTCCGGCGCGATTGATCGCTCCGACCATGACGTTGTCGCGCACGGTCAGCCCGGCGAAGGGCTTGACGATCTGATAGGTCCGCCCGATCCCCGCGCGGCAGACCTTATGCGCCTTCTGGCCGGTCACGTCCTCTCCCTGTATCCGCACGCGCCCGGAGCTCGGCGCCATCGCACCGGCGACGCAGTTGAAGAAGGTCGTCTTGCCGGCGCCGTTGGGGCCGATCAGTCCCAGAATTTCCCCCTCTGCGAGCGACAGGCTGATGTCCCTGACGGCCATCAGGCCGCCAAAGCGCTTGCTGAGAGCCTCGACCTCAAGCATCGGCGTTTCTCCCGCGCACGGCGCGTCGCCGGGTGAGCTGACGCAAGGTTCCGCGCGGATCGCGGACGATGCTCATCAGCCCGTTCGGCATGAACACCACCATCAGGATCAGGATCGCGCCGTAGACGAGCAGGTAGAGCCCCTGGAAGCTGCCGGCGAATTCGGCGCGCAGATACTCGCTCAGCGGAACGATGAGCAGAGCTCCGATCGCCGGCCCGAGAACCGTTCCCATGCCGCCGATGATCGCCATCAGAGCCATCTCGACCGACATGCCGATGCTGAGCACCGTCGAAGGCTCGATGAGCAGAATGTAGAAGGCATAGGCTGTGCCGCCCAAGGCGCTGACGAAGGCCGAAAGGGCGATCGAGATCAGTTTGACGCGGATAGTGTCGACGCCGAGCGCTTCGGCCGCCTCCTCGTCTTCCTTCAGTGCCGCGAGAGCGTAGCCCAGGCGCGAGCGCTCCACCGCGAAGGTCACAAGCGCGATTGCCAGCAGCAGCGCGGCGACGAGCGCGACCGACCCCGCGCGGCCGGAGAACATCATGTTGGCGAGGCCGGGCGAGAAGGGTACCGAAAGCCCTTCCGCGCCACCGGTCAGGTCCCGGAGGTTCACCACCGCGATGCGCAGCACTTCGGCAAAGGCGATGGTCGCGAGTGCGAAGAAGGCTCCGCGCAGCCGCAGCGTCAACGCTCCGATCAGCAGTGCGAACCCGGCGGCGAGACAACCGCCGACGAGCATGCCGATCCAGGGCGAGATGCCGAGCTTCAGGTAGAGCAGCACGGAACTGTAGGCCCCGATCCCGAAGAAGGCGGCATGGCCGAGCGAGAACTGGCCGGCATAGCCGCCGGCGAGGTTCCAGGCGCTGGCGAGCGCCGCCCAGAACAGGATCTTCCAGATGAAGTGCAGCGTGTAGGAATCGCTCACGAAGAGCGGCACGAACAACGGCAGCACGAGCAGGAGCAGGCTCAGCGGTGCCAGGCGATCGCGGAGGCGGGGCATCGTCAGCTCCCTAGCGTTTCGGCGCCGCGCTGGCCGAAGAGGCCGGCAGGACGCAGGCAGAGCACTGCGATGAAGACCAGGAAGTAGGCGATCTGACTCATCGCCGAGCCGAGGAAGAAGCCGCTCAGCGTTTCGACCAGTCCGATGAGCAGGCCGCCGATCAGGGCGCCCTCGACGCTGCCGAGCCCGCCGAGGATGACGACGACGAAGCAGATCAGCACGAGATTGACGCCGGCGGTCGGAAACACCGGGAAGACCGGCGCGAGCAAGGCCCCGGCGAGGCCGGCACAGGCTGCTCCCAGCCCGAATGTCAGCATGTCGATGCGCTTGACGTCGATGCTCATGAGCGAGGCGGCGCGCCGGTCCTGCGCGATGGCGCGCATCGCCTTGCCGGTGAGGCTGAGCCGCAGGAAGGCGGTGAGCCCGGCGATCACGATCATCGCCACGACGAAGGCGATCAGGAGCGAGACCGGCAGGGCCAACCCGGCGAAGCGCAGCACCTTGCCCGAGACAATGGAGGGCGTGGAGCGGAAGTCGGCGCCATAGATCATCAGGGCCAGATTTTGCAGAACGAGGCCCAACCCCACGGTCGCGAAGATCTGCGCGACCTGGGGTGCGCCCTGTATCGGCCGGATCAGCGCAAAGGAAAGGAACAGCCCGAAGCCGAACAGCAGGAGCACGACGAGAGGGCTGATCAGATAGGGGTCGAAGCCGGTCGCGTTGGTAAGCGCATAGGTAGTGTACATGCCGACCATCACGAGGTCGCCATGCGCGAAGTTTTTGACCCGCGACACGCCGAAGATCAGCGTCAGGCCGACGGAGACCAGTGCGTAGATCCCCCCGAGCAGCAGGCCGGACAGGACCACCTGGAAGAGGATCGCGGTCATGGCCGGGGGGCCGTTCCGTCGAGGCGCGACAGAGGCGAGCGCAGCACCAGATCTGCCGTCACCTTGCCGTCCTCGTTCCTGCTTTCGACGGCCGAGACGGTGCCGTTCGGAGCGCGGCGGACCCAGAGGCTCGCCGCGGCGTCCCAGAACACCGGACGCAGATAGCGCAATTCCGCGTGGAAGGTCGCAGGCGGCGCGCCGGCTTCGTCGGCGAGAGCAGAGAGCAGCCAGACGGCGGACATGATGCCTTGCGCCAGTGGCGCGCGGAAACCGTAGCGCGCGGCGAAGTCGGTATCGAAATGAATCTCGTTGCCGACATCCTGCGAGAAGACACGCACGTCGTCCGGCGTGACCCGCTTCTCCGTGAGGAACTCCCAGCCCTCGCGGGCGAGTTCCGATCGGCGCGGCAGGGCGGGGGCGTCGGGGCAGCCCGTTGGCTCGGTCGCCCCGAGCGGGTCGGCGAGCAGGCCCGTGAGTTCGGTCTCGATCAGGACGCGCCCGCCGCCGTCGGTGAAGCGGTAGATCTCGTCGACGAGCACGCCCCGGAGCATCGTTTCGCGGTGGCGGACATGGCCGCTGATCCGGACGGCTTGCCCGAGCGCGACGGGCGCGATCTGGCGATAGCTCTGGGCGAGGAAGACGTAGCCGTCGATATCGAGCCCCGCCAGATTCATCGAATCGAAGCAGTCGAGCCCGAAGAGCCCCGCTTCGCTGATCGCCCCGTAGCGTTCGGGCCGGATGCCGGCGGCGCGCAACCGCGGCTCCTGATAGGCGGCGTCGTGACGAAGCTCGCGTTCGGCGAATGTCGCACCGGGCGCAAGCCAGCGTGCGCCATCCTTCCCCGGCTTTGCCGTGGCCTCGGTCAGCAAGGCGGTCCTCCCGAACCATGTCTCGTTGCGGCGCAGGCTAGAGAGGAGTGGATCGGGTTGTCAACCCGTGAGTCGTGTTATCGACCTTAGAGTCGAGAATGCGACTGAGCAGCCCTCACCGCGGAATTATCGCGGTGCCGGCCGAGGGGGGAATGTGGTCGTGTCAGAGGTTCTTAGCTGCCGCGCTTCCGCAGGCCTGAGCAGACGAGATCCGCTACGCCTTCTGCGATCTCACCGACACTGAGCGGCCCCGCGGGGCGATACCATTTGGTGACCCAGTTCGCTGCGCCGAGCGCCGAGAAGAGGGCAAGCTTCGCATCGCAGGGGGCGATCGAGCCATCGGCCAATCCCTCCTCGATCAGGCTCTGGATACGGCCATCGAAGATGTCCCGGCGCGCAATGACGATATCGAGTTGTTCGGCGCTGAGGGATTTCTCTTCGAGGATCACGACGCTCGCGCTTTCCTCGCCGATGATCGCGACGATGTAGTTGGCGATCGTGCGGCGGACTTTTTCCAGGCCGGTCAGCGAGGGGGTGTCGCAAATCGCCGCTATCGCCTGGTCGGCTGCCACGAGGTGGCACTGGAAAAGCAGGTCCTGCTTATTGGCGATGTAGTGATAGAGCGTGGGTTTAGAGACGCCGAGTTCGCGCGCGATGTCGACGAGCGACGTGCCGTGATAGCCGTTTCTGCGGAAGGCCGCTGCCGCTACGCGGTAGAGCGCGTCGAGGCGCAGTTCCCTTTGCGCACCAAGGTCGGGAACTGCCTTCTTCCAGCGAGGAACTGCGGGCGGAGTCTGCTTGGCCATGCCCCAGTTACGGCAATCGTCCCGATTTTGCCAATGGCGAGCCTCGGGCATCGATGCGGGGGCGTCGGCACCGCTGATCGTTGGCTTGCTGCGCCCGGTCCGTGTTAGCTCTGGAGAATGGTCATGCGTTTCGTGCTGCTGCTTGTCTTCTCCGTGCTCGCCTGGTCGCCTGCCAGGGCCGAGGAATGCGTGGTTCTTCTTCATGGGCTGTCCCGCACCGACGGCTCGCTCCTGGTCATGAAGGAGGCGCTGCATTTCTCCGGCTACAGGGTCGTGAACGACGGCTACCCCTCCAACGATGCGCCGCTCGACGAATTGACCGGCTATGTCGACGCTGCGGTCGCGTCCTGTCGCGGCGCGTCGAAGCTGCATTTCGTCACCCATTCGATGGGCGGCATTCTCGTGCGGCTCTGGCTGTCGAAGAACCGGCCCGCCAATCTCGGACGTGTCGTCATGCTGGCCCCGCCCAATCACGGGTCGGAACTGGTCGATGCCTTCGGCGGCTTGCATCTGTTCGAATACTTCAACGGACCCGCCGGGCTGCAGCTCGGCACCGGGCCGAACAGCTTGCCGAACCGGCTTGGGCCCGCCGACTACGAGGTCGGCGTCATCGCCGGCGGGCTCTCGATCAATCCCTTGCTTTCGTCCATGTTCTCCGGGCCGAACGACGGCAAGGTCTCGGTGGAAAGCACGCGTCTCGATGGGATGAGGGATCATATTGTCGTATCGTCGACGCATACCTTCATGATGAACAACCCGCTGGTGATCGCTCAGACGATCGAATTCCTGCGAACAGGCAAGTTCGACCACGATCTGACCCTCGCGCAGCTCCTGCAGAGGCTTCTCGCCAAGGGCCGGTGAAGCCGTCTCGCGACGGCGCTGCATAGCATTGCGAAAGCGCATCGCGATGAATGCAAGGCAGCTTCGCTGCCTCTCTTCCATCGGATGCGGTCCTGCGCAATCATCGGCGCGATTATCCGGGCGACCGGCGTAGTCTCGCACAAAAGGCTGCCAGGCAGGTCGTCTATGGATATAGCTGTGCCAACCGTGATTTCGCAGCCGGTCGCGGCGACGCTGACGCGTTCGGCGCTGTTTCTGGTCGTCACCATCAATCCCGGCAGCGGCCCCGAAGCGACGGTGCGCAGCCTGTGCGCCGAGCTTTCGTCGCTGCTGCGGGCCATCGGCTTCCGCGATCTCCAGGGCAATCTGTCCTGCGTCACGGGGTTCGGCTCCGAAGCCTGGGATCGCCTCTTCGGCGGGCCGCGGCCGAAGGAACTGCATCCGTTCCGCGAGATTCGCGGCGTGCATCACGCGGTCTCGACGCCGGGCGACATCCTGTTCCACATCCGCGCGACCAGGCGGATGGATCTGTGCTTCGAGCTGGCCCGGCAGATCATGGTTCGGCTTGCCGGTGCCGTCACCGCCGTCGACGAGGTTCATGGCTTCAACTATTTCGACGACCGCGACCTGATCGGCTTCGTCGACGGAACCGAGAATCCGGCCGGGCCGGATGCGGTCGCCGCCACCATCATCGGGGACGAGGACGCCGCCTTCGCCGGGGGCAGCTATGTCATCGTGCAGAAATACCTGCATGACATGGCGGGCTGGGACAGGGTTCCGGTCGAGGAGCAGGAGAACATCGTCGGCCGCTACAAGCTCTCCGACATCGAGCAGCCCGATGCGGTGAAGAAACCCTATGCGCACAACGTCCTGACCAGCATCACCGAGGATGGCGAGCCGGTCGACATCCTGCGCGCCAACATGCCCTTCGGCAAAGTCGGGGCGGGCGAGTTCGGCACCTATTTCATCGGCTATTCCCGCACACCGCGCCGGATCGAGCGGATGCTGGAGAACATGTTCGTCGGCTCGCCTCCGGGCAATTACGATCGGCTGCTCGATTTCAGCCGCGCCGTGACCGGCTCGCTGTTCTTCGTGCCGACGGCGACGTTTCTCGATGGCGTCACGGCGGAAAAATCCGCTCCCGAACCGCCCGCGGCAACATCCCCATCGCGATTCCCCGGCGACGGCTCGCTCGGCATCGGCTCCCTGAAGGAAGAGGCAGGCCATGAATAATCTGCATCGGGAGCTCGCTCCCATTTCCGACGCCGCCTGGGCGCAGATCGAGGAGGAGGCGTCGCGCACGCTGAAGCGCTATCTGGCGGCGCGGCGCGTCGTGGATGTCGACGGGCCGAAGGGGCTGAGCTTCGCGGCCGCCGGAACGGGGCATACGCGGGGGATCGAGGCGCCGGGCGCGGGCATCCGTGCGCTGCTGCGCGAGTCCCAGCCCGTGGTGGAGCTGCGCGTTCCGTTCACCCTGACGCGGCAGGCGATCGACGATGTCGAGCGCGGTTCGGACGATTCGGACTGGCAGCCGCTGAAGGACGCAGCTAGGACGATCGCCTTCGCCGAGGACCGGGCGGTCTTCGACGGCTATGCCGCGGCTGGCATCGATGGCATTCGCGCGGGCAGCAGCAACGCCGCGGTGCCGTTGCCGATCAATCTCGACGACTATCCCGAGGCGGTCGCCAAGGCGCTGAACGATCTCAAGCTCGCCGGCTGCAACGGCCCCTATGCGCTGGTGCTGGGCGGTGACGCCTATCTGGCGGCGAGCGGTGGCAACGAGGAAGGCTATCCGATCTTCCATCATCTCGAGCGCATCGTCGATGGCGGCGTGATCTGGGCGCCGGCGATCGAGGGGGGCTTCCTGCTAACCACCCGCGGCGGCGATTTCGAGCTCGATCTCGGACAGGACATCTCGATCGGCTATCTCAGCCACGATGCGACGACGGTCGAGCTCTATCTGCAGGAGAGCTTCACCTTCCGCGTCCTGAGCTCCGAGGCCGTCGTCGCGCTCACGCAGCAAGGCCGATGACCGCCCCCGCGGATCATCACGTCGTCATCGTCGGCGCCGGCTTCGGCGGGCTGGAGGCGGCGCGCAATCTTGCTGCCGCTCCGGTCAGGATCACGATGATCGACCGCCGCAACCATCACCTGTTTCAGCCGCTGCTCTATCAGGTCGCGACCGCCTCGCTGCCGACCTCGGAGATCGCCTGGCCGATCCGTTTCCTGCTGCGTGGCCACAGGAATGTCACGACCCTCCTCGGCACGGTCACGGGTGTCGACAGAGACGGCAAGCAGGTGCTGCTGGAGGGCGAGCCGCCGATCGCCTTCGACACGCTGATCCTCGCCACCGGCGCCCGTCACGCCTATTTCGGCCGCGACGAATGGGAGCCTTATGCGCCGGGCGTGAAGACGCTGGAGGACGCGACCCGTATCCGGCGGCGCATCCTCTCGGCCTTCGAGCAGGCGGAATGGGAAACCGATCCCGCCCGCCGCGCCGAATGGCTGACCTTCGTGATCATCGGAGCGGGGCCGACCGGCGTGGAACTCGCCGGCACCATCGCCGAACTGGCACATGACACGCTGCGTGGCGACTTCCGCAACTTCGATACGCGAAGCGCCCGCGTCGTGCTGGTCGAGGCCGGTCCGCGCATCCTGGCGGGCTTTACCGAAGACCTCTCGGCCTATGCCGAGCGGGCGTTGAATCGTCTCGGAGTCGAGGTTCGGTTGGGCCAGCCGGTCTCGGAATGTCGCGCCGACGGCATCGAACTCGGCGGCTCCTTCCTCCCGGCTCGAACCACTCTGTGGGCCGCCGGTGTCGCGGCCTCGCCGGCGGCGGAATGGCTGGAGGCGCCGGCCGACCGCGCCGGACGTGTCCGGGTCGAGCCCGACCTGACGGCGCCGGGCCAGCCCGACATCTTCGTGATCGGCGATACGGCCTTCATCGCGGGTGCCGGCGGCAAGCCGGTGCCGGGCGTGGCGCCGGCGGCCAAGCAGCAGGGGCGCTATGTCGCCGACCTCATCAAGGCACGGCTAAAGGGCAATCCGGCTCCGCCGGCCTTCGCTTACCGGAGCGCCGGCAATCTTGCGACGATCGGCAAGCGCGCGGCCATCGCCGATTTCGGCTGGATCAAGCTGCGGGGGCGCCTGGCCTGGTGGATCTGGGGCATCGCCCACATCTTCTTCCTGATCGGCTTGCGCAACCGGCTTGCCGTCGCGCTGAACTGGCTCTGGATCTATGTCAGCGGCCATCGCAGTGCCCGGCTCATCACGCAGGGTGTTTCCGAAAGCAAACGCGAACCGCGATGAAGCTCTCACCTTGCGACGACGGGGTCTGCCGTTCGAGGTTGTGAAAGAGTTGAAGCTGCCGGGCAACTGGCACGCATCTTGAACAGCTCGGTGAACTGTCACGAAGAGCGTGTCGAAATGAAACACAACGATCAGTTCCGACGCAGCAGGGCTTTCGCCAAGCCGTCGACGAGCATTGTCGGATACAGGCTCTTGCTCGAGCTGGCTCTTGTCACGTTTATCGGGATTTCGGCCCTGCGCCTTCAGCAGCTCCTCGCCGCCGGGATCCAATGAAGGAGGCATGAAACCGGGGATGCTGCCCTCGTCGGTCCGTGCGCGAAACACGCCACGGTCGGCAACTGGCGCGGTGATCCCGTTTCGCCGCGTCATCCAGGAGGCTGCCCTGCAATCCTGCCATCCAGGGTCTCTTGCCCTCCGAGACACGCTCTGATGAGCGTTGGCGGATCATCACCAGGTCACGTCCTTGAATGTGTCCAACGGGATCTTGAGGTAACGCGTCCCGTTGTCCTCCGGTTGAGGCAGGCGCCCGCCGCGGATGTTGATCTGCAAGGCATGCAGGATGAGCTTGGGCATCGGCAGGGTCCTGTCGCGCGCCTCGCGCAACGCGATGAAGGATTGTTTCGTCTGATCGACGACATGGGGGTTTGTGCGCCGCTGTTCCTCGACCGTGCTCAACCAGCGTGGAGGCCGCCCGCCGGGCTGATAGTCATGCCCGGTAAAGAGCCGTGTCTCCGACGGCAGCGACAGGATGCGCTGGATCGAGTTCCACAGCGCGCTTGCGTCGCCACCGGGAAAATCTGCTCGTGCCGTTCCGGAGTCCGGCATGAAGAGCGTGTCGTGGATGAACGCAGCGTCCTCGATCAGATAGGTAACCGAAGCGAGCGTGTGTCCCGGCGAGAAGAGCACGCGCCCCTGCAGCGAGCCGATGGCAAACGTCTCGCCCTCTTCGAACAGGTGATCCCACTGGGAGCCGTCCGTCGCCAGTTCCGGCAGGTTGTAGATCCGCTTCCAGAGCGCCTGGACGTCGACGATATGTGCCCCGATCCCGGTCTTCGCCCCAGTTCTCGTCTTGAGATAGTGGGATGCGGAGAAATGATCGGCGTGCGGGTGCGTATCGAGAATCCATGTGAGCGAGAGTTCGTTGCGCTCCACATAGTCCAGCAACGCATCGGCGGATGTCGTCTTCAGCGAGCCTGACTTCTCGTCGTAATCAAGGACCGGATCGATCATGGCGCAGGATCGGGTGCCCCAATCGACCACGACATATTGCAGGCTGAAGGTCCGCGGCTCGAAGAAGACCTCGACCCATGGCGCTTGCCTGGCTCGAATCTCGGCCGCCCAATCCTGCACCATGGCAGGTTTCAGGTCGATCTCCGCGGCGATCGCGAGCAATCGATCCGTATTCGCGCCCTGAAGGGCGTTCGGATGCGATCGCATCCAAAGATGCAGCGAGCGGGCACCGGAGCGGCAATAGGCCATCACGGGGCCGGCGGCCTCCGCCAGGATGTCCGAGAAGCGCTTGCCGTCGGCGGTCGAGATCGTCCCGCCTGTGACAGGCAGGTGGAGATAGTCCAGGCCGGCCGCCCGTGCTGCCGCGCCTTGCGCCTCCGAGCTCGGCTGGTTCGGGTCTTCGCCATCGGGCCGATTGTTCACGACCAGCCGGAAGCCGAGATCGCGCAGCGCCGCGAAATCGCTCAGTTGCACCTGTCCATGGAAGGTGTCCGCCGTCAGCGCTCTTGAGACCATTTAGGGGTTTTCGGGAAGGGAGGATTTCTGGATCATCGCAGCCATTCAGGAGCGCAGATGAGACAGAAATCGGTGCCGGAGAAAGCTTCGGCAGAGCAGGTGGTGAAGGACATCCGGCGCGCGACGCGCCGGCAGTTTTCCGCCGAAGAGAAGATCCGCATCGTGCTGGAAGGCGTGCGCGGCGAGGAGAGCATCGCCGAGTTGTGTCGGCGCGAGGGGATCGCTGCGTCGATGTATTACGGCTGGTCGAAAGAGTTCCTCGATGCCGGCAAGCGCCGCCTCGCCGGTGACACGGCACGGGCGGCGACGTCCGACGAGGTCAAGGAACTGCGTCGTGAGGCGCAGGCCCTGAAGGAGGCCGTGGCCGATCTGACCCTGGAAAACCGCCTGCTGAAAAAAAGCATGCTGGCGGATGGGGAGGACGACACATGAGATATCCCGCATCCGAGAAGGCCGAGATCATCCGCCTGGTCGAAGCCTCACATCTGCCGGCGCGGCGCACGCTGGCGACGCTCGGCATCCCGCGCGCCACGTTTTACCGGTGGTATGATCGCTATCGCACGGGCGGGATTGAGGCGCTCGCCGATCACCGCTCGCGACCCGATCGCGTCTGGAACCGGATCCCCGAGACGATCCGGGCCGAGATCGTCGAGTTGGCGCTGCGCGAGACGGAACTGAGCCCGCGCGAGCTGGCGGTGCGCTTCACCGACGAGAAGAGCTACTTCGTCTCGGAAGCCTCGGTGTATCGGCTGCTGAAGGCGCATGACCTGATCACCAGCCCGGCCTACATCGTCATCAAGGCGGCGTCCGAGTTCAAGTACAAGACGACGGCGCCGAACCAGCTCTGGCAGACCGACTTCACCTACCTGAAGATCACCGGCTGGGGCTGGTATTATCTCTCGACCGTCCTCGACGACTTCTCGCGCTATATCGTCGCCTGGAAGCTCTGCGCGACGATGCGGGCCGACGACGTCACCGCCACGCTCGATCTGGCGCTGGCGGCATCGGGGCTCGACCGGATCACGGTCGCGCATCGGCCGAGACTGTTGAGCGACAACGGCTCGTCCTACATCTCGGCCGACCTCGCGACCTGGCTCGATGGCAAGGGCATGCCGCATGTTCGCGGCGCGCCCTATCATCCCCAGACGCAGGGCAAGATCGAGCGCTGGCACCAGACCCTCAAGAACCGCATCCTGCTGGAAAACTACTATCTGCCTGGCGATCTCGAACGACAGGTCGCGGCTTTCGTCGAGCACTACAACCATGCCCGCTACCACGAGAGCCTCGGCAACCTCACGCCCGCCGATGTCTACTTCGGCCGCGGGCAGGCAATCCTCACCGAACGCGAAAGGATCAAACGCCAGACCATCCACCAAAGACGCTTGCAGCATCAGCTGCACGCCGCATAGCCTTAAACCCAGATGAGCCAGAGCCTCCGTTCCTGAGACGCCGCAACAGTCTCAAATCCTCTGACGACGGACACCATGGAAGGCGAGTCGCTCGGTCATATGCACGGGCTTCAAGAACACCTCCCTGAATGCGGGGCGCATTCTGCGCGTCGATGCGCGGGCCTCGCCGCTACTCGGTCGGCGCCATGCTGGCGAACCCCGCGCTACGGAGATTAGCATCGGCCGCCGTTGTCGGCACCTGCCGCTGGGCAAAGGTCGGAAAGCCTCGACCGGCCATCTCAACGCTTCGCGGCCGTGAGCATCTCGCCCCTCTCGCTTGGCGGATTCCCCTTTCCGGTACAGTGTTCTAAGCAGGAGGCATGGAGACGGTTTCGCCGCACGAGCTTTTCCCCCATGTCCGCATCGTCATGGGCATGGTCATCGGCCTCGCCATCACCCGGATGCTGACCGGCCTGGCAAGCTTCATCCAGCATCCCGGCCGCCATCGTCTGTCGCTGCTCCACATGCTCTGGGTCGGCTCGATCCTGCTGGAGCTCGTGCTGTTCTGGTGGTGGGAGTTCGGGCTCTCGCGCATCTCGAACTGGAGCTTCGGGATCTATCTCTTCCTGATCGGCTATGCCGTCGTGCTCTATCTGCTCGCGGCGCTGCTCTTTCCGGACAATATCTCCGAATATGCCGGCTACGAGGATTTCTTCATCCGCCGCCGGCGCTGGTTCTTCGGCCTGCTCGCCGCGGCCTTCCTGCTCGATATCGTCGATACGCTGATCAAGGGCAGCGAGCATTGGAGCCAGCTGAGCGGCGACTATCTCGTGCAGGTCCCGATCGGATTGCTGCTTTGCCTCGTGGCCTACATATCGGAGCGGCGCGGGGTTCAGATCGGGCTGGCGCTCACGCATCTCGCCTATCAGGCCTATTGGATCGGGCGCGTCGTCTACACCATGAGCTGATGGCGGGGGCGCAGCTTCAACCGCCGGCAAACGGCGCGAAATGGCTCACGACCTGCCGGTAGACGCCCTGCTTGAACGGGATGATCAGATCGGGCGTCTCGTCGAGCCTCGCCCAGCGCCAGGCATCGAACTCGGCCTTGTGGCCGCCCGACGGCGTCAGGATGTCGATCTCGTCGTCACGACCGACGAAGCGGAACGCGAACCATTTCTGGGCCTGCCCGCGCCAGCGGCCTTTCCAGGCCTCCTTGCCGATATCGACCGGCAGATCATAGCTCAGCCAGCCCGGCGCTTCGGCCAGCAGCTCGACCGAGGTGACATTCGTTTCCTCGGCGAGTTCGCGGCGGGCGGCTTGCAGCGGTGTTTCGCCTTCGTCGATGCCGCCTTGCGGCATCTGCCAGGCATGGCCGGGCGCGACATGCTCGCGCTTCGTCTTGTCGGCGCGCCGGCCGATGAAGACCAGACCCTGCGCATTGAACAGGGCGAGGCCAACGCAAGGGCGGTAACCTTCGGGAGCGGTCTCGATCATCGTGGCTGTCCGGCCGAAAGCGATCCGGTGGTCTTCGGATTGCGGAAATTGCGGGCGGCGCTCACGGGCACGAGCGTGATCTTTTTCGCCTCCAGCGTCTCGGCCCAGCGATTGATCCGCTCGATCGAGACCGGCAAGGCGCTGGCCGCGGCGACGACGACGCCCTGTTCCCGCGCGAGCGCCTCGAGCGCGGAGAGCTCCTTGTCGATCGCATCGGCGCGGGCGGCGGTGTCGATGACCCGGTCGATCTTCAGCGCCGGAATCTGGGCGCGGTTCGCGGAGTTGGCGAGCAGGCTGCGTTGCGACGAGCCGTCGTCGATCACCATCAGGCCACGCCCGGCGAGCTCGCGCAGGATCGGCGACAGCGCGTTCTCGTCGGATGTCAGGCGCCCGCCCAGGAAATTCACGATGCCGACATAGCCGGTGAAGCGGCCGAGCGACCAGTGCAGCTTGTCGACATTGTCCGAAGCCTTCGGTCCGGTCAGCAGCGTATGCGGGCCGGGATCGTTGTCGGGATAGTCGAAGGGCTCCATCGGCAATTGCAGGAAGACCTCATGGCCCTCGCCGCGGGCGCGCTGGACCGTGCGTTCGAGCTCGGTGCCATAAGGGGCGAAGGCCAGCGAGACCGGCCCCGGCAGCTTCGCGATGGCGTCCGCCGTGCCGCTCTGGCTGATGCCGAGCCCGCCGACGAGCAGGGCGATGCGCCCGGCCGGTTTCGTTGCCGGCTCCGGTCCCGACGGGCGGGCATAGATTTTGGCCGGGGTGGCGCCGTCCGGGCCGAGCTTCGGCAGCAGGCCGTAGCGGCTGCGCTCCACCAGCCGGTTGTCGGGGGCGGGCGCGAGCTTGACCGCGCCGGCTTCGTCGGGAACCGTGATGACGATGGCGCCGGGTGCATCCTCGCCGGCGCGCACCACGGTCACGCCGGCGCTGTTCTCCAGCTGGGCGGCGCTTGCCGCGCCCCGCGCTCCGGGAGGCGCGGTGTCGGGGCCGGGAGCGATGGGAGAGGCTGGGGCGGCGCGCTTCTCGATCGCGGCATAGGCGACCGGTTCGCCGCCATCGGGATCGCGGCGCAATGCGGCGATCAGCGCGAGACCGAGAATGACGGTGCCGACGCAGCCGGCGGCCGCGGTCGCGAGCCAGCGGCCCCACGGCTTGCCGGAAGGCGCGGCTCGATCCTGGCCGAGCGGCCGATTGAGCTCCGTCAGCGGCGTTCCGGCCAAGGTCAGCCGTCCTCAAGGTTGCGACGCGGACCCGAATCAGTGGCCCGCACGCTAGTCTTGTCGCCTAAGCGGCCCGGCGTCGAGCCCGAAGACCTCAGTTCTTCGGTGCTTCCGGGGTGGCGGGCGCAGGCGCGGCCGGTGCCGGAGCGGCTTCGGCCACCGGCTTCTCGGCGGGCTTCTCGACGATCTGGGCGGTATCCTTCTTGATGCCGCGCAGCTGGTTGAAGGCCGCGATCAGCTGGGTATCCTTCGCCGGATCGTTCGGGACATAGGAGGCGGAGCCGGACTGCTCCTCGCCCTCGCCGGCCTTGAGGTGGCCCTTCAGCGAGGCTTCGCCCTTGTTCTCGACGAGCTTGTCCTTGATCTCCTGCGGGATGTCCTGCTGGACCTCGATGTCCGGCGTGATGCCCTTGGCCTGGATCGAATTGCCCGACGGCGTGTAGTAGCGCGCCGTGGTCAGGCGCAGGCCGCCATTCGAGCCGAGCGGGATCACGGTCTGCACCGAGCCCTTGCCGAAGGAGCGCGTGCCCATCACGACCGCGCGCTTGTGGTCCTGCAGCGCGCCGGCGACGATCTCGGCCGCCGAGGCGGAGGAGCCGTTGATCAGTACGACGACCGGCTTGCCCTTGGTCAGGTCGCCCGACTTGGCGTTGAAGACCTGGGTCTCCTCGGCATTGCGGCCGCGCGTCGAGACGATCTTGCCGCGTTCGAGGAATGCGTCGGAAACCAGCACGGACTGGTCGAGGCGCCCGCCGCGGTTGTTGCGCAGATCGATGACATAGCCCTTGAGCTTGTCCTGGCCGATCTCGTTGCCGAGCTTCTCGATCGCCTTGCGCAGGCCGTCATAGGTCTGCTCGGAGAAGGTGCCGATGCGGATATAGCCGATATCGCCCTCGACGCGTTCCTCGACGGCCGGCACGACGATGGTCGAGCGGGTCAGGGTGAATTCGAGCGGATCGGTCTTGCCCGGGCGCTCGATCTTGAGCGTGACCTGGGTGTTGATGAGCCCGCGCATCTTCTCGACCGCCTGGGTGAGGGACAGCCCCTTCACCTCGGTGCCGTCGATCTGGCGGATGATGTCGTTGGCCAGGATGCCGGCCTTGGAGGCGGGCGTGTCCCGGATCGGCTTGGCGACCTTGAGGACGCCGTCCTCCATCGTCACCTCGATGCCCAGCCCGCCGAACTGGCCGCGCATGTCGGTGTCCATGTCGCGGAAGGCTTTGGAGTCGAGATAGGAGGAGTGCGGGTCGAGCGAGGAGACCATGCCGTTGATGGCGGCCTCGATCAGCTTCTGCTCGTCCGGCTTGTCGACATAGTCGGTGCGGATCTTCTCGAAGATGTCACCGAAGAGATTGAGGCTGCGATAGACCTCGGCCGAAGCCGCGACGGCGCTGGTCGAGGAGAGCAGCCTGGTCTGTGTGGCCAGTCCGGTCAGGCCCGCGCCCATGATGGCGCCGGCGAGAACGAGGGAAACCTTGCGCATCATCCGCGAACCTTTTCGCCTTGCGATTTCGTCCACCACGGCGTCGGATCGATCGAGACGCCGTCTTTCCTGAATTCGATATAGAGAACCGGTTGCCCGGTTCCCACCCCTACCGTCGTCGCGGCAGCTTCCGATGTTTCGCCCATCGTCGCAACCGGCTCCCCCGCCAGCACGAACTGATTGAGCGCGACATCGATCCGCTGCATGCCAGCCAGTAGAATGTAGTACCCCCCGCCCGCGTTCAGGATCAAGAGTTGCCCGAAAGAGCGGAACGGCCCTGCGTAAACGACCCAACCGTCAGAAGGCGCCGAAACTAGGGCGCTGGCACGGGTTTCCAGAGAAATTCCGCGGATCGTGCCGCCGGCGCCGTCAGGATCGCCGAAACCACGCAATCGTGATCCCGCGACAGGCAGCGCGAGCAGGCCCTTGGCATCGGAAAAGGCGATCTTCGGAGCCAGCCGCGCGGGGTCCTTGAAGGCCAGTGCCGTCATGCGTTCGCGCTGCTCGCGGGTCTCCTGCTCGATCGCCTGGCGTGCGGCGTCCGCAGCCTTGTTGGCGACGGAAATCTCCTTCTCGATCTTCTCGACGAAATCGCGCATCGAGCGGGCCTGGCCGGCGAGCTCCTTGCCGAGCGCGGCCTGCGCCTCGACATCCCTGGCCGCGTTCGCCTCGCGCTCGCGCCGGGCCTCGATCAGCGAGGCGAGCCTCTGGCGCTCCGAGGCCAGCTGTTCCATCTCCGCGCCGATCCGAAGCTTCTCGGAGGCGATGTTGTCGCGCAGGCGGACCAGTTCGCCGAGATCGGTGGCGAGAATCTCGATCTCCTGGCGCAGCTCCGGCACGACGGAGCCGAGCAGCATCGAGGCGCGGACCGCTTCGAGGATGTCTTCGGGGCGCACGAGGACGGCCGGCGGCGGTCGCCGGCCGATGCGCTGCAGGGCCGCCAGCACCTCGGCGATCAGGCCGCGCCGGCCATCGAGCGAGCGGCGGATCGCCGTTTCGCTGGATTGCAGCAGCGCAAGGCGTTTCTCTAGGGCGCCGAGGCGTTCCTCGCCGGCCTGCGTCTTTCCGGCGGTGTCGAGCAGAGCCTTGTTGAGGGCGGCGCGGTCGGCCCGGATCCCGGCGATCTCCTTTTCGAGACTGGCACGGGCTTCGGTATTGCCGGCGAGGCGCTGTTCGATCGCCTTGAGCTCGGCCTCGCGTTCCTGCTTCTCGGCTGCTTTTTGTTGCGCCTCGCGCGCGAGCGATTCGGGGTCGGCGGGCTTGGGCTGCGCGAAGGCAGACACCGCGAGCGAAGCGGTCGCCAGCAGAGCGACAAGGCCCAGGCGGCGCAGTCCCGTGCGAATCAGCGGCGCGGCTCGGTTCATGCGCGATGATAGGGGTGTCCGGCGATGATCGTCATCGCCCGGTAAAGCTGCTCGAGCACCAGCGCCCGCACGATCTGATGGGGAATCGTCAAGGCGCCGAAGGCGAGCGTGATGTCGGCCTTGTCGCGAATCTCCTCGCTCAGCCCGTCGGCGCCGCCGATGATCAGGCTGGCATTGCCGGTTCCCGCGTCCCGCGCCGCCGCGATGCGGCTGGCGAAGGCTTCGCTGCCGAGCTGGCGGCCGCGTTCGTCGAGGGCGATCAGCAGCCCGGGTTGGGTTTTGGCGAGGATGGCTTGAGCCTCCTCGCGCTTGCGCTCCTCGGGGCGTCGGCCGCGGCCCTCGGCGATCTCGACGATGTCCGGGCCGGAGAGCCCGATGCCGCGGCCGAGCGCGAGCCCGCGTTCACGATAGCGCTCGCAGAGCTCGCGTTCCGGCCCGTCCTTGAGCCGGCCGACGGCGATGACCGCGAGCCGCATGCGGTTCCGGCGTCAGTTCGCGAGGCGTTCGTTCGGTCGGTCGGTGCCCCACATCTTCTCGAGATTGTAGAACTGCCGCACTTCCGGCCGGAAGACGTGGACGATGATGTCGCCGGTGTCGATCAGCACCCAGTCGCAAGCGGGCATGCCCTCGACCTGCGGCGAAGGTTTCCCGGCGTTCTTGAGAGCCTCGATCAGGGCGTCGGAGATGGCGGCGACATGGCGGTTGACGTTGCCCGAGGCGATGATCATCGCATCGGCCAGGGAGGTCTTGCCGACGAGGTCGATCACCGTGATGTCCTCCGCTTTCATGTCCTCCAGGACATGGAGCGCGAGGGCGATGCTATCGGCAGAGGGATTGTCCGCGATAGCGGCCTGGGGAAGCGGCTTCGGCTCGGCTTCACCAAGGTTTTGACGGTTCAGTGACGTATCCTCTCGATCAAGATGCGCTCTTGGCGCGATGAAACCAAAATAAGCCGGGAAGCCCCGGAATTCAATCGCGCCCGGCCTTTCGGCGCAGCATCGTGGAGGATAACGCCGAGCGCTTGCCGTGCAGGAAGACCCAGGCCGGAGGATGGGTTCGCGGCAGGATCGCGGCCTGGTTCTCCGGGATGCGCCAGCGCGACAGCCAGTTGGCGGCGGGCGAGGCCATGGCGCTGAGGGTCGAGCCCGGCCGGTCGATGATGGCGATGGGCATCATCCGGGCGATCGCGCGCCACTCGGCCCAGCGGTGGAAGCCGGCGAGATTGTCGGAGCCCATGATCCAGACGAAGTTGACCCCCGGGCAGCGCCGCTTCAGAGCGCGCAGCGTATCGGCGGTGTAGCGGGTGCGAAGCCGCGCCTCGATGCCGGTGACGTTGATGCGGGCACGGCCGGAGACGCCCCGCGCCTGCCGCAGCCGCTCGCCGAGCGGCGGCAGCTTTGCATTGTCCTTCAGCGGGTTGCCGGGCGTGACCAGCCACCAGATACGGTCGAGCTGCAGGCGCCTCAGAGCGGTGAGGCTCGCGAGCCGGTGGCCGTCATGGGCCGGGTTGAAGCTGCCGCCGAACAGCCCGATGCGGAGACCGCGCGCATGAGGCGGCAGGCGCAGAGGCTCGCTTGTCATTCGCGCAGCATGACTCAGGGGCGGGTCTGGCCCGCGCCATGGACGCGGTATTTGAACGAGCAGAGCTGCTCGACGCCGACGGGCCCGCGCGCATGCATGCGCCCCGTGGCGATGCCGATCTCGGCGCCGAAGCCGAATTCGCCGCCATCCGCGAACTGCGTCGAGGCGTTGTGGACGACGATCGCGGAATCGACCTCGGCCAGGAAGCGGGTCGCGGCAGCCTCGTCTGCGGTGACGATCGCGTCTGTGTGGTGCGAGCCATAGCGCTCGATATGCTCGATCGCGTCGTCGAGACTGGAAACGACCTTCGCGGCGATGATCCGGTCGAGATATTCCGTCGACCAGTCCTCTTCGCTCGCGGGCGTCACGCGCGCGTCGACCTTCTGCACGGCCGCATCGCCGCGCACGGCGCAGCCGGCATCGAGCAGGGCGGCAACGAGCGGGGCGAGATGGGTGGCCGCGCAGGCTTCGTCGACCAGCAGCGTCTCAGCCGCGCCGCAGACGCCGGTGCGGCGCAATTTGGCGTTGAGCAGGATCTCGCGCGCCATGGCGAGATCGGCTTCGGCACCGACATAGACATGGCAGTTGCCGTCGAGATGGGCGAAGACCGGCACGCGCGCCTCGCTCTGGACGCGGGCGACGAGGCTTTTGCCCCCGCGCGGCACGACGACATCGATATTGCCATTGAGGCCGGCGAGGATTTCGCCGACCGCGGCGCGGTCGCGCGTCGGCACGAGCTGGATCGCGTCGCCTGGCAGGCCGGCGGCCTCCAGCCCCTCGCGCATCGCGGCGGCGATCTCGGTCGAGGAGCGGAAGGAATCGGAGCCCGCGCGCAGGATCGCGGCGTTGCCGCTCTTCAGGCAGAGCGCGCCGGCATCGGCAGTGACGTTCGGCCGGCTCTCGAAGATCACGGCGATGACGCCGAGCGGAGTCGCGACACGCTCGAAGCGCAAGCCGTTCGGCCGCGTCCATTCGGCCAGCACGCGCCCGAGCGGATCGGGCAGCTCGGCCACTTCGGCGACGGCATCGGCAATGGCGACGAGGCGCTTCTCGTCTAGGGCGAGGCGATCGATGAAGGAGCCGCTGAGGCCAGCCGCCTTGCCGTCGGCCAGATCCTGCGCATTGGCGGCGAGAATACGGGATTTACGGGCGCGCAGCGCATCGGCCATGGCGAGGAGAGCGACGTTGCGTTGCTCGGCTGGGCTCAGTGCGACCTTGCGCGCGGCGGCGCGGGCGCGCCTGCCGACCTCCTGCATCACGAGCCCGACATCCTCGGCCTCGTTCGTCGCGATGATGCGCAATGCGCTGTCGCCCGTCATCTCACCCAGTCCAAATACCCGCTGGCAAACGCCAGTCCGGAAGGAAGTTTAGCCCAGCCCGAGCGCCATGTCGTCCCGGTGGATCATCTCGGCGCGGCCGGGATAGCCGAGCACGGCCTCGATGTCGCGCGAGGCCTTGCCGAGGACGAGGGCGGCTTCGCCGGCGTCATAGGCGACGAGGCCGCGCCCGAGCAGCTGTCCGTCAGGGTCGCGGATCAGCACGGCGTCGCCGCGCGCGAACTCGCCCTCGATGCGGGCGACGCCGACCGGCAGCAGGCTCGCGCCGCCGCGCAGGGCCCTGGCCGCGCCGGCATCGACATGCAGCGTGCCGCGCGGCTCCAGCGTGCCGGCGATCCAGGTCTTGCGGGCGGTCGCGGGCGTCGAGCCGGAAAGAAACCAGGTGCAGCGTCCGCCGGCGGCGACGCTCGCCAGCGGGTTCTTGGCTCGCCCATCGGCGATCAGCATATGGGTGCCGCCGGCGGCTGCGATCTTGCCGGCCTCGATCTTGGTGTGCATGCCGCCGCGCGAGAGCTCGGAGGCCGCGCCGCCGGCCATGGCGTCGATCTCGGGCGTGATCTTCTCGACGACGGGGATGTGACGGGCCGTCGGGTCCTTGGCGGGCGGGGCCGTATAGAGTCCATCTATATCGGAGAACAGCACGAGCAGGTCGGCCCCGGCCATGGTCGCGACGCGGGCGGCGAGCCGGTCGTTGTCGCCATAGCGGATCTCGGTGGTCGCGACGGTGTCGTTCTCGTTGATGACGGGAATGGCACGCAGGTCGAGCAGGCGCCCGAGCGTCGCGCGCGCGTTGAGATAGCGGCGGCGCTGCTCGGTGTCGGCCAGCGTCAGCAGCACCTGCCCGGCGGTGAGGCCGTGGGCGGCGAGGGCTTCGGCCCAGTTGCGGGCGAGCGCGATCTGGCCGACGGCGGCGGCGGCCTGGCTTTCCTCCAGCCTCAGAGGTCCCGAAGGCAGGTTCAGCACGGTGCGGCCGAGCGCGATCGCACCCGAGGAAACGACGAGCACGTCGGCGCCGCGCTGGTGGAGCTCGGCGAGGTCCTCGGCGAGCGCGGCCAGCCAGGCATGGCGCAGCCGGCCGCGAGCCCGGTCGACCAGCAGGCTGGAGCCGACCTTGACGACGATGCGGCGGAACTCGGAAAGCGAAGGCGTCTTCACGGGGCACACGATCTGTTGCGGCAGCCTTCTGCCTCTTGGCGAAAACCGGCCGATTGTAAAGCGGTGTGAACGGGCGGGGGAGGGGGCGCCGCGCCTGCGTCTTTTGTCCGTCCGGTTGAAAAGTTGGTGCCGGCCACCCATATTCCGGGTCTGCCGGCCGCGCTTTGCCTTTCCGAACCCTCGCCCTGCGAGCCTTCCGAAAACGGCGCGGTTCCTTCGTCACGACAGGACAATGCGTCGCCCGCGGCTTGCCGTGGGTGCGGTTTCGTCCGCAGAAAGGAGTTTCGATGCAGGTTCTCGTCCGCGACAACAATGTCGATCAGGCCCTGCGCGTGCTGAAGCGGAAGCTTCAACGCGAGGGCGTCATGCGCGAGATGAAGCGACGCAAGGCTTACGAAAAGCCGTCGGAGCGCCGGGTCCGCGAAAAGGCCGATGCCGTGCGCAGGGCGCGCAAGGCCGCCCTCAAGCAGGCGCGCCGGGAGGGGCTGGTTGCCGCCCCGCGCCCCAAAAATCCTCCGCTCCGCGCTGGAAGCGGGGCCGCCGCGCGTTGATTTCGATATCAATTCGGCTCGATCTGGATTAAGGCGCCCGCGCGGGCCGAAAAACAACCCGTAACAACCCGAGAGAAGATCACCCTTGAAGAACCCGAGCGACCGCAGCTTCACCGACCGTCAGGCCAACTCCGCCAAAGCCAAGCAGGCGCTCCTCGAGCGTTTCCAGGCACGGCCAAAGGCCGATGACCCGGTCATGGTGCAGCGACGCGAGGAGCGGGAAGCCATCGCCCAGGCTCGCGCCGAGCGCGAAGCCGAGAAGGCGAAGATCCGGGCCGAGAAGGAGCGCCTCGAAGCGCTCGAGCGCGCGCGGATCGAAGAAGAGAAGCGCCAGGAAGAACTCGCTCGCGAGGCGGCCCGCAAGGCGGAGCAGGCCAAGCGCGATGCCGAGCGTCCCCGCAAGGTGCTGCTGGAAGCCGTGCAGTACATGCAGCTGCGCACGGCCGGCAAGCGCCGCTGACGCGCCTTCCGTCCGGCTGAACCAGCCGGACGCCAAGAATTCCCGCACATTCGATCGATGCGATTTGGGGCGCCGCAGGCGCCCCTTTTCATATCCGCTTGTCCGTTGCCTCGGCTCTCCGGCTTGGGAACCGCTGCCCTGCTGGCAAAAAAGCCCGCCTGCGCCCGCGTTCGCCTATCGGCAAATCCGCCTGTGCAGATTAATGTGCGCGCCGGTTGAACCTTTTTCCCGCTCGCCGCGACGAATGGATGCGAGCCGGGATGCTTGGCCTTCGAGGGGCGATGCATACGGAATCGGACGAGGATCTGGTCAAGCGGATCGCCTCGGGCGACAGGCTCGCGATGAAGGTGCTGTTCTCGCGGCATCAGGTGCGGGTCTACCGTTTCGTGCTGCGGCTGGTCCGCGACGAGACGCTTGCCGAGGATGTGATCAGTGACGTGTTCATGGATCTCTGGCGACAGGCGGACCGTTTCGAGGCACGCGCCTCGGTCTCGACCTGGCTGCTCGCCATCGCCCGGAACAAGGCCTGGTCGCTCTTGCGCAAGCGCCGCGACGCCGAGCTTGACGAGGATTTCGCCAGCAGCATCGAGGATGAATCCGACGGCCCCGAGATCGTGCTCCAGAAGCAGGACAAGGGGCTGGCGATCCGGGCCTGCCTCGAACGGCTGTCAGCCGAGCATCGCGAGGTCGTCGATCTCGTCTACTACCACGAGACCTCTGTCGAGGAGGTCGCGCGGATCGTCGGAATCCCTGAGAACACCGTCAAGACCCGGCTGTTCCATGCCCGCAAGAAGCTGGGCGAAATGCTCAAGGCCGCCGGCATCGACCGTGGCTGGCCCTGAGGCGTTGAAGTCCGTGAGGCGCGGCCCGGCCGCCCAAGGAGTGGCGTGATGACTGACAGCATCGCAAGCGATCCGAAGCGCCGCGAGCTCGAGGAGCTGCTGCCCTTCTACGCCAATGGCCGCCTCTCCGATGCCGACAAGCGCCGCGTCGAGGCCGCGCTCGCCGCTGATCCCGAGATGGCCGCCCGGCTCGACATCATTCGCGACGACATGGCCGAGACCGTGCTGCTCAACGAGAGCCTGGGCGCTCCGTCGCACCGCGCCCTCGAAAAGCTGATGGCCGAGATCGAGACCGCTCCCCGCCAGGCACCGCTGCTGACGCGGGCGGCGGATGGGATGGGCCGCGGTTTGCTCGGCTGGCTCGGCGGCCTGCTGGCGGCGCAGCCGCCGCGCCGGCTGGCCTATGCCAGCGCCGCCGCCCTCGCGCTGATCGCGCTGCAGGGCATCGCCATCACCGGGCTTGCGCTGCGCGATGGCGGCGCTGGCTTCCAGACGGCTTCGGCGCCGGGCGCGCAGACCTCGGAGCGCTATGTGCTTCTGAGTTTCGCGCCGGAGGCCAAGGCCGGCGAAATCGCCGCCTTCTTCAAGCGCTTCGACGCCTCGGTGGTCGACGGGCCGCGCGCCAACGGCTTTTTCAAGGTGCGCGTCGGCGATGCGACGCTCTCGCCCGCCCAGGTCGATGCGATCGCGGCGCGGATGAAGACCGAGAGCGCAATCATCAGCTTCGTCGCGCCCGCGCCGTGAGGTTGCTGGCGCCGCCTGCCGGCGCCATGGCATGATGTTTCGTGGCAGGAGGATCGGGCCATGCGGCAATCGGGTTTCGCGAGCGGGGCGGCGCTGACGCGGCGTCTGGCCGGTGCCGCCGTGCTGGCCTGTGGCGTCCTGCTCGCGCCGGCCATGGCTTGGGCGCAGGCTCCGACCACCGGCAATACGCCGTCGCAACGTGACCGGGGCGCGACGCCGGCGGCCGCGCCGCAGGCTCCGGCCGCGAATTCAACCAGCCGGTCCATGCGCGTGCCGCCGGGCTCCTGGATGCAGCCGAGCCAGCAACGGGCGATCGTGCCCGCCCCGAACGAGAACCGCTTCGTCCCCGACGAAGTGCTCTTCGAGCTCGCGCCCAATGCCGAGGCCGATGCAGTGCTGCGCCGCTACGGCGCGACGCTGATCGCCAGCCAGCGTTTCGAGCTGGCCGGGGTCACCATCATCCGCGCCAAACTCGAACCCGGCCGCGACCTGCGCGCCGTGCTGACGCAGATGGGCGACGACAACAGCATCACCAGCGCCCAGCCGAATTTCCTGTTCGGCCTGCAACAGGGCGCGCAGGGCAAACCCGCTGCTTCAGCAACCCCGGCCGAGCCGACGACGGCCTCGTCCGATGCGAGCGCGGTGCCGGCCGCGCAGGGATTGCAGAGCGGGGCCTCCGAGACGGCGGCTCGCGGCAGCGCCGTAGTGCGGCGGATGCTGCCGCCGCAATATGTCGTCGACAAGCTTCGGCTGGGCGAGACGCGCAAGTTCGCGCTCGGGCGCGGCATCCGCGTCGCCCTGATCGATTCCGGCGTCGATATGGAGCATCCCGAGATCAGTGGCTCGGTCGTCGCTTATCTCGACGCCGTTGACGGGCAGGCGACGCCGCACGCTCACGGCACTTCGATGGCGACCGCGATCGTCGGCCATGGCGAGTTGCAGGGCATGGCGCCGGCCGCCCGGCTGATCGTTGCCCGTGCCTTTGGCGGCCCGCAGGCGACCTCGGCCAACGGCAAGTCCTTCCAGATCCTGACGGCGCTGGACTGGGTGGTGCAGCAGCGTGCGAAGGTGGTGAATCTCAGCTTTGCCGGGCCGCAGGACCGTCTGCTGTCGAAGGCGCTGGCGGGTGCGAAGGAGCGTGGCGTGATCGCCGTTGCCGCCGCCGGCAATGGCGGCAGCCGTGCCGCGCCGCTCTATCCCGGCGCCGACCCCTCCGTCATCGCGGTGACGGCGACCGATGCCGAGGACAAGGTTTTCGCGGATGCCAATCGCGGCGGATACGTCGCTATCGCCGCCCCCGGGGTGGACGTGCTGACGGCCGAGCCGGCTGGGCGCTACGCCTTCACCTCCGGCACCTCGATCGCTGCCGCGCATGTCTCCGGGCTGGTGGCGCTGCTGCTCGAAAAGCAGCCGGAACTCGATTCCGACGGTGCCCGCAAGATTCTCGGGGAGAGCGCGGTCGATCTGGGTTCGAAAGGGCGCGACCCTGTGTTCGGGGCCGGGCGGATCGATCCCGTCGCGGCGCTGGGGCGGGTTCTGCCGGTCGCGACGGCGCGGCCCTGACGGGCGCCGGACTTGACCTCGGCGGCCGCATCGGCCTGATGGCGCGATGTCCCGCCAAAAACTCCTCTTCGTTGCCACCGAGGACTGGTTCTTCGCCTCGCATTTCCTGCCGATGGCGCGGGCGGCGCGCGAGCTCGGCCTCGACGTCGCCGTCATCGCCCGCGAGCGCAACCATCGGCGCGTGATCGAGGCGACCGGCGCGCGGTTGATCGCGCTGGAGGCGGAGCGTCGCAGCCTCGATCCGCGCGCCTTGTTCAAGCAGGTCGGGGCATTGAAGCGCCTGATCGCGGCGGAACAGCCCGATATCCTGCATTGCATTGCGCTCAAGCCGATCGCGCTTGCCGGTTTCGCCGGCAAGCGCGCCGGCGTCGACCGGCGGGTCTATGCGCTGACCGGCCTCGGCTTTCTCGGGGCGCGGCAGGGATTGCTGGCTGCCGCCGCTCGCCTCGCCGCGATCGCCTGGCTGCGCGGCGCGATCGATGGTCCGCAGGTCCGTTTCCTGTTCGAGAACCCGGATGATCCGGTCACGCTGGGGCTCGACCCGCAGGATGCCGCGAAGGTGGCGCTCGTTGGCGGCGCCGGGGTCGATCCGCTGATCCTGATGCCATCGCCGATGCCGCCCGCGCCGCCGCTCAAGGTCGCGCTGGTGGCGCGCATGCTCTGGTCCAAGGGCGTCGATCTCGCGGTCGAGGCGGTCCGGCTCGCCCGTGCCGAGGGGGCGAAGGTCGAGCTGACCATCCATGGCGCGCCCGATCCGTCCAATCCGAAGGCGATTCCCGAGGCGATGCTGAAGGAGTGGGCGGCGCGGCCCGGCATCGCCTGGGCCGGCCCGACGCGCGATGTCGAGGCGGTCTGGAAGGCGCATCATCTCTGCATGCTGCCCTCGCGCGGCGGAGAAGGGCTGCCGCGCACGATCCTGGAGGCGGCGGCCTGTGGCCGGCCGATCTTGACGACCGATGTTCCGGGCTGCCGCAGCTTCGTCCGCGAGGGGGAGGACGGCATGGTCGTGCCGGCCGGCGATGCGGCTGCGCTCGCCAAGGCGCTGATCGTGTTCGCGCGCGCGCCGGGGCTGGCGGAACGCATGGGCGCGAATGCCCGCGCCCGCCTGCTCGCCGGCCACACCGAGCGCGACGTGATGAATGCGGTGAAGGCGCTCTATCGCGGGCTGCTCGCCGGGCCCGCGGTGGAGCAGGTGGCGTGAGCGAGACGGGAGCGATGCCGGATCGCGCGGGCTTCATCCGCGCGCATACGCGGCTGTTGCCGGTGCCGCACGCGCCGGAGATCGCGCTGCATGTCGCCGAGGAGGCGACCGAGCTCTGGCAGAAGACCGAGGACGAGCTTGCCGTGATCGGTCTGCCGCCGCCGTTCTGGGCGTTCGCATGGGCCGGGGGGCAGGCCCTGGCGCGCTACCTGCTCGATCATCCGCAGACCGTCGCGGGCCGGCATGTCCTCGATTTCGCCTCGGGCTCGGGGCTGGTCGCGATCGCGGCGGCGCGGGCGGGAGCGGCGCGCGTCGAGGGTTGCGACATCGACGCCTTCGCGGTTGCCGCGATCGGCATCAATGCCGGCGCCAACGGCGTTGCGGTGACGGCGCGGGCCGATGATCTGATCGGCCGCGACGAGGGCTGGGACGTCGTTTGCGCCGGCGACGTCTGCTACGAGCGCGAGATGGCCGAGCGCGTCATCGCCTGGCTCTCGGCCCTGTCGGCGCGGGGGGCGACGGTGCTGATCGGCGATCCCGGCCGCAGCTACCTGCCGAAAGGACGGCTGCAAGCGGTCGCCACCTATGAGGTGCCGGTGACGCGCGCGTTGGAAGACGCCGAAATCAAGCGCAGCTCGGTCTGGCGCCTCGCGGGCTGACGGGGCCGACGCTCAGGCTGCGCCGCGGCGGCCCGGCTGATGCTGCGGCTCCGTCCGGAACGCGGCGACCAGCCGGTTGAGCTGCCCGATCTGATCCAGCAGCATGCGCGCCGAGGCGGCACTCTGCTCGGCTAGCGCCGCGTTCTGCTGCGTGATTTCGTCCATATGGCTGACGGTCTGGCTCATCTCGTCGATGCCGTTGGCCTGCTCGCCGGCCGCGGCGGCGATCTCGTCGACGGTGCGCGAGACCCGGTCGGAGGCGGCGACGATCCGGTCGAGCGTGGCGCCGGCCTGCCGCACCAGCTTCACCCCTTCGGCGACTTCGGCGTCCGAGGAGGTAATAAGTCCGGTGATGTCCTTGGCGGCTCCGGCGGAACGCTGGGCGAGGGCCCGGACTTCGGCGGCGACCACGGCGAAGCCGCGGCCGGCCTCGCCGGCGCGCGCCGCTTCGACGGCGGCATTGAGCGCGAGCAGATTGGTCTGGAAGGCGATGCCGTCGATCACGTCGGTGATTTCGGAGATCCGCTTCGACGCGCCCTCGATCCGGGCCATGGCCTCGACGGCGTCCCTGACGATGTCACCGCCGGTGCGGGCGACATCGGCCGCTTCGTCGGCGAGCGCGACGGATTCACGCGAGGCCTGCGAGGAGGTCTTGACGGATGCGGCGAGCTGCTCGGTCGTCGCGGCGCTCTCCTCCAGCGCGGACGCCTGCTGCTCGGTGCGCATCGACAGGTCCTGCGCGCCGCTGTCGATTTCCTGGGAGGAGGCGGCGATGGCGGCCGAAGTCGCCTTGATCGTGGCGGCCATCTCCTGCAATCGCTCCATCGCTGCGTTGAAATGGTCGCGGATCTGGCCGTACTCGGCTGGGATCTCGTCGCTCATGCGATGGGTCAGGTCGCCCTCGGCCAGGGCGGCCATGCTTCTGCTGACGCAGGCGATGGCCTGGTCGCGCTCGGCCGCCTTCGCCTGCTCGACGGCGCGTGCCTCGGCCTCCGCCTTCAGCCGGGCTTCTTCGGAGGCTTCGAGATAGACGGTGATGGCGTAGTCCATGTCGAGCAGCGCCGCCTTGACGATCGCCCCGATCTCGGCGGCACGCGCGTCGGCGCCGGGCATGCGGCGGCCGAGCGCGTTCTTCGGCCAGCGTGCCTCGATGACGCTCGCGAGCATCTTCTCCAGGATCAGCGCATAGCCGCCGATATACCAGCGCGGTTCGAGTCCGATCCGGGCATGGACCTTGCCGACCCGGGTGACGGCATCGACATAGCTTTCGTCGAAGCTGCCCGTCGCGATGCCGCTCCAGTGCTGGAGCTGGCGCTGCTTGGCGGCTTCGACATGCTGTTCGCTGCCGAAGAAGCCGCGGGTTTCGGGGAAGCTCCGCAGCTGCGCATAGAAGGTGTCGAGCGCATCCGGGATGGCCGCTTCCAGCGCCTCGCGAACAGCGCGGATATGGCTGTGCGCCGCAGCGTCGAGGCCGATGAACGCCAGCCGCCTGGCGAGATGATCCGGTGCGGACATGAAACCGATCTTCCAACTGGGGCTCATGACTGCGCGAGCCGGCGTCCTCTCTCGGCCGCCATGCGTTAACGGCTGGTGAGGAGCGGATTGATCTGAATCAACCGCGTTGCGGTACGGAGCCCTCGGCCTTGCCCTCCAGCGCTTCGTGCTTGTCGAGGAAGGCCTCCACCGGCAGATGGCGGAAATCCTCCAGCGCCGAACGCAGCCTTGCATGGTCCCAGTCCCACCAGGCCAGCGCCTGCAGCCGCCCGGCGACATCCTCGGAAAAGCGCCGCCGGACCGGCCGGGCCGGATTGCCGGCGACGATGGTATAGGGCGCCACGTCCTTGGTGACGACGGCGCCGCCCGCGACCACCGCGCCCGTGCCGATGCTGCGGCCGGCGAGCACGATGGCGCCATGGCCGATCCAGACGTCGTGGCCGATCGTCACCGCATGGGACCGGCGCCAGTCGAAGAAGGCCGCGTCGTCCTCGGCATCGTCGAAATAGGCGGCGGCGCGGTAGGTGAAATGCGACTGGCTCGCCCGCTGCATCGGGTGGTTGCCGGGGTTGATCCGGGTCATCGCCGCGATCGAACAAAACTTGCCGATCGTCGTGTAAATGACATTCGCGTCGTTCACGACATAGGAGTAGTCATCCATCGTCGACTCGACGAAGCTCGTGCGCGCGCCGATCGCGGTGTAGCGGCCGAGCGTCGCCTGCCTGACCTGGGCGGTCGGGTCGATCACCGGTTCGAGACCCAGTTTCTTCGTGGCCATGTCCCTGCACTCTCCTGATCTCGCCGCCCCTGCTTCAACAGCGGGCGCGCTCGTTCTCGTGGTTGGCCCTTCCGGCGCGGGGAAGGACACGCTGATGGAAGCGGCGCGGGCGGGCCTCGCCTGCGATCCGCGCTTCCGCTTCGCGCGCCGGCTGATCACCCGGCCGGCGATGGCCGGCGCCGAGGATCACGATTCCTGCGACGAGGCCGGCTTTCGCGAGATCGAAGCGATCGGCGGGCTGGCGCTGAGCTGGCGGGCGCATGGCCTGAGCTACGGCATTCCGGCGGCGGAGCTCGTCGGCATCGCGGCGGGCGCGGTTGTGATCGTCAATGTTTCGCGCGCTGCCATTGCGGTCGCGGAGCGGCTGGCGGAGCGCGTTGTCGTGCTCAACATCACCGCGCCGGTTGCGGTGCTGGCGCAGCGGCTCGAGGCACGCGGTCGCGAAAGCGAAGCGGATATCGCGGCCCGCCTGAAGCGAGAGGCGCCCCTGACGGCGGAGCGGGCCGAGATCGTCACGATCCTGAACGATCGCAGCGTCACGGAGGCCGCCGACGAGCTGCTGGCCGTCCTGCGCGCGCTCGGGCGGCATGGCTCCTAACCGAACGGATAGGAATCGATCAGGCGGAAGCGGCCGGCACGGTCGTCCTGCCTGAACAGCGCGAAGCGATCGATCCTGGCCGGGCCCGTCGGTAGTGCGGCGGCGAAGGCCGCTTCGAGCGCCTGCTTCGCGGAAGCGGCGTGATCGCGCGGCAGCGAACCGGTCAGCGTCATGTGGAAGCGGAAGGCATCGCCCACATAGGGATAGCCATAGGCTTCGAGATAGGCGTGCTGCGCCGGGGTGAGCGGGCTCTTGAGCCGCCGCGCCCGGTCCGCCTCCGCCAGCGGCGCGCGGAAGGGCTCGAAGGCCTGAACCAGCGCGAAGGCGAAGCGCTGCAAATCCTCGCTCGGCTCTGACGGCGTCAGCGCGATGAAGGAGCCGAGCGCGGTGACGCTCAATCCCGCCAGCGTCACGCTTTCCCGGCCGGCGGCGTAGTTGCGGGCAAAGGCGCGCAACTGCTCCTCGCTGCGGCCGTCGGCCAGCTCGAACGGCGCCTTCAAAGTCGCGTGGAAGCCGTAACGGCGCGGCTCCTCGGTGAAGGCCGGCCAGAGCGCGGGATCGCAGCCGGGCGGAACGGCGAAGGAAAGCTCTTCGCCCGTCAAAGCGTCATAGCCGAGCGTCGCGCTGCCGAAGCGCCAGAGGGCGCTGTAGGCGGCGGGAGCGTAGTAGAGAGCGTAGCGCGGCTTGCTCAAAATGCGCGCTCGCCCTGCGACCAGACCGCGCCGATGACAGGCGTCGCGCCCAGCACCTTGAAGCGCACGAGATCGGCGCGCAGACCGGGCTTCAGATGGCCGCGATCCCTGAGGCCGAGGATGTCGGCGACTTTCCAGGTGACCATGCCCATCGCTTCGGGAAGCACGACGCCGTGGCTGGCATTGAGCTTGACCACGGCCTGGAGGAGACTCGCCGGCACATAGTCGGAGGAGAGCCCGTCGAGCAGGCCCTTCTCGGCGAGCTCGGAGACCGATACGCCGCCGGAATGCGAGCCGCCGCGCACGACGTTCGGCGCGCCGGCAACCGTCGCGAGGCCGTGCTGCTTGGCGGCGGCCGCCGCCTCGACCGTGGTCGGGAACTCGGAGATCACTGCGCCCGAAGCGACGCCTTCCTCGACATGCTCCGGAATCGTGTCGTCATGGGTCGCGAGCGGAATGCCGCGCGTGCGGAAGATGTCGACCACGGCCTGCCAGTTCTTCGCGACATTGGCCGCACCGTCGCGCTGGCGCACCTCGACGTCCTCCTCGAACTCGGCCTGGGTCTTGCCGTTGCCGAGCGCGTAGGTCTTGAGATGCTGGAGATCGCGCCATTGGCGCTGGCCGGGGGTGTGATCCATCAGCGAGACGAGCTGGACGAGCGCGTCGTCCTGATAGGGCGCGATGTCTTCGAGCAGGTTGGGGCTCGTCAATTCGCAGCGCATATGGATGCGGTGGTCGATCCGGAAGACGTTCTCGCTCTGGCCATAGGCCAGCGACTTCATCACGTCGGCGAAGATGTCCTTGCGGTAGTCCTTGGCCGAGAAGGGCGTGCCGGCGCAGACCGCGTCATAGACCGTGGTGACGCCGGCCGCGGCCATCTGCGCGTCATGGACGAGCGCCGCCGCCAGCCCGTTCGGCCAGAAGACCTTCGGGCGCGGCATGAAGTGCTTTTCCATGTTGTCGGTGTGCATCTCGACGAGGCCGGGGGCGACATAGTCGCCACCGATGTCGATGGCGCCGGGCAGCGACGAATTACCCTGATCGACGGCCGTGATGCCGCTTCCGTCGAAGGCGATGGTGCCGGTGACGACCTCGTTCTCAAGAATGAGTTTGGCGTTGGTGAGAACGGTCTGCATCAGGCGGCCTTCCGGAAAGCGGTGATGTCGAGATAGCGCGTCGCGACACGTTCGCGAACCGCCTCGTCATGGAAAATGCCGACGATTGCCGCGCCGGCGGCGCGCGCCTCGGCGATGAGCTCGACCACGACGTCGCGGTTGGCGGTGTCGAGCGAGGCGGTCGGCTCGTCGATCAGCATGATCGGCGAGGGATCGACGAAGGAACGGGCGATGTTGACGCGCTGCTGCTCGCCGCCGGAGAAGGTGGCGGGCGCGAGGTTCCAGAGGCGCTCCGGCAGGTTGAGGCGAGCGAGCATGGCCTTGGCCTTCTCGCTCGCGACCTCGGGAGCGGCGCCGCGAGCAAGCAGCGGATCGCGGACGATGTCCAGCGTCGAGACGCGCGGGATCACGCGCAGGAACTGCGAGACGAAGCCGAGCGTGCGGCGGCGGATGTCGAGCACGGTGCGCGGCACGGCCGCGACGATATCGACGGGCCGGCCGGCATGGGTGATGCGGATCGCGCCGGCCGTCGGCTTGTAGTTGCCGTAGAGGATGCGCAGCAGGCTCGACTTGCCGGCGCCTGACGCGCCGGCAAGCACCAGCGCCTCGCCGGAATCGACATGGAAATTGACGTTGCCGAAGACGGGCAGACGCGTTCCGCCCTGGTTGTGCAGGGTGAAGGTCTTGGCGACGTTCTCGACCTGAATCATCGTGGTCATGGGGTCAGTGCCTTGTGCCGGCGAGGTGACGAGGGTGTGACGAATTCTCCGTTGTCATTCCGGGGCGCGCCGCAGGCGCGAACCCGGAAACCACGACTGGATGAGCGGCTCCGATTGCCATTGGCGCAGGTCTCACCCGGTCGTGGGTTCCGGGTTCTTCGCTGTGCGAAGCCCCGGAATGACAAGGGAACAGGTCACACACTCAGCACCGCCGAGGTGAGAAGCTGCGTATAGGCGTGGTGCGGATCGTCCAGCACCTGGTCGGTCAGGCCCTGCTCGACGACGCGGCCGTCCTTCATCACCATCAGGCGGTCGGTCAGGAGGCGCGCCACGGCGAGGTCGTGGGTGACGATGATCGCCGCGAGGCCGAGATCGCGCACCAGCACGCGCAGGAGGTCGAGCAGGCGGGCCTGCACGGAAACGTCGAGGCCGCCGGTCGGCTCGTCCATGAAGACGAGGCGCGGCTCCGAGACCAGCACGCGGGCGATCTGCAGGCGCTGCTGCATGCCTCCGGAGAACTGGCGAGGCCGGTCGTCGATGCGGGCGCCGGCGATCTCGACGCGCTGGAGCCAGTCGAGCGCGCGCTCGCGGATCTGGCCGTAATGCCGGTCGCCGCGATCCATCAGCCGCTCGCCGACATTGCCGCCGGCGGTGACATCCATGCGCAGCCCGTCGCGCGGGTTCTGGTGGACGATGCCCCAGGCCGTGCGCATCAGGCGGCGGCGCTCCTGCTCGGAGACCGAGTAGATGTCGAGCGGCTCCGTGCCGCCACGGAACAGCACCTCGCCCTCGTCGGGCTTGTCGATGCCGGCGAGGCAGCGCAGCAGGGTCGACTTGCCCGAGCCGGATTCGCCGACGATGCCGAGCACCTCGCTCGGCCAGAGGTCGAAGGAGACATCGGCGCAGCCGATGCGCTCGCCATAGAAGCGGCTGACGCCGTCGACGGAGAGCAGGGGGGCGGGTTCGAGCGCGAGCTCGGCCGCTGCGACATGCAGGGTCATGGGGTGGTCTCCTCGACCAGGCCGCTCGCGGCCGCATCGCCCAGCATCGTGCCGCGATGGCCTTCCGCCCGGCGGGTCTCGCAATAATGGCTGTCGGAGCAGACGAACATGCGCCCGCCCCGGTCGTCGATCACGACCTCGTCGAGATAGCTGTCGGCCGCGCCGCAGAGCCCGCAGGGCTGGGTCCAGCTCTGGATGCGGAAGGGGTGATCCTCGAAATCGAGGCTCTTCACGCTGGTATGGGGCGGCAGCGCGTAGATGCGCTTCTCGCGGCCGGCACCGAACAACTGCAGCGCGGGCGACATGTGCATCTTCGGGTTGTCGAATTTGGGGATGGGCGAGGGCGCCATCACATAGCGACCGTTGACCATGACCGGGTAGTCATAGGTCTTGGTGATCTCGCCATAGCGGGCGATGTCCTCGTAGAGCTTGACCTGCATCAGCCCGTATTCGGCCCAGGCGTGCATCTTGCGGGTCTCGGCCTCGCGCGGTTCCAGCCGGCGCAGCGGCTCCGGCATCGGCACCTGATAGACCATGACCTGGCCGCTCTTCAGCGGCGCTTCCGGGATGCGGTGGCGGGTCTGGATGATCGTCGCCTCATTGGTCGCCTCGCAGGTGCGGGCATCGGCCGTGCGCTCGAAGAACTTGCGGATCGAGACGGCATTGGTGGTGTCGTCGGCGCCCTGGTCGATCACCTTGAGCGTATCGGCCGGGCCGATGATCGCGGCGGTGATCTGGATGCCGCCGGTGCCCCAGCCACGGGCCAGGGGCATCTCGCGCGAGCCGAACGGCACCTGATAGCCGGGCACCGCGACCGCCTTGAGCAAAGCGCGACGGATCATTCGCTTGGTCTGCTCGTCGAGATAGGCGTAGTTGTAAGCCGGCTTCGTATCGTCCGCCGGCATTTGATGGATGGTCATTCCGCAGCCTCCGGCATGACGTTCTGCTCCTGAGCAAGCCGCTCCTCGCGCTCCCTGCGGATGCGGCGGATCAGTTCGAGCTCGCCTTGGAAATCGACATAGTGCGGCAGCTTCAGATGCTCGACGAAGCCGGCCGCCTCGACATTGTCGGCGTGGTAGAGGACGAATTCGTCTTGCTGCGCCGGGTAGTTGGTGGCCTCGCCGAAATCGCGAGCCTTCAAGGCGCGGTCGACCAGCGACATCGACATCGCCTTGCGCTCGCTATGGCCGAAGACGAGGCCGTAGCCGCGGGTGAATTGCGGCGGCACCTCCTTCGAGCCCTGGAACTGGTTGACCATCTGGCATTCGGTCAGGGTGATGTCGCCGAGATCGACCGCGAAGCCGAGCTCCTCCGGCACGAATTCGACCGCAACCTCGCCGACGCGGACCTCGCCGACGAAGGGATGCGTGCCGCCGAAGCCGCGCTGCACGGAATAGCCGAGGCCGAGCAGGAAACCCTCGTCGCCGCGCGCCATGGATTGCAGGCGCACGTCGCGGTCGGCCGGGAAGGAGACGGGATCGCGCGTCAGGTCGAAGGGACGCGGATCGCCTTCCGGCGGCTCCTCCGCTTCCATCAGGCCTTCGGCGCCGAGGATGTCGGGCACACGCGGCATGGTCGCGTCGAGCGGGGCTTTCAGGCCGTCATGCTCGGGCTTGACCCGAGCATCTCCGGACACGGAGGCGCCAGTGCTGTCTCGTTCCGAGATGGCCGGGTCAAGCCTGGCCATGACGGCTGGAGCGTCCATCAAGGCGAAATCAAACAGCCGATGCGTGTAGTCATAGGTCGGGCCGAGCACCTGCCCGCCGGGCAGATCCTTGTAGGTTGCCGAGACCCGGCGGCGGATCGCCATCTGGGCGGTGTCGAGCGGCTCGGAGGAGCCGAAGCGCGGCAGCGTGGTGCGATAGGCCCGCATCAGGAAAGCGGCCTCGATCACGTCGCCCTGCGCCTGCTTCAGCGCCAGCGCGGCGAGGTCCTGATCGTAGAGCGAGCCCTCGTTCATAACGCGGGCGCAGGCCAGCGCCTGCTGCTCGCGGATCTGGGCGACCGAGATTTCCGGCACGGCCGGATCGCCCCGGCGCGCTTCGGCGACGAGATCATGCGTGGCGAGGATGGCGGCTTCGCCGCCTTTCACTGCGACATACATCAGCGAGCCTCCTCGATTTGCGTCGAGCGCGGCAGGCCGATCAGGCGCTCACCATGGGTGAGCAGGACATCGACGCCGAGCGGGTAGAGCGCGCCGTTCTCGCGCAGTTCATCGGTAAAGCCGGAGCGCAGGCCCCGCGGTGCGATCGTCCGGGAGCCGGGAATGCCGGGGCCGGCGAGCGTGATGGCGGCGCCACCTTGAAGGCCCGCAACCTGCACGATCACGGTTGTCGAGCGATCCGGGAACTGGTCGGTGCCGAGTTTGAAGGCCGAGAGCTTCGGTTCATCCGCCGCGCCGTCGATGACCGCGAAGACGGCTCCAGTGGGATCGTCGACAAGCGCGGTGCCGCAATGGAAGCGCAGCCAGGCGCCGGCAGGGCCGTGGCGCAGGGCTTGCGGCAGCCAGACCGGCGTTTCGTAATCGGCAAGCGTCAGCAAGGCGGTGGCCGTCGCGGTCGTGAGACCTTCCGGCGGCGCGATCTCGTTCGCGACGTTCTGCAGCGTGCCGGGTTCGGAGAGCGCGGCGAGCAGGGCGCGGAAGGCGGCCTGCGACTGGAAGACCGGATCGGAGAAGCCGGGAGCGATCATGGTTTCAGCCGGCATTACGAACCCCTGACCAGCGTGAAGAAATCGACCTTGGTCGCGGCCGCCTTGCGCGAGGCGAGATCGCGGGCCGCCGCCTGCTGCGCCGCGAGGGTAGCGATGCCCTGATGCAATCCGCTGCCTTCAGCTTCTTCCTGGAGGCGGGCGTCGAGCAGGGCGGCGAGCCGTGCCTTCCGGCCGTCGCGGCCGAGCGCATAGGAGAAGCCCATCCGCCCATTGGACAAGCGCACGACGCAGCGCGTCACGGTGGCTTCGCCGAGATTGAAGCGGCGGCCGGCGCCGCCCGCGCGGCCCTCGACCATGACGGTGCCGGTCTCCGGCGCCTTGAGCAGGTCATGGTCCGGCGGATCGCCGAGCAGGGTTTCGATCTCGCTGCGGGAGGCGCGCGCCAGCGTCGCCATCCAGCTTTGCCTCGGGGTTTTCTGCGTCATCGGCGCGGGCTCGCTGGTCAGTTCCGAATGTCTAGACTATACTAGGAGAGTTGATGGCAAAGGTCTATACTTTTTGGGCGACATTTTGATGACGGATACGGCACTGGCGGAGCGCGACGGGGGAACGGCCTGGCGACGCATCGCCGATGAACTGGCGGGTGCGATCGGGCGCGGCGAGTACAAGCTCGGCGACACGCTGCCGGCCTCGGTCGCGCTGGCGGAGCGCTACGGTGTGCATCGCCATACGGTGCGGCAGGCCTTTCGCCATCTCGCCGATCAGGGGCTGGTGACGGTCGCGCGCGGGCGCGGCACACAGGTGACGGCGCCGCGTTTGCCCTATCCGATCGGACGGCGTGTCAGCATGCGCACCAATATGGGCAAGCTCGGTATCACCGGCACGAGCCGCATGCTAACGGCGGAGGTTGTCGTGGGCGAGGCGGCGGCCTGCATGGCGCTCAAGCTGAAGATCGGGACGCCGCTCTGGTGCGTGCGCGGTGTGAGCCTGGCCGACGGTGTGCCGATGGGCACCGGCACGCATTGGCTCGCGGTCGAGCGCTTCCCGGATTTCGACAAGGCTTATCGCGCGGCTGCCGGTTCGATCACGGCCGCCTTCAAGATCTATGGCATCGCGGATTATGTGCGCCTGTCGACGCGATTGACGGCGCGGCTCGCCGATGAGCGCGAGGCGGAATTGCTCGATATCGAGCCGCTGGCTCCGGTCATGGTCTCGCAGGCGGTCGATGCGTTGCCGGACCTGACACCGGTCCATCTCGTCAGCAGCGTCTTTGCCGGCGAGCGCATGGAGATGGTGATCGACCTCGCTACCGCGGGCTGAGCCGCAGCCTTGGGCGTCAGGTCAGAGCTTGCCGCCATTGGCGACGCAGCGATCGAGGTCCTTGCGCGAGACCTTGGCATCCTTGTCGAGTCCATTCGCCTTCTGGATGGCCTCGCGGCATTGCCGACGTGGATCGTTCGCCTCGCGCTTGGCCCAGGCGGGAGCGGACAGCGACACGCAGGCGATAAGGGAAAGGGCGGCGGCGATGGCGAAGGTCTGCTTCATGGTGCTGCTCCAAGCCCGGGCAAGGTCTGATGATGACCTTGCGTCATGTACTCGTCCAGCCCTCCATTGCCGGTGCCTCAGCCGGAGCGTCTGCCGATGATCGCGAAGCGCAGCTTGCCCGACAGGAAGTCGATGGCCGAGACGGCGGCGAGGATCAGCAGGATCAGGAAGGAGACCTGCTGCCATTCCAGCGTGCGGATCGTTTCGGCGAGATAGAGGCCGATGCCGCCCGCGCCGACGATGCCGATGATGGTCGAGGAGCGCGTGTTCGACTCGATGTAGTAGAGCACCTGGCTTGCGATCACCGGCAGGACCTGGGGCAGCAGGCCGAAGCGGATCTCATGCGCCTTGCCGCCGCCGACGGAGGATATGCCCTCGACCGGCTTGCGGTCGGCCGCCTCGATCGCTTCCGAATAGAGCTTGCCGAAGGCGCCGAGATCGCTGGTCATGATCGCGAGCATGCCGGCGAAGGGGCCGAGGCCCACGACATTCACCCAGATCAGCGCCCAGATCAGCGCATCGACGCCGCGAATCGTGTCGAGCGAGCGGCGGGCGAGGAAATGCACGACGCGGTTGGCGACGACGTTGCGCGCCGCGATGAAGCCGAGCGGCAAAGCGAGGATGGCGGCGAGCACCGTACCGAGGAAGGCGATGGCGATGGTCTCGAACAGCGCCTGTACGAAGATGACGGCACGCGCCCAGGAGCCGGGATCGGGCGGCAGCATCAGCACGACGAAGGAGCCGAGATTGCTTAGGCCCGCGACGATCTTCCAGAGCGAGGTCTCGAGCGTCGAAAGCCCGTAGAGGAAGAGGCCGAGCAGAGCGGCGATGGTGCCGATGGTCGCGAGCTTCGTCCTGAGCGAGCCGCGGATCGCCGCCGCGTGGCGGTTCAGGATGTCGGCGCGCTCGGCCGTGGTGAGGGCGAGGCTCATCGGCCGTGCTCCAGGCTGAGAAGGGCGTGGCGCAGCCGCTCGGTGCCGTAGTCGATCAGCATCACCGTCACGATGATCAGCAGCAGGATGGCGCTGACATCGGTGAAGTAGAATTTGCGGATCGCTTCGATCAGATCCTGGCCGATGCCGCCGGCGCCGACGAAGCCCATGATCGAGGCACCGCGGACATTGATCTCGAAGCGCAGCAGCGCATAGCTCGCGAAATTGGAGAGCACCTGCGGCACCACGGCGAAGCGGACGATCTGCCACCAGCTGCCGCCGGAGGCGGTGACGCCGTCGACCGGCTTCAGGTCGATGTTCTCGACCACCTCGGAGAAGAGTTTGCCGAGCGCGCCCATGGTGTGGATCGCGATGGCGAGCACGCCGGGCAGGGGCCCCAGCCCAAACGCGATGACGAAGATCAGCGCGAAGACGATCTCGGGGACCGTGCGGCAGAATTCGAGGAAGCGGCGCACCGTGAAGCGTAGCCAGGAGGCGCGGCCGAGATTGGCGGCCGCGGCGAAGCAGAAGAGGAAGGCGCCGGCAGCGCCGAGGATGGTGCCGACATAGGCGATCAGCACGGTCTGCCAGAGCAGCTTCAGCCAGCCCTTCAGGCCCCAGTACCATTCGGCAAGGTCGGAGCCGAGACTGGCGAGCCTGAGCGTCGGCAGCGTCTCGTAGATATATTTCGGGAAGCGGCCGATGTTCTCGAAGAACTTGGCGAGATCGACCTCGGCGCCTCGTGCCGAGAGCAGCACGCAGGCGATGAAGACGGCGATGCCGATCAGGGTCTGCCGGCGCTTGGCGGTTGCGGCCTGCCGATAGGTCTCGGCACGGGCCCGGATGGCCGGGTCGTTGTGGTCGATCGCGAGGGTCATGGAATATATTTTCCCTTGCCGCCGAGGGCGCGGGGAACCCTCTCCCATAGGGAGAGGGCAGGGTGAGGGGCAGGCCGTCTCGTGATTGGCTGTGAGGTGGTCACTGCAGCGTTGAGGGCGTGCCTCACTGGTCCAACGGCCGACACCTCACCCCTGCCCCTCTCACGGATCTCGGGCTTGCCCGAGATCCGCAACCTGAGTGTCGAAATCGGCAACAGCCGATTTCGATGCAGGAGAGGGGTTCCGGTCACAGCTGAGTTGCTGCTTACGACGACTTCTTCTTGCGCAGGTCGTCGACGAACTTGTTCAGCTCGATGATCGGGTCGTAGGCCTTGTTGTCGACGGCGACGAGCGGACCCTGCTTGCCTTCATAGATCTTGTCGAAGGCGGCCTTGTCCTTGGTGGCGAGGTTGAGCACCGCGTCGCGGATCTTGGCCTTGAGGTCCTCAGGCAGGTCCGTGAGATAGGCCATCGGCGAGTTCACGATCTGCTCGGACTTGTAGATGATCCGGAAGTCGTCGGCCTTGACCATGTTCTTGCGCGACATGCGCTGCAGGTTCGACTCCTGCTCGTCGTTCCACCAGTTGGCGGCGACGTCGACCGTGCCCTGCTGGAGCGCGATGATCGCGTTCTCGTGGCTGCCCGTGTAGACGACCTTGGAGAAGAAGGTTTCCGGCTCGATCTTCATGCCGTTCAGCGCGAAGCGCGGCACGTTGTTGCCGGAGGTCGAGTTGGGGTCGACGAGGCCGAGATTCTTGCCCTTGAGGTCCTCGACCTTCTGATAGGGCGAATCCTTCTTCACATAGAAGACCGAGTGATAGCCCTTGGTGCCGTCGAGATTGGTCTCGATCGCGAAGGCATCGACCTTGGCGCCCGTCATGCGGGCGCGGGCGAAGGAGGCCGGGCCGTACATGCCGATATGGATGTTGCCGGCGCGCTGGCCCTCGATGATCGCGGCGTAATCGTTGGCGATGCGCAGCGTGACCTTGGTGCCGAGCTCCTTCGCGAGATAGTTCACGAAGGGGGTGTAGCGCTCGACCACGCCCGAGGCGTTCTCGGAGGGGATGATCGCGAAGACGAGCTCGGGATATTTCGCCTTCCAGTCCTGGGCGAAAGCCGGGGTGGCGGCGAGCGCCAGGCCGGCGGCGGCGAGCTTGAGGGTATGACGACGGGTCAGCATCAGGTCTGCTCCTGGTTGTAGTCGGGATGGTCTTCTCGCGGCGACGGCCTTCAGGCCGGCCCGGCGATCTCTGGAAATCAGGCGGTCTTCTCACGGGCGCGCTTCGCTTCGGAGGCGGCGATGGCGTCGAGCGCGTCCAGCGCTTCGGCGCCGGCATCCTTGGCCTCGATGCCGTAGAGTTCGGCCGCGACCTCGCGGGTCAGCGCCTGCGGCGCGTCGTCGAAGACGACCTTGCCGGCCGCCATGCCGATCAGGCGGTCGCAGTATTTCGCGGCGATGTCGAGGTCGTGCAGGTTGCACATCACGGTGATGCCGTCCTCGCGATTGATGCGGAACAGCGCGTCCATCACGACCTGGGTGTTGCGCGGGTCGAGCGACGCGATCGGCTCGTCGGCGAGGATGATGCGCGGCTCCTGGACGAGCGCGCGGGCGATCGCGACGCGCTGCTGCTGGCCGCCGGAAAGGGTCTCGGCGCGCTGCGCCAGGAGATGTCCCATATCGAGACGCTCCAGTGCCGCGATGGCGCGGATCTTGTCGTCTTCCGAGAAGCTTTTGACCAGGGTGAGCGCGGCGGAGCGGTGGTTCAGCCGGCCGAGCAGGACATTGGTCAGCACGTCGAGGCGGCCGACGAGGTTGAACTGCTGGAAGATCATCGCCGTGTCGCGGCGCCAGCGCCTGAGCGAGGCGCCTTTCAAAGCCGTGACGTCATGCTCCTCGCAGACGATCCGGCCGGAGCTCGGTTCCGCCAGCCGGTTCAACATGCGCAGCAGCGTCGACTTGCCGGCGCCGGAGCGGCCGATCACGCCCACCATCTCCCCCTTCGGGATCGACAGCGAGACATTGTCGACAGCGTTCTTGTCGCCAAAGCGCTTGGTCAGGGCTTCGATGCGCAGCATGGATGGTTCTCGGGCACGGTACGGGCATGGGCGCAGCCCCGTCCGGCGGAAGCCGAGGGGCAGCGCGTCTCCTTGGCGGCGAGAGCTACCGGCTGCGGATGACAGCGGCGTGACAGCAAGGTGGGCCTGAAGCAGGCCGAGGCGCGCCGTCATGGCCGGGCTCGTCCCCACCATCCAGGTCTGCCTTCATCGCATGTGGTGTCCAAGACGTGGGCGCTCGCCACAAGGGCGAGCATGACGTCGTGGTGCCATCAATTTCGGCGGTTCCGGGTGTGCGCCTATGCCTCAGAGGGCGCCCAGAAGCGTGTCGACGCAGGCGGCGACATAGGCCTTGCGCTGCCCGGCAGGCATCGGCTTGACGCCGAGCAGGCCACGCAGCTGATGCAGGCCGCGCAGCATGCCGACGAACTGCTCGGCGAGGCGCTGCGCCTCCGCCGGGGCGAGCGGGCGGGCGATGTCGCGGCCGAGTCGTGCGCGTTCGACAAGCAGAGCGGCGATGGCGTCGCTCATTCTCTTGGCGCCGGCCTCATAGGCGACCCGGCCGAGCTCTGGGAAACGCGGGGCGGCGCTCACCACCAGCCGGTGCAGATCGAGCGATGCGGGGCGCAGCATCAGCTTGAGCATGTCCTCGCCGAGGCGGATTAGGGCAGCGCGGAGATCGGCAGCCGGAGCGTTCAGCTGCAACGGCGCCGTCAACGTTTCCGTGAGGTTGGTGCAAATCGCCTTGAAGAGCGCTTCCTTATCGGCGAAATGGCTGTAGATCGTCTGTTTGGAGACACCGGCCCGGTATGCGATCTGGTCGAGGCTCGCGCGCTCGAAGCCCTCCGCGAGGAAAGTTTCCGCGGCGGCGCGGGTGATCGCATGGTGCTTGGCGGGGCGCGCGCGCTCGGTCGCCGGGGATTTGGCCGGAGCGGTTTCGTCTTGGGCGGCGTCCAGCAGACGGGCCTTGGCGCCGTTTCGCCGGAGGGATTTCGGCACGGGTCTTGCCTCGGCGTTCGCCAGTTCGGTGAGAGGGGTTGCCCGGTGTTGGCGAAGGGGAGTGTCAGCCATGCTCCCGCCCATTTGGCCTCTTATCAAACTGGACTGTCCAGTCTAGAATAGTCGCGCGGTATCGGAGCGTCTAGTCGTATGAAGCGGTTTGTCCTTCTCGTCGTCGTCGCGGCCCTGGCCGGGGGCGGCTATTACGCTTACCGCAATCAGCGCTCCAGCGGGCAGCAGGCCCAGGCCAGCGCGGTCACCGGGCCGCGTGCCGTGCCGGTCGAGGTCGCTTCCGTTGAGATTGGAACCGTCAGCGAGGAAGTCGAGGCGCTCGGCACGCTCGCTGCCGACGAATCCGTGATCATCGCTCCCGAAATCGCCGGCCGGGTGGTCGCGCTCGGCTTCAAGGAGGGCGAGCGAGTCAAGGCCGGGCAGGAGTTGGTGAAGCTCGACACCGCGATCCTCGATGCCGAGCTGAAGCAGGCCTTGGCCGATCTCGGCCTGGCGCGCGATACGAATGAGCGACTGCGGGGGCTGGTCTCGCGCGGCTCCGGCACGCAGGTCGCTCTTGACGAGTCGACCGCCCGGCTCGCCGCCACCGAAGCCCGCGTCCAGCTCGGCAAGGCCAAGCTCGCGCAGTCGACCATCGTGGCGCCGTTCAACGGCGTCGTCGGCCTGCGCTCCGTCGGCGTCGGCGACTATGTCTCCGTCGGCAAGCCGCTGCTCGTGCTGACCAGCATCGATCCGATCAAGATCGACTTCCGCGTTCCCGAGATCTACCTCAGCCGCCTCAAGGTCGGCCAGCCGGTAGAGATGCGGGTCGATGCCGTGCCGGACCGGAAGTTCACGGGCCAGATCTACGCGATCGATCCGGTGGTTGATGTGAACGGGCGGGCGATCCGGCTGCGCGCCAGCATCCCGAACGCGGATCTCGCGCTCAAGCCCGGCCTCTTCGCCCGCCTGGCGATCACCATCGATCAGCGCCAGAACGCGATCATCGTGCCGGAAATGGCGGTCGTGCCGGATGCCGTCGGCAAGATGATTTATATCGTCGACAACGGGAAGGCGAAGCGCATCAGCGTCGAATTGGGCAAGCGCCTGCCGGGCAAGGTCGAGGTCGTCAGCGGGTTGAAGCCCGACATGCAGATCATCACCGCCGGCCAGATGCGGCTGCGTGACGGCGCCCCCATCGCGATCAAGGACAAGATCGTCCAGACGAGCCAGCTCTAGGATCGACCCCGATGAGCCTCTTCGAACTCTTCGTCCGCCGGCCGGTTCTGTCGACGGTGCTGAGCCTGCTGGTGATGTTGATCGGCATCGTCAGCTACGGGCGCCTGACGGTGCGCGAGTATCCGAACATCGACGAGCCGGTCGTTACCGTACGGACCGACTATCGCGGCGCGAGCGCCGAGATCATCGAGACGCAGGTCACGCAGATCCTGGAGAACTCGATCGCCGGCATCGAGGGCATCGAGATCCTCTCTTCCGCCAGCCGCCAAGAGCGCAGCTTCATCCAGGTACGGTTCCGGCCGGATGTCGACCCCGACGTCGCCGCCTCGGATGTGCGCGACCGCGTCAGCCGCGTGCGCAGCCGCCTGCCGGACGAGATCGACGAGCCGGTCATCGCCAAGGTCGAGGCCGACTCGCAGCCGATCCTCTATCTCTCGCTGACCAGCAGCAAGCACGGGCCGCTGGAGCTCACCGATTTCGCCGACCGCTTCATCTCCGACCGCGTGCAGAACATCACCGGCGTGGCGGAGGTCCGCATCCTCGGCCAGCGGCAATATGCGATGCGCATCTGGCTCGATCGCGCGCGCATGTCGGCCTACAACATCAGCGTCCAGGAGATCGAGGCCGCGGTCCGGGCTCAGAATGTCGAGATTCCGTCGGGCCGCATCGAGAGCAGCGATCGCGAATTCACCGTGCTCTCGCAGACCGGCATGACGGCGCCCGCGGAATTCCGCGAGATCGTCATCAAGGACGCCAACGGCTTCCCCGTGAAGCTCAAGGACGTCGCCAAGATCGAACTGGGCGCGCGCGAGGAGCGCAATGCCGCCTGGTTCAAGGGCACGCCGTCGGTGACGATCGGCATCGTCAAGCAGGCGACGGCGAACCCGCTCGACGTTTCGGCGGGCATCGAGGAAGCGCTGCCGGGGATCATCGAGGACCTGCCGCAAGGCATGTCGATCGCGAAGTCCTACGACACCTCGGTCTTCATCGACCGCTCGATCAAGGCGGTCTACCAGACGATCGTCGAGGCGATCGTCCTCGTGGTGTTGATCATCTTCATCTTCCTGCGCTCGTTCCGCGCGACCCTGATCCCGCTGGTGACGATACCCGTCTCGCTGATCGGCTCCTTCGCGCTGATGTATGCGCTCGGCTTCACCGTGAACACGCTGACGCTGCTGTCGATGGTGCTCGCCATCGGCCTCGTCGTCGACGACGCCATCGTGGTGCTGGAGAACGTGCACCGCCATATCGAGGACGGCATGCAGCCGACCGAGGCATCGATCCGGGGCATCAACGAGATTGCCTTCGCCGTCGTGGCGATGACGCTGACTCTGGTCGCGGTCTATGCGCCGATGGCCTTCTCGACAGGCCGCACCGGCAAGCTCTTCATCGAGTTCGCGCTGACGCTGGCCGGCGCGGTGCTCGTCTCCGGCTTCGTCGCGCTGACGCTGACGCCGATGATGTGCGCCAAGCTGCTGCGCCATCACGACAAGCACAACTGGCTCTACAATCTGCTGGAACGCGGCTTCGAAGGGCTCTCGCGCGGCTACAAGGCCTCGCTGCGCGCGGCGCTCGCCGTGCGCCCGCTGATCGTCATCCTGGCGGTCGCGGTGGCCGGGGCCGGCTATTACTTCTTCACCCATCTGCGCGCGGAACTGGCGCCGGTGGAGGACCGAGGCACGATCAATGCCATCGGCGTGGCCCCGGAGGGCGCGACGATGTCGTTCACGGCCGACTACGCCCGTCAGGTCGAGACTTATTTCAAGAAGATCCAGGAGGTCGACACTTATCTCGTCATCGTCGGCTTCCCCGACGTGACGCGGGCCATCGCCTTCGCCCGCCTCAAGCCCTGGGAAGAGCGCGAGCGCAAGCAGCAGGACCTCGTCGCCGAGATCAACAAGGGCCTGTCGCAGATCCCGGGAATCCGCCTGTTCGCCACCAATCCGGCCTCGCTCGGTCAGGGCCAGGCGAACAGCAAGCCGGTCGAGTTCGTGCTGCGCTCGTCGGAGCCCTATGCGCAGATCAAGTCCTATGTCGACCAGCTCATGACCGACGTCGCCAATTCGCCGGTCCTGACCAATGTCGAGACCAACCTCATCCTCGACAAGCCGCAGATCAAGGTCTCGATCGACCGGCAGCGCGCGGCCGATCTCGGCGTCGGCGTCGACATCATCGGCCGCACCATGGAGACGCTGCTCGGCGGCCGGCAGGTGACGCGGTTCAACATGAACAGCAAGCAGTACGACGTGGTGCTTCAGGTCGAGGGCACGGAACGCAACACGCCGCAGGCGCTGCAGTCGATCTATCTGATGGGTCGGGGCGGTGCGGTCGTGCAGCTCTCCAGTCTCGTCAAGGTCGATGAGAATGTCGCGCCCAAGGAGCTGACGCGCTTCAACCAGCTGCGCGCGGCGACGATCACCGCTATTCCCGCGCCGGGCTATTCGCTCGGCGACGCGCTGAAGGTGCTGGAAGACAGCGCGGCCCGCGTTCTGCCGAGTTCCGTGCAGATCGACTATTCCGGCCAGAGCCGTGAGTTCAAGCAGTCGGGCGCGAGCATCTTCATCGTCTTCCTGCTGGCGCTGGGTTTCATCTATCTGGTGCTGGCGGCGCAGTTCGAGAGCTTCGTCGATCCTGTCGTGATCATGGTCTCGGTGCCGCTGTCGCTCACCGGCGCGCTGGCGGCGCTCTACTACACGGGCGGAACGATGAACGTGTACAGCCAGATCGGCCTGATCACGCTGGTCGGCCTGATCACCAAGCACGGCATCCTGATCCTGGAGTTCACCAACCAGCTGCGCGAGGAGGGCAAGGAGATGATCGACGCCCTCGTAGAGGCGGCGGAATTGCGCCTGCGCCCGATCCTGATGACCACGGGCGCGATGGTGCTAGGCGCCGTGCCGCTCGCGATCGCCCATGGCGCCGGTGCGGAAAGCCGTTCGCAGATCGGCTGGGTCATCGTCGGCGGTATGAGCTTCGGCACGCTGCTGACGCTCTATGTGGTGCCGGTCGCCTATAGCTACCTCGCCCGCAAGGTCCATGGCTCGCGCCATGGCGCGCATGACGAGGCGCATGGCGCACATCCCGCGCCCGCGGAGTAAAGGATATCCGCCGTCATCCGGCACGCGCTGTGGCACGCAGTGCTGCAGCGCAGACACGGGACCGCGTGACGCGAAGGCGCCCTAATTGGCGACGAGAGGGCGCCCTACCTGATGACGATCCCGCATCTGCGCAGCAGCACTGACGTGCCGCAGCGCGTGCGGGATGACACCATGGATGTGAGAAGGGTGCGCTACTGCAACCTCACCGAGACGCTCTCGCTAGCCCCGGTCGCGTCGATCACCGAGATCCGCATGAAGCCCTTGCCGGGCGGCAGCCATTGCGTTTCGCGGCGGCGCTGCGGCTCCGTCACCGGCGTGCCGTCGACCAGCCAGGTATAGGGCGGCGAGCCGCCCGCGGCCTTGAGATTCAGCCGGCCATTGCCGTCGAGCGCGGCGGCTGAGAGGTCGATGCGGGCGCCGTCCGGCGGGAAGGCGAGCTTCAGCGTCGGCGTCGTCATCGCGGTGACGGTCTTGGGCACGTCCTGCCGGAGATGCCTGAGCGGCGGCGGCAGATGGCCGGTGCTGGCGACGATCGCATCCGCCGGCTGCGGGAAGGGGCGCGGATCGATGCCGAGCCGGGCGAAGGCATCGAACAGGATCGGCGCCGCGACCGTGCGCCCGACCAATCCCGGCACCGCGCCATTGTCGGCGCGGCCGACCCAGACGCCGATCGTGTGCCTGCGGTCGAAGCCGACGGCCCAGGCGTCGCGATAGCCATAGGAAGTGCCGGTCTTGTAGGCGATGCGGCCGGGCACGGCATTGAGCGGCGGCGGCGCGCCAAGCAAGGTATCGGCGACATACCAGGCTGCCACGGGATCGACGAGGCGCGGGGCGGGACCGGCTTGTGTCGCCTGCTGGCGGAAGCGCAGCGGCAGTATCTCGCCACCGCGGGCGAGGCCGACATAGGCGCGCGTCAGGTCCTGCAAGGTGATGCCGAGGCCGCCGAGGCCGACGGCCAAGCCGGGGGGGCCGCTCTCCTTCGGCATGGCGACGGCGACACCGGCATCGCGCAGGCGCGAGAGGAAGCGCTGCGGGCCGAGCGCCGACAGCAGTTCGACGGCGGGCACGTTCAGCGAGAGCTGAAGCGCCTTGCGGGCGCTGACCATGCCCTGGAAGGTCATGTCGAAATTTTCGGGGACGTAGATGCCGTAACGCGCCGGCCGGTCCTCCAGCATCGTCTCGGGATGGGCGATGCCGTTATCGAAGGCGAGCGCGTAGATGAAGGGCTTCAGCGCCGAGCCCGGCGAGCGCAGCGCCCGCGTCAGGTCGAGCGAACCGGCGCGCTCGGCCGCGAAATAATCGACGCCGCCGACGGAGGCGCGGATCTCGCCGGTCTCGTTGTCGACGGCGAGGATCGCGATCGAGACCTGCGGGCCAAGGCCGAGACTGCGTTCGCGTGCGAGGCCTTCGAGCGCGGCTTGCAGGCGCGCATCGAGCGAGAGCTTCTGGACGCGCTGGGCCGGCGCCTCCGCCACCGCCTGCTCGGCGATATGGGGGCTGAGATTCGGGAAGGGGCGGCGCGCAGTCGGGATCGGCTCGTTGCGGGCGGCGGCGACTTCGTCACGGGTGGCTAAGCCCGCCTGCTCGACCCGTTCCAGCACGCGCTCGCGCGCCTTGCGGGCCGCCTCGACGAAGCGGTCCGGCCGGCGCGTCTCGGGCGATTGCGGCAGGGCGACGAGCAGGGCGGCCTCAGCGGTCGAGAGCCGCTTCGGCTCCTTGCCGAAATAGGCGAAGCTCGCGGCGCGAACGCCTTCGAGATTGCCGCCGAAGGGAGCGAGCGTCAGGTAGAGGTCGAGGATGCGCGCCTTATCGAAGCTTTGTTCCAGCTCGACGGCGCGCACAGCCTGCCGGAGCTTGGCGGCGAGCGTGCGCTCCTCGCGCGGTTCGAGCAGGCGCGCGACCTGCATGGTCAGGGTGGAGCCGCCGGAGACGACGCGGCCGTTCAACAGCATCTGGCCGGCGGCGCGCAGCATGCCGAGCGGGTCGATGCCGCGATGGTCGTCGAAGCGCTTGTCCTCGAAGGCCTTGAGCATGGCGAGATAACGCGGATCGACATCTTCGCTGGTGACGGGGAGCTTCCAGCGTCCATCGGCCGTGAGGAAGGGGCGCAGCAGCTTGCCTTCGCGGTCGAGGATCACGGTCGAGCGATCGGACGCGGTTGAGAGGTCGAGCGGTGGGAGGGAGTGGGCGTAGAGGGTGAGGGCGGCACCGGCGGCGATTGCCGAGATGGCCAGAACGCTGGCCGCAATTTTCAGTTTGCGAAAGCGTCGCGGAGTCTTTCCTTCTCCCCTCGGGGGAGAAGGTGGCAGCGCGAAGCGCTGACGGATGAGGGAATGCAGGCGAACGGGCAAACGACCGAGCGTCGCGCCGACCCTCACCCCATCCCTCTCCCCCGAAGGAAGAGGGGGCTCTGTCGCGCCCATCTTTTCGCGCTGCGCACCCATCACCGTGCCGACGTAATCTCCACCGCGCCGAAGCCCGTGCGGCCGAAGCGATCCGGCCGGTACATGTCCTCGATCACGGCGGCAGGCGAGACATAGCGGCCGGGCGAGACGGCCCGCGCGATATAGGCGACGGTGTAGGAGAGCTTGTCGCTCTTCGAGCCCGAGCGCTCGAAGGCGGCGACGAAGCGGTCGTCGCGCGACTCGGTATGCACCGGCGAGACCTCCTGCTTCAGCCAGTCGAGCCCCGCGACCGAGGCGCCTTCCGTCAGGTTGGCATTCTCGATCTCAAGCCCGGCCGGGACCGGATCGACCAGCAGGAGCCGGCCATAGCGCGGCGTGGCCTCCGTCACCGTCAGCGCCACGACATAGCGCTCGTTCTGGCGCAGGCGCGCCGGGTCGGCCTTCTCGCCCTTCATCGTGTAGATGACGCGCTCCAGCCCGAAGCCCTGGTTCAGGGCGGGCTCCGGCGCGGTGGGGATGCCCGCGACGGTGATGACCGCCTGGGCATTGCCGGCACCGGGATTGGCGATCGTCAGCGACTTTGCCTCTAGAGCCTCGGCCGAGAGCGTGCGGTAGAGCGCGCCCTTGCGGGCGGCGCCATCGACCGTCAGCGTCATGCCCTCGGCGTCCTTGGCCATGGCCTGTGCCGCCAGCACCATCCACATCTGCTCCTGCGTCGAGGTGTAGCTGTAGCGGGCGCTGTTGCGTGTGGCGTCGAGGATCGAGACGGCGCGCGAAATATCGGCGCGCTCGCCATTGGCCTCGGCGATCAGCGCGAGCACGCCGGCGCCGTCGCGCAGGCGGGAGCCGTAATCGGGCCGCGACAGGCCGTCGTCGCTCGCCTGCTGGAGCAAGCCCAGCGCGCTGCCGAAGGCGGCACGGCCGCGGCCGCGATCGCCCAGCGCCGAGAGCGCGGCGCCGATCTGGGCGCGGGCGAGCGGCGTCGCGAAATCGCCGAGCTTGTTGTCGGCGAGATAGCGCAGGTCGCCCATCACCGGCCGGCCGTTGCGGGCGAGCACATAGAGCGCATAGGCGACGCCGGCCGCTTCCTCCTTGTTGATCTCGCTGGTGTTGACGACCTGATTGCGCAGGCGATCGAGCGCGAGGTTGAAGGCGATCTGCGGCACGGCGACCTGCTTCTCGCGGGCCCGCGTCAGGAAATCGGTGACGAAGGCGTCGAGCCAGAGATCGTCGCCGCCGACGCCCCAGAGGCCGAAGGAACCGTTGCCGCCCTGCCGCGCCAGCACGCGCTCGACCGCGTTGACGACGCGCTCGTCGGCCTTGTCATCGAGCGCGAGTTGTTCCAGCGAGGCGAGCTGGTTGACCGCGAGCAGCGGCAGGGCGCGCGAGACGGTCTGCTCGGTGCAGCCATAAGGGTAGCGGTCGAGCGCCTTGAGCAGGGCGGGCACGTCGAGCGAGCCGAAGGGAGAGACCGTCACCGAGACCTGCCCCGAGTTCGGCACGAGATCGGCCAAGAGGTCGGAGGAGACGGTGATCGCCCCGCCATTGCCGGGGATGGCGCGGACGATGCGGCGCGCGATCGTAGCAGTCGAGGGCTGCACGCGCACGGCGAGGTTTTGCACCGTGCCGATGCCGTTCGGGCCGGAGACGCGAACGTCGAACTCGGCGCGGCCGAGGCCGGCGGCGGTAACGGGGATCGTCATCTGCGTCTTGGCGCCGGCGCCGATCTGTATGGTGCGGCGGGTGGCGTCGGCCGCGACCAGAACCGGACCCTTCACGTCGAGATCGACGGTGTAGGAGCCTGCGGGGCCCTCGACATTGTCGACCTGGAGATGGAAGCGCGACTGGTCGCCGATTGCGAGGAAGCGCGGCAGCGTCGCCTGCGCCACGATCTGGTCGCGGACGATCACGTCGGCGCTGGCCTGGCCGGTGCGGCCGGCGGACCAGGCGACGCCCATGACGCGGACCGAGCCGTTGAAGGCCGGCAGATCGAAATCGATCTTCGCCGTGCCGTCCGGCCCAACCTTGACCACGCCGGAATAGCGGGCGAGCGGCTCCTGCGTCGGCTTCTCGCCATCCATCTTGGGCGCAGCGTCGCCGCCGGTGCGGATCGCGCCGCGCGTGCCCTGCATGCCGTCGATCAGGTAGCCATAGAGATCGCGCAGGTCATGGCCGAGTTGGCGCTGGCCGAAGAAGAACTTGCTGGCGTCCGGACTCTCGTAGCGGGTGAGGTTGAGGATGCCGATATCGACGGCGGCGAGCGTGACATAGGCCTCCTCGCCCGCCTTCATGCCGGTGACCTTGATCGGCAGCGATAGCGTCGTGAGCGGGCGCACCAGCTTGGGCGCGCCGAGATCGAGCGCCAGCGTGCGCGTCTCCTTGCCGATCTGGAACCAGGAGAGGCCGATGGCGCGGCCGGGCAGGCGCTTGGCGGCGGCGTCCATCGGCCGGTGCGCGAGCACGACGAGATAGGCGCTGGCGCCCCATTCGGCCTTCACGGGAATGCTGGCCGAGGTGCCGCCCTCGGTGATGTCGATGGTGCGGATATCCGCGACCTTGTCGGTGACGACGGCCAGCGTCGCCTTGCCGGCGAAGCGCGGCGAGAGGCGGACCTGCAGGCTCTCGCCATCGGCATAGGACGCCTTGTCGAGCGCGACATCGAGAACATCCGGCGTGTCCGCCGTCTTGTCGCTTTCATAGCCGACGCTGAAGGAGACCGAGGTCTCGGCCGCCTCATTGCCGTCGGAGGTGACGTCGAGTCGGTAATTGCCCCATTCCACCGGGGCGGCGATCTTGGCGCCGGCCGCTTCCGCCACCGCGATCTCGCCATCGGCGACGCGGCGGGTGGTCTTCACGCCCTCATAATTCCAGCGGCCGTCCTGGAAGAACCACTGGTAGTTGCGGCGGACCTTGGACAGCACCCATTTGACGCCGGGCCGGGCGAGGCGCTTGCCGTCGCCGGTCGCCATGATCACTTCGAAATTCGCGGTCTGGCCGTTGCCGAGATCGCCGTCGCGGAACAGCTTCTTCACGCCGATGGCGGCGCCCTTGGGCACGATCGGTAGAGTGACCGAGCGGGCGATGGCGCGCCCGCCGGGCTCACCGACGCGAACGGTCATCTCGACCTCGAGCGGGCGGTTGGTGTCGGGCTGCTGCACCGGGTTGGTGACCGTTGCCTTGCCGGCGGCATCGGTCGTGGTGCTCTCCTCGAACTCGCTCTGGACCGGCTCGAAAGCCTCGTCGGTGAGGCCAACCTGATAGTCCTTGAAGCCGGGAATGGCGCTGGCCTCGGCGGCCCGGATCGTCATCGAGCCGGTGACGTCGAGCTCGGAGCCCGGCGCGCCGTAGAGATAGCGGGCGGCGACATCGAGTTCGGCCGGCTGGCCGGCCTGGAGCAGCGGCGCCTTCGGCGTCAGCGTCAGTTCCAGCCGCTCGGGCACATAGTCCTCGACGAGGAAGGAGGTCTCGCCGATCGCCTGTCCCTTAGGGTCGGAATAAGCCAGGACGCGCCAGGTGCCGGTCGCGGAGCCGGAGACGAGCTGGATCGAATGGGCGCGGCCGCCTGCGCCCTGGTCCTCGACCTGCCGGCGGCGATATTCGACGCCGTCCGGGCGCTTGACGACGATGGTTAGCGGCAGGCCGGCCACAGTGGCGCCCTTGGCGTCGCGCAGTAGCGAGGTGAGATAGACCGTCTCGCCCGAGCGATAGACGCCGCGCTCGGTATAGAGATAGGCGTCGAGCCCGGCAGGCGCGACGCGGCCCTTCACGCCGCGGTCGGAGAGGTCGAAGGCGGTCTGCTTGAGGTCGAGGAAGCCGTAATCCTCGGCGAGCGAGGCGGTGACGAGGCCGGGCGCATTGCCGCCCTGGCCCTTGCCCAATCCGGCATCGAAACGGGCATAGCCGTTGGCGTCGGTCTTGGCGGTGCCGAGCACCTCGTTGTTGCGGGCGATCAGGCGCAATTCGGCATTGGCGATCGGCTTGGCGTCGGCCAACGAGCGGGCGAGCACATGCACGCCGTCCGGGCCGGTGAAGGAGGTTAGGCCGAGATCGGAGACGACGAACCACTGCGTCGCCCGCGTCGAACCGTCATCATAGGAATCGCCGTCGTCGCTGGGCGCCGCCACGGCCGGCCCGCCCGAGGGCTTGGCGAACATCACATAGACGCCGGGCTTGAGGCTGCCGACTGCTTCCGTCACCGGGAAGGCGGTGACGACGTCCTGGTTCAGCTCGGACTTCACGTCCATCGTGCCGGTCCAGACGGTCTGGCCCTTGTCGCTCGCGATCTGCCTGGCGGAATAGGAGCCGATCTGGCTGAGGAAATCGTCGGAATGGACGGAGTTGATCAGGTTGCGATCGCCGATCCGCATGACTTCGAGGTCGAGCTTGCCCGAATTGACCGAAACGACCGGAATACCCTGCTGGCCGGTGCGCGGCAGCACATAGTTCTTGCCGGTGAAGCGCACGGAGGGCGTGCGGTCGCGGACATAGATCTCGTAATCGGCCGATTTCAGCAGCTTCTCGTCGGGAATGGCCGAGGGCACGCCCTGCCGGACGACGATGGCATAGCGCTCGCCATGCTTCAGGCCATCGACGCAGATCTGGCGATCCTCGGCGCTGACGGCGAAATCTCCCCTGCCGCCGGAGATCGCGACATAGGGCGCGAAATCGACACGGCCGCGGGCAAGCGCTTCCGAGAATTCGAAGCAGGCGCGCGGGGAGGCGGCGTCGGAATCGGTCTTGTTCGAGATCAGCCGGAAGCCGCGCTTCTCGCGCAGGCTCTCATAGGAACTCTGCAAGGCGGGATTGGCGGCGAGATCGAGGCTGAGGCGGTAGGTGGTCAGGGCCGGGCGCCAGAGCTCGTTCTTCTCGAAGGTCTGCGCCAGCACGCCGAGGGATGCGGCCTCGTCATTGCGGGTGGTCGCCCGGCTATAGGCGAGATAGGCGGCGGCGATGGCGCGCTCGCGCAGCTCCCAGCGCTCGCGATAGTCGCGCGGCTCGATGGCGTTGGCTGCGCGCGCCATCAGCCGCCAGCCGGCGGCGTTGCCCGAATCGGCGACGACGGCGGCATTCGCCTGCGGCAGGGCGGAACGGGCGTCGCCGCGCGCCAGCGCGATCTCGCCGGCACGGACGGCCTCAGTGGCCGGACGGTTTCCGGTTGCGACCTCGCGCTTCAGCCGCTCTTCCAGCCGCTGCCCGTCGGCGAGCAGGTCGTTGCGGACATAGGCCTTCTGGGCGAAGGCAGGCGCCACCGAGAAGGTCAGGCAGAGGGCGAGCGCGAGACGGGAAAGCAGGGTCATCGTCGTTCCTCTTCGTCGACCGGCTCGCCAGGATCGGCGGCAAGGGCTTCAGGCCGATGACGGCATGAGACGGGCCCGGCAGGCTATCACCGCGCCGCAGCCGTTCAAGTCATGCGAATGCAGGGCGTGCGTGGCAGGGCGCCGATATATCCATTTCGATCCTCACACGCCGGTCATCCCGGAACTCCCTCCGGTCGCCCGGGGTAACCCACGCGAAAAAGCCCTCTCCCGGTTGCGGCGCGGCGCGTTCTGACGCTCAATGCAGCCGCTTCGCCCGCCTCTTGAGGACGAGACCCATGCCGCGCGCCCCGCTCCGTTATCTGCAAAGCACGCTGGTCCGCAGCACTGCCCTCGCATTCATGCTGCTGACCCCGACATTCGTGAGCGCGCAGGCTCCCGCAGCCGGCCCATCGCCCCAGATGGCGGTCGCGCAGGCGAGCTTCGAAGCGTTGCCCGAGGCCGAGCGCAAGGCGATCCAGAACGACCTGATCTGGGCCGGCCAGTTCAATGGCGCGGTCAGCGGCTCCTTCGGTCCGCTGACGTTCCGGGCGATCAACGCCTTCAAGGGCGCACGCGGGCTGCCCGACGGCATGCTCCTCCCGACCGAGCGGGCGGCCCTGGCACGGACGGCGCAGGCGGCCCGCGACGTGGCCGGCTTCCGCGTTCTGGCCGACGAGAAGACCGGCGTGCAGATCGGCATCCCCCAGAAACTCTTGCCGCGGCGCGACGCGACGCCCTCCGGCGGCAGCCGCTGGCAGAGCGTCGACGAGAAGGTGACGCTCGACACCTCCGCCTCGCCGCCCGGCGAAGACCTCGCCGCGCTGTTCGAGAAGGCGACCGCCGTCAACCCGAACAGCCCGCGGAAGATCACCTACAAGCTGCTGCGGCCGGACTTCTTCGTCGTGACCGGCGAGACGCCGACCGGGCGCTTCTACCGTCGGCTCGCGGCCGGGCCGCAAGGGTTGCGGGGTTTCTCGATCGGCTACGACAAGGCGCTGGCGCCGACCGTCGACAAGCTGGTCATCGCGATCGCCGCGAGCTTCGAGCCCTTCCCGACCGGGCCGGTTCCGGCGGCGCCTTCCGCCGTCGCCGGCTCCGCCAGCCCCTCATCCGGGCTGTCGTCCCTGCTGGCGCCGGCTGCGCGCAGCAACGAGCGCTATGGCGTCGCGCTGGCGCTCACCGAACGAACGGCCCTGAGCGCAGCCTCCGCGATCGATGGCTGCCGCAGCCTGCGTGTCGGCAATCGCGCCGCAAAGGCACGCCCGAAGGACGATGCGAGCGGCCTCGTCCTGCTCGATATCGAAGGCCCGGGCGCGGCAAAGCCGCCGGGCCTGCGGCCCGAGGTTCCGGGCGCCGAAGAGGCGCTGGTGCTGGTGGCGTATGGCAACGACGCCGGCAAGAGAGCGGCGCTGGCGCTGCCGGGGCAAGGCGTTTCGGCAGGCGGCAAGCCGGCGCTGCGAGCGCCGTTGCAGCCCGGGCAGGCCGGCACGCCGGCCTTCGACCGGCAAGGGCGGCTGGTCGGGATCGTGACCGATAATCCCTCCGACAAGATCCTGATCGCCGGCGTCGCGCCGCAGCGCAGCTATGGCTTCGCCGATGCGGCTGCCATCCAGGCGATGCTCGGCAAGGCGGGGGCTGCGCTGCCGGCGGCTGCGGCCGGTCCGGAGCTCAGCACGGGGGCGGTGGTGGAGCGCGTTGCCGGCGCCGTGCAGCCCGTCATTTGCGGACTGTAGAGTTCATCGTCCGATTTGCGTCATTCCGGGCGCAGCGAAGCGGAGACCCGGAATCCATCGCAGGGTGCGACGCCTTTCGATGGATTCCGGATCGGCGCGGCTTCGCCGCTTGTCCGGAATGACGGTGGAGGATGGTCGAGAAGACAGAGACCTCGGCCAAAATGAGAGGTTGTCACTGGCCGCGCGATCGGCTCAGATAACGCCCGTCACATCAAGGGAGCCCCGTCGCGGACGAGGAGCGCCCGGGCACTAAATCGATTTAGCGGAGGAACTGGGGAATGACCGATTTCATCGACAGGCGAACTGTGCTCAAGGGCGCCGCCGCGGCCGGCGCGGCGAGCCTGATTGCGGCGCCTGCCATCGCGCAGGCCAATTATCCCTCGCGGCCGATCACCATGATCTGCCCTTGGGGGGCGGGCGGCGGTACGGACGCCACGGCGCGCATCGTGGCGCAGCTTCTGGAGAAGGACCTTGGCCAGCCGGTCAACGTCGTCAACCGCACCGGCGGCTCGGGCGTGGTTGGCCATTCCGCCATCGCGACGGCGGCGCCGGACGGCTACAATATCGGCATGCTGACGGTCGAGATCGCCATGATGCATCATCAGGGCCTGACCGATCTCAAATCGACGAGCTACACCTCGCTCGCGCTGATGAACGAGGATCCCCCGGGCGTGCAGGTCTCGACCGCCGGCCCTTACAAGGACATCAAGACACTGGCGGACGCCATCAAGGCGGCGCCTCCCGGCAAGCTTAAGGCGTCCGGCACCGGACAGGGCGGTATCTGGCATCTCGCCCTGATCGGCTGGCTCGTCGCCATGGGGCTGAAGCCGGATCATGTCGCCTGGGTGCCGTCGAACGGCGCGGCGCCCGGCATGCAGGATCTGGCGGCTGGCGGCGTCGACATCGTGACCTGCTCTGTGCCCGAGGCGCGGGCGATGATCGACGCGGGCAAGGCCAAGTCGCTGGCGATCATGGCGAGCGCGCGCAACCCGCAGTTCAAGGACGTGCCGACGCTGAACGAGACGCTCGGCATCAATTATTCGATCGGCGCCTGGCGCGGCATCGGTGCGCCGAAGGGCCTGCCGCCGGAGATCGCGGCGAAGCTGACGGCGGCGCTGAAGAAGGCCTTCGACTCGAAGGACTACCAGGACTTCATGAACTCCCGCGGCTTCGGCATGAAGTTCGCGGACGGCCCGGGCTTCGCTGCCTTTATGGCCGCGAGCGACACCTCCATGGCCTCCGCCATGAAGGCGGCCGGTCTCGCCAAGGGCTGAGCGGCGCAAGCCCAACGACGCCGGGAGCAGACAGCTCCCGGCGTTTTCGTCTCATCATCTTCGATCATCCGAGGAGGTTGCCCTTTGCAACTGTCCGACCGTATTTCCGGCTCCGCCATCGCCGCGCTGGGGGCCGTCGCGTTTTTCTACGGCTCGAAGCTGCCGCCCGTTCCGGGCCAGCAGGTCGGCCCCTCCGCCTTTCCGATGGTCGTCGGTGCCGGGCTGGCCCTCTGCGGCGGGCTGATCGTCTTCGGGATCGGCCGCCATTTCGAGGAGGTCGCCGAGGCCGACGTCGTGAGCCATGCGACGCCTGAGGAGCTTGAGCCGGTGCCGGCCTGGCGCAACTGGCTGGCGCTGCTTCCGCCGGCGCTGCTGGCCTTCTACGCGCTGGTCTCGGAGACGCTCGGCTTCCTGCCGACGACGGCGATGATGGTGCTGATCTGCAGCCTCGCCTTCGGAGCCAAGCCGAAGCTTGCAGTGCCGCTCGCGATCATCGCCCCCTTCGCGATCAACCTGATCTTCCTGAAGCTGCTGCGCGTGCCGCTGCCCGGCGGCATCCTGCCCTTCCCCTGGTGAGCGAGGCCTGACGATGGACACCGTCATCAAGGCCTTCGGGCTGGTCTTCCAATTCGACGTCATGGTCGCAATCGTCGCGTCGGCCTTCTACGGGCTGACGGTCGGCGCACTGCCCGGTCTCTCGGCCACCATGGCGACGGCGCTGTTGGTGCCGGTCACCTTCTATCTCTCGCCGATCGCGGCGGTGGCGACGATCATCACCGCCTCCGCCATGGCGATCTTTTCCGGCGACATTCCGGGCTGCCTGCTGCGCATCCCCGGCACGCCGGCCTCGGCCGCCTATACCGACGAAGCCTATGCGATGACGCGCAAGGGCCAGGCGGAGACGGCGCTCGGCATCTGCCTGTGGTTCTCGGCGCTGGGCGGCATCGCCGGCACGCTTTCGCTGATGCTGATCGCGCCGCTTCTGGCCGAGATGGCCCTGTCCTTCTCGACTTACGAGAATTTCTGGCTGGCCATGCTCGGCCTGATGTGCTCGACGTTGGTCGCCCGCTCCTCGCCGATCAAGGCGATCGCGGCGATGCTGCTCGGACTGCTGATCACCTGCATCGGCATCGACAATCCAGGCGGCGTGCCGCGCTTCACCTTCGGCTCGACCAACCTGCTCGGCGGCATCGAGGTCATCCCGGCGCTGGTCGGCGTCTTCGCGCTGGCCGAAGTGATGCGCTCGCTGACCGAGCGCGACCCGCCGAAGATCGAACACCGCCGCCTCGGCTCGATCCTGAAGGGGCAGTGGAAACTCACCAAGGAATACCCGAAGCAGCAGGCGCGCGGGAACATCGTCGGCATCATCATCGGCGTGCTGCCCGGTGCCGGCGCCGACATGGCGGCCTGGGTCAGCTACGCCATGGCCAAGCGCTTCTCGAAGACGCCGGAGAAATTCGGTACCGGCCATCCGGAAGGGCTGATCGAGGCCGGCGCCTCCAACAACGCCTCGCTCGCCTCGGGCTGGGTGCCGGCGCTGCTCTTCGGCATCCCCGGCGACACGATCACCGCGATCGCGATCGGCGTGCTCTACATGAAGGGGCTGAACCCAGGGCCGACGCTGTTCACCAGCCAGGCCGAGAGCATGTATGCGCTCTACATCATCTTCATCCTCGGCAACATCATCATGATCCCCTTCGGCATCGTGATGATCCGGCTGGCGAGCAAGGTCGTCGGCGCGCCGCGCTCGGCCGTGATGCCGGTGATCATGATCTTCTGCGCGGTCGGTGCTTTCGCCACGGCAGGCAACAACCTGTTCGCGGTCTGGTGCGTCGCCTTCTTCGGCGTGTTCGGCTTCGTGATGGAGAAGAACGGCTACCCGGTCGCGGCGATGGTGCTGGGCATCGTCATGGGCACGATGGTGGAGCAGAACTTCGTGACCTCGCTGATCAAGTCGGACGGCTCGGTTCTGCCCTTCTTCGACCGGCCGGTCTCGTCGGTGCTGGCGGCGATGACCTTCGCGGCATTGCTGTGGCCGGTCTTCTCCTGGACGCGCGACTGGCTGAAGGGGCGGAGCGCGGTGGCGGCTTGAAGTGAGCTGAAGTCTGTAAGCGCGATGCTGTTCCAGCGAACGCGGGGAACCCTCTCCCGGAGGGAGAGGGCAGGGTGAGGGGTAGGCCGTTGGACACCGTGGCCGTGACCCGACCGCAGCGGCGGTGAGGGCTCAACTCACTGGTCCAAGGGCCTACACCTCACCCCTACCCCTCTCCTTACAGGAGAGGGGATCCCGCGGGATCGCGGTGCCGTCTCTACTTCTTCAAAAACGCCATGAAGGCGGCCATCGCCTCCGGCGATTTCAGGCGCTCGCCGAAATGCTTCGCCTCGGTCGCGATGGTCTCGGCCACGGACTGGGCCGAGCCGCGCTTCAGCAGCATCTTGGTTAGGGCCAACGATTCCGGCGGCAGCGCTGCCAGCGCCTTGGCCTTGGCGAGGCCGGCTTCCAGCGCCGTGCCGTCCTCGACCACGGCATTGACGAGCCCGGCCGCCGCGGCCGTCTCGGCGTTAAAGGCCTCGCCCAGCATCAGCAATTCAGCCGCCTTCTTCGAGCCGGCGACAAGCGGCAGCAGATAACTCGATCCGCCCTCGGGGCAGAGGCCGAGCGTGACGAAGGGTAGGCGGAAGGTGGCGGAGCGGGCCGCGAAGGCAAGGTCGCAATGCAGCAGCATCGTCGTGCCGATGCCGACCGCGAAGCCCTCGACCGCCGCGACGATCGGCTTCTTCGCGGTCGAGATCACTTCCAGGAAATCGATGGCGACGCGCGGGCCCTCGCCGGCCGCGGCGGCCATGGCGAAATCCTTGATGTCGTTGCCGCTGGTGAAGGTGCCGCCGGCCCCGGTCAGCAGGATGGCGCGGACGGAGGCATCGGCCTCGGCGGTGGCGATGGCGGCGATCAGTCCGGAATAGCTCGCCCGGTCGAGCGCATTCTTGCGGTCGGGCCGGTTCATGGTGATCTGCACCACGCCAGCCGCGACGGTTTCGCTCAGCACTTCGCTCATCGATCCGCTCCTGATTGCAGCGCCGGGATGGCACGGGCCTTCGCCAGGGGTCAAGCGAGCGCGGGATGCGCCTTTCGTCGCCGGCCTGCGCTTGACATCGCGCGGGGTCGATTCTCCCTTGCCCACCCAGACGCCTTCGCTGCCTTGGCGAGCGAGTCGAGGCGCGGGTGTACGGAACGGGATTGCGGAGACGTCGATGACGAAGGTTCAGCTTGAGGTGCGCGGCCGGGTCGCGGTCGCCACGATCGACAATCCCCCGGTCAATGCGCTCGGCGCCGCGGTGCGTGAGGGACTGGCGGCGGCGATCGAGAAGGCCAACGTTGACGCTGCCGTCGTCGCGATCGTCATCGCCTCCGCCGGCAAGGCCTTCATCGCCGGGGCCGATATCAGCGAGTTCGGCAAGCCGCCGGCCCCGCCGCTGCTGCCCGACCTGCTCGATGCGATCGAGGCTTCGGCCAAGCCCGTCGTCGCGGCGATCCAGGGCGTGGCGCTCGGCGGTGGGCTGGAAGTGGCGCTCGCCTGCCATGGCCGCGTCGCGCTGCCGGCCGCGAAGCTCGGCCTGCCCGAGATCAAGCTCGGGCTCATCCCCGGTGCCGGTGGCACGCAGCGCCTGCCGCGCCTGATCGGGGCGGCCAAGGCCTTCCCGATGATGCTCTCGGGCGAGCCGGTCTCGGCCGGCAAGGCACTTGAATATGGGCTCTTCGACGAGGTCGTCTCCAGTGATGTCGTGGCCGCCGCGATCCGGCTGGCCGAGGCGTTGGCGGCGGAGGGGCGCCGCCCGGCGACGAGCGCGACGACCGGCGAATTGACCGAGGCCGACCGCGAGGCTTTCGAGGCGCTGGCCAAGGATGCCGTGAAAAAGGCCGAGGGCATGCCGAACGTGCCGGCGCTGGTCGAGGCCGTGCGCGCGAGCTTCACGCTGCCTTTCGCTGAAGGAGTGGCCGTCGAGCGCAAGCTCTTCCTGTCGCTGCTCGTCGATGAGCGTTCGAAGGCGCTGCGTCATGTCTTCTTCGCCGAGCGTGAGGTCGCGAAGGTGCCGGGCATCGGGCCGGAGGTGAAGCCGCGCGAGATCGCCAGCGCCGCCGTGATCGGGGCCGGCACGATGGGTGGCGGCATCGCGATGTGCTTCGCCAATGCCGGCATCCCGGTGACGCTGATCGAGACGGCGCAGGCGGCGCTCGACAACGGCGTCAACCGCATCGCCGCGATCTACGACATCTCGGTCTCGCGTGGCTCGCTGACGCCGGAGGCGAAGGCCGGGCGCATGGCGCTGATCAAGCCGGCCGTCGGCCTCGCGGCTGCGGCCGGGGCCGATATCGTGATCGAGGCTGCCTTCGAGGAGATGGGGGTCAAGCAGCAGATCTTCGGCGAGCTCGACCGCGTCGCCAAGCCCGGCGCGATCCTCGCCAGCAACACCTCCTATCTCGACGTGCCCACGATCGCGGCGGCAACGAAGCGGCCGCAGGACGTGATCGGCATGCATTTCTTCAGCCCGGCCAATGTCATGAAGCTGCTGGAGGTGGTGCGGCCGAAGGGCGTGGCGGACGACGCGGTCGCGACCGCCGTCGCGCTCGGGCGCAAGCTCGGCAAGGTGCCGGTCGTGGTCGGCAACGGCTTCGGCTTCGTCGGCAACCGCATGCTGGAGCAGCGCACCCGCGCCGCCGAGCGTCTGCTGGTCGCCGGTGCCCTGCCGCATGAGGTCGATGCGGCGCTGGTCGGCTTCGGCTTCAAGATGGGCCCCTTCGCCATGGCCGATCTCGCCGGCAACGACATTGGCTGGCGCTCGCGCAAGGCGCGCGGCCTGAAGGCCGCTGTGGCGGATGCGATCTGCGAGGCCGGCTGGTTCGGCCAGAAGACCGGGCGCGGCTACTATCTCTATCCGCAGGGTGCGCGCGCCGGGCAGCGCTGCCCCGAGGTGGAGGCGCTGATTGCCCGCATCTCGGCCGAGCAGGGCGTGACGCGGCGCGCTTTCACGCAGGAGGAGATCCTGGCCCGCCTGCTCGATCCGATGGTCAACGAGGGCGCGCGCATCCTCGAAGAGGGCATCGCGGCACGGCCGGGCGACATCGATATCGTCTGGATCAACGGCTATAACTGGCCGGCGTGGCGCGGCGGCCCGATGTTCTGGGCCGACAGCGTCGGGCTCGACGTCATCGTGAAGCGGCTGGAGGCGCAAGCCGCCGAGATCGGCGACAAGGCGCTGCAGCCAGCGCCGCTTCTGAAGCGCCTCGCCGCCGAGGGCAAGGGCTTTGCGAGCCTGAAGGGCTGACGCGAATACCCATCCTGGACCGTCATTCCGGGCGGAGCGAAGCGCAGACCCGGAATCCATCATAAAGCGCGACGCCCTATGATGGATTCCGGATCGGCGCCGCTTCGCGGCTTGTCCGGAATGACGGCGTCTTTCCATCTTCATGCGGCCCAAGCTAGTTTGGCCGCAGCGAAACCATCCGAGGAGAACCGCTTGGCTTCAGGACTGTTCGCGCTGCTCGACGACGTCGCCGGCATCGCCAAGGTCGCGGCGGCGTCGGTCGACGATGTCGTGGCGCAGGCCGGCAAGGCCGGCGCGAAGGCGGCAGGCGTCGTGATCGACGATGCGGCGGTGACGCCGCGCTACGCCGTTGGCTTCGCAGCCTCGCGCGAGCTGCCGATCATCTGGCGCATTGCGCTCGGCTCTTTGCGCAACAAGATTCTCTTCCTGCTGCCGGGGGCGCTGATCCTCGCTCTGGTCGCGCCCTGGGCGATCACGCCGCTCCTGATGGCCGGCGGCGCCTATCTCTGCTTCGAGGGGGCCGAGAAGGTGCTGGAGCTGGTGCTGCCGCACGGCGCGCATGGCGACGCCGCGGCCGGCGAGGGTGCGAGCGATCCGGCGGCGCTCGAACAGCAGAAGATCGCGGGCGCGATCAAGACCGACTTCATCCTCTCGGCCGAGATCATGGCGATTACGCTCGCCGGAGTTTCTGACCAGTCCTTCTGGATGAAGGCGGCGGTGCTGGCCATCGTCGGCATCGGCATCACCGTGGCCGTTTACGGCGTCGTCGCTCTGATCGTGAAGGCGGACGATGCCGGCGTGGCGCTCGCCGCCAATCCGCGCCCGGCGACGAGCCTGCTGGGCCTGAGGTCGTTGGGGCCGGGCGAACCGGGCGGAATCGATCGTGGACTGCGCTGGCTGACGCAGCCGCTCGGGCGTGGGCTCGTGCGCGGCATGCCCGGTTTCCTCAGCCTGCTCGGCGCTGTCGGCACGGCGGCGATGCTCTGGGTCGGCGGCGGCATCATCATCCACGGGCTGGAAGGCTATGGCCTCGCCGGCCTCGGCCATGGCGTCCATGACCTTGCCGTAGCCGCCGGCCGGGCGCTTCCGCCGGCTGTCGCCGGTGTCGGCGAATGGCTGGTCGGGGCGGCGCTGGCGGCGGTTTTCGGGCTCGTCGTCGGCGGCATCGCCATCGTCGCGATGCACTGGCTGGTTGGGCCGGTGTTGAAGCTCTTCCGGAAGGGCGCCGGCAAGCCCGTGCCTGATGGCCGGCATGGTTCATAAGGCGTCATGCTCGCCCTTGTCGCGAGCATCCATGTCTTGAACACTGTCCTCGATCAACGAAGACATGGATGGTCGGGACGAGCCCGACCATGACGACGAGCTAATCCAGCCAGGTGGTGAAGCTCTCGACGGCTTCGCGCTCCGGCACCAGCCGGTTGGCCGGGGCATCGAAATCGGCCTTGCCGATGGCGATACCGCAGACCACGACCTCTTCCTCGGGAATGGCGAGCTCGCGCCGCACGATCGGGTGGAACTGCGCGAAGATCGCCTGCGGGCAGGAATCGAGGCCGTTGCCCTGCGCGGCGATCAGCAGGTTCTGGATGAACATGCCGAGATCGAGCCAGGAGCCGATCTCGAGGTCGCGGTCGATCGTCAGCATCAGCGCGACCGGCGCATCGAAGAAGCGCAGGTTTGCCGCCGTCTGCCGCTTCATGCCCTCGGTGTCGCCTCTCGCCACGCCGAGCAGGCCATAGAGATCCCAGCCGACCTTCCGGCGGCGCGAGAGATAGGGCTCGCGGAAGCGCTCGGGATAATAGCGATATTCCTCGACGCCGGGGCGCTCGCCCGCGTCCAGCGCCGCGAGCAGCGCGCTTTCGAGCCGCGCCCGCGCCTGCGGGCCGACCACCCTGAGCTTCCAGGGTTGCATATTGGTGCCGGAAGGGGCCTGCGCCGCCAGATCGATCAGACGGCGGACGAGGGCAGGTTCGACCGGATCGGGCCGAAAGGCGCGAATGGCGCGGCGTGCGCGGATGGCCTGTTCGACTTCGTTGATATCGTTCATCGCTCTTCGATCGCCTGCTCGTGCCTGCTGACGAGGCTATCCGAACAAGGTATCTCGCGCTCGGCTCTGGAGCGCAATCGCCGCGCCATACGGGGAGCGACCTGTCCGGTGGGTATGACCGCGACGAGCCGTGCTGCTCGCCTTCCCTGGCTGGCACGAGATCGTGATTGCTGCTGCAAACACAAATATCGGTCACAGATTTCGGTGCGCCGATGATGCCGGGTTCGCGATCGAAGTCGGGTTCAATTCACCGAAGCCGATCAGCGGCTCTCCGCTTGCACGCTGATGGCCTGGATTTCGGAGGCCGAGAGCGTCATGGCCGGCCGTTCGCCTGCGGTGGCGAATTCGGGCGGCAGCCTGTGGGCGATGGACGACAGGGCGATGTCCGCCGGATGGGCCCGGCAGGCCGCCGCTTGCTCCTCGACGGAGGGCGGGGGCGACGGCGCAGCCAGCGCCGGACCCCATGCAAACGCGCCGACGACGGCGATGGCGATGAGCCGTTTCATGACGGTTCTCCGAAACTGACGCCCAGCCGTCGATAGAACCCCGCAGGCGGCGCGAAGTTCCGGCCTATGGCCGGCCGGGGCCTGTCGCGCGGATAGCTCGGGGGCTTCCGGCGGCCGTAAAAGCGCCGCTGTCTAAGCGGAACCTGAGGAAGCGTCGCCGGTTGCAGTGATGAGGCTGTCGTCGGCGAAGCCGACTGCGCGGGGTCGCTGCCATGATCGAGAGAGATGGCGAGATATTTCGCCTGTTTTCCGAGAGCTACCGAAACTACTCGCAAGAGGAGATGAGTCTTCAGGAATACCTTTTGGCTTGCCGTGAAGACAAATCCCTGTACGCCTCCGCCGCAGAGCGGATGATCGATGCGATCGGCCAGCCATCCTTGCTCGATACCAGCAAGGATGAGCGTTTCGGTCGGATCTTCGCCAACAGAACGATCAAGATCTACCCTTCCTTCGTCGATTTCTACGGCATGGAAGACACCATCGAGCGGATCGCCGGCTATTTCCGCTATGCCTCTCAGGGTTTGGAGGAGCGCAAGCAGATCCTCTACCTCCTTGGCCCGGTCGGCGGCGGCAAATCCTCGCTGGCCGAGCGGCTCAAGAAGCTGATGGAGGAGCGTCCATTTTATACACTCAAGGTCGGCGGCCAGATCAGCCCGGTCTTCGAATCACCATTGGGCCTGTTCCACCCGGATCGCATGGGCGATCTCTTCGAGGACAAATACGGCATCGCGCGGCGACGGCTCACCGGCCTGATCTCCCCCTGGGCGGCTAAGCGGCTCGACGAACTGTCGGGCGACATCTCGAAATTCAGCGTCGTCAAGCTGATGCCCTCGCGGCTGCGCCAGATTGGCATCGCCAAGACCGAGCCGGGCGACGAGAACAATCAGGATGTCTCGACGCTGGTCGGCAAGGTGGACATCCGCCAGCTCGAGAATTTCAGCCAGTCGGACCCGGACGCCTATTCCTACAGCGGCGGGCTGAACCGGACGACGCAGGGCCTGCTCGAATTCGTCGAGATGTTCAAAGCGCCGATCAAGGTGCTGCATCCGCTGCTCACCGCGACGCAGGAAGGCAGCTACAATGGCACCGAGAATTTCGGCGCCTTCCCCTATCAGGGCATCGTGCTGGCGCATTCCAACGAGTCCGAATGGTTGCAGTTCAAGAACAACAAGAACAACGAGGCGTTCCTCGACCGCATTCTGGTGGTCAAGGTTCCCTATTGCCTGCGCGTCACCGAGGAGCGGGCGATCTATGAGAAGCTGCTGCGCGAGAGCGAGCTCGCCGACAGCCCATGCGCGCCCGAAGTGCTCGACATTCTCAGCCGCTTCTCGGTTTCGACCCGGCTGACCGAATTCGAGAATTCGCCGCTTTACACCAAGATGCGCGTCTATGACGGCGAGAACCTGAAGGAGCTGGAGCCGAAGGCAAAGGCCATTCAGGAATATCGCGACGCGGCCGGGGTCGATGAAGGCATGACCGGGGTGAGCACGCGCTTCGCCTTCAAGATCCTGTCGCAGACCTTCAACTACGACACCGAAGAGCTCGCAGCCGATCCGGTGCACCTGATGTACATTCTGGAAGGGGCGATCAAGCGGGAGCAGTTCCCGAAGGAAACCGAAGCGGCCTATCTCGACTTCATCAAGTCGGAACTGGCCGCGCGCTATGCCGAGTTCATCGGCCACGAGATCCAGAAGGCCTATCTCGAATCCTATGGCGAATACGGCCAGAATCTGTTCGACCGCTACATCGCCTATGCCGATGCCTGGGTCGAGGATCAGGACTACAAGGATCCCGACACCGGCCAGATCCTCAACCGGCAGGTGCTCGACAACGAATTGTCCCAGATCGAGAAGCCGGCGGGCATCGCCAACCCCAAGGATTTCCGCAACGAGGTCGTGAAGTTCACCTTGCGGGCGCGGGCCCGGAACAATGGCCGCAACCCGTCCTGGACCAGCTACGAAAAGCTCCGCGAGGTCATCGAGAAGCGGATGTTCGGTCAGGTCGAGGATCTGCTTCCGGTCATCAGCTTCGGCTCGAAACAGGACAGCGTCACCGAGAAACGGCATCACGGTTTCGTGCAGCGCATGGTCGAACGCGGCTACACCGAGCGCCAGGTCCGGCGCCTGGTGGATTGGTACATGCGCGTGAACAAGGCGGGGTGACGTCGGCCGGAGCAGGTCCATGCCCATCTTCATCGACCGTCGCCTGAACCCGAAGGACAAGAGCCTGGGCAACCGCCAGCGCTTTCTGCGACGCGTGCGCGCCGAGCTGAAGCGGAGCATCCAGGATCAGATCCGGGCCGGCAGGATCGCCGACGCGGATGGCGAGCACGCGGTTTCGATGCCCGTCAAGGGAACGAGCGAGCCGAGCTTCCGCGATGCCAAGGACAGCGGCCGCCGCCAGCATGTGCTGCCCGGGAACAAGCAGTTCTCGGCCGGGGACCGGATGCAGAAGCCGGGCGAGGGCGGCGGCATGGGGTCCGCCGCGGGCACGCAGGCGTCGGAGGACGATTTTCGCTTCGTGCTCTCGCGTGAAGAGGTCCTCGATCTCTTCTTCGAGGACCTCGAACTGCCCGACATGGTCAAGCTCAACCTCAAGGAGATATTGGCCTTCAAGCCGAGGCGGGCCGGATTTTCGGCGAGCGGCTCGCCGACCAACATCAGCGTGGCGCGCACCATGCGAAACAGCCATGGCCGCCGGATCGCGCTGCGGCGTCCGAAACGCGAGGATGTCGAGGCGATCCTGCGCGAGCTGGCCAGTCTCGAAGCCGAGGGCGGCGGCGTGGCTAACCGGCAGCGCATCGCCGCGCTGCGGGCGGAACTCGATCGGCTGGAGCGGCGGCGCAAGGTCATCGCCTTCGTCGACCCCGTCGATATCCGCTTCAACCGGTTCGAGGCGCAACCGCAGCCGAATGCGAACGCGGTGATGTTCTGCCTCATGGACGTCTCGGGCTCGATGGGCGAGCGGGAGAAGGATCTGGCCAAGCGCTTCTTCGTGCTGCTCCACCTGTTCCTGAAGCGGCGTTACGCCCGCACCGACATCGTCTTCATCCGCCATACCCACGAGGCGAAGGAGGTGGACGAGGAGACCTTCTTCTACAGCATGCAGAGCGGCGGCACCGTCGTCTCGACGGCGCTGGAGGAGATGCAGCGCGTCATCGAGCAGCGCTATCCGAGCCGGGAATGGAACATCTATGCCGCGCAGGCGTCCGATGGCGACAATCTCGCGACCGACTCGGAGCGATGCCTCTCCCTGATGGACGGCGAGATCATGCGCCTGTGCCAGTACTTCGCCTATGTCGAGATCATCGACGAGCGCGAGAGCGAAATCTTCGGCTCCACCGACAACGGAACGTCGCTCTGGCGCGTCTACAGGACGGTCAAGGACAGGTGGTCGAATTTCGACATGAGCCGCATCGCCAAGGCCGCCGACATCTATCCGGTCTTTCGTCAGCTCTTCACCAAGCAGCCGGCAACGCAGCGCGATTGAAAGGAGCGCCGATGCCCAAGCACGCGCCCAGACTCGATTTGCTGTTCTCCGGATCGGACTGGAATTTCCGGACGCTTTCGCGGGCTTACGACGTCATCGAGGCCGTGGCGAAGGAAGAGCTTCAGCTCGACATCTATCCCGTGCAGATGGAGGTCATCTCGTCGGAGCAGATGCTCGACGCCTATTCCTCCATCGGCATGCCGCTGATGTACCGCCACTGGTCCTTCGGCAAGCATTTCATCCATCACGAGCTGCTCTATCGCAAGGGCGGGCGCGGGCTCGCCTATGAGCTCGTGATCAACTCCAACCCCTGCATCGTCTATCTGATGGAAGAGAACACCATGGCTCTGCAGGCCCTGGTGACCGCGCATGCCGCGCTGGGCCACAATCACTTCTTCAAGAACAACTATCTGTTCCAGCAATGGACCGATGCCGGCGCCATTCTGGGCTATCTCGATTTCGCCAAGAGCTTCATCGCGCGATGCGAGGAGACCCATGGCGTGGCGGCGGTGGAAGCCGTGCTCGACGCCGCCCATGCCCTGATGGAGCAGGGCGTGTTCCGCTATCGCCGCCCGCCGAAGCTGTCATCGGCGCGGCAGCGCGAGGGGCTGCGCGAGCGGCTGGAATATGAGGAGCGCACCTATAACGATTTATGGCGCACGCTGCCCCGCAGCGCCGGCGACGGCAAGCCCGGCGACACGCAGGACAGCCTCGCCGCCCGCAAGAAGGCGCTCAATCTGCCCGAGGAAAACCTGCTCTACTTCCTGGAGAAGAACAGCCTGATCCTGGAGCCCTGGCAGCGCGAGATCCTGAGGATCGTCCGCGTCATCGCGCAGTATTTCTATCCGCAACGGCAGACGCAGGTGATGAACGAGGGCTGTGCCACCTTCGTGCACTACACGGTGATGAACGCGCTGTTCGAGCAGGGCCGCATCAGCGAGGGCGCCATGCTCGAAATCCTGCGCAACCATTCGAACGTCGTCTTCCAGCCGGGCTTCGACGATCCGCGCTTTTCCGGCATCAATCCTTATGCGCTCGGCCTGGACATGATGCAGGATATCCAGCGCATCTCGACCGCGCCGACCAGCGAGGATCGCGACTGGTTTCCCGATATCGCGGGGCAGGGGAACTGGCGCGAGATCCTGCTCGAAGCCTGGGCCAACCACCGCGACGAATCCTTCATCCGCCAGTATCTCAGCCCGGCGGTGATCCGGAAATGGCGGATGTTCGTTCTGTCCGACGTGGCGGATGAGCGCTTCTATACGGTGGCGTCGATCCACAACGAACGCGGCTACCGGCAGATACGCGCCGCGCTGGCCCAGAAATACGATATCGGCGCGAGCCATTCGGACATCCAGGTCGTGGATGTCGATCTGCTCGGGCAGCGGCATCTGCGCCTGCAGCACAAGATCCGGGACGGGATCCTGCTGGAAAGCGCGAGCTGCGACGCAACGCTGCGGCGCATCCACAATCTCTGGGGCTATGAGGTCAGCCTCGAAGGCATCGATGCGCGCACGGGGGCCACGGTCTACGAACGCTCAAGCCGCCAGCTCGCGGAATGACGCTCGTAGCCTCAGCCGCGCAGCGTCGCTGCGCGGCGGTTTATGGTCGGTCGGGGTCTGTGCCCCTCGAAAGTCGATGGGGCGTTCAGCCGGCCTTGCGCGTCGCGAGGAAGGCGGCGTGCTCGCGGACGAGATCGCCGGCCAGCGCCTTGGCGATCAGGGCGCGGGTGCCGGGCAGGCCGTAGATCGCCGCGAAGGAGCCGAAGCGTGGCCCCTGATCCTCGCCGAACATCACCTGGTAGATCGCCTTCCACCAGTCGCCGGAGACGCCCGGGCGCTCCGGCGTTGCGTTCTTGGCGGCGAGGTTCTGGTAGCGCGGGATCGCCCGGGCCACGTCCAGCGCCGCATCCTGCACCATCTCGGCCGTGGCGTCGGCCGGCAGGGCGGCGATGGCGGCATCGAGCTTCGCGAAGGCCTCGCGCTCGACCTCGTCGGCCGGGCGATAGCTTTTCGCCGGCTTCACGAAATCGCGGAAATAGGCGATCGCATAGCCGACCAGCGCGTCGAGGCGCGGATGCGTCCGCGGCGAGATCGCCGGGGCGTAGCGCTGGAGGAAGCCCCAGAGCACGGCCTTGTCCTCGGAGTTCGCCACAGCGACGAGGTTCATCAGCAGGCCGAAGGTGATCTGCGTCCTGACCGCGTTGTCGCCCTCGCCCGAGGCGATGACCTCCGGCGCCGGCGGATTGCCGTTGTGGATGTGCCAGACCGGGTTGCCGAGACGGTTCTTCCAGTCCTGCTTCTCATAACCGTTGAGGAACTGGAGATATTCGTCGATGGCGCGCGGGATGACGTCGAAATGCAGCTTCTTGGCCTCGCGCGGGCGCTGGAACATGTAGAGCGCTAGGCTCTCCGGCGGGCCATAGGTCAGCCAGTCTTCGATGGTCAGGCCGTTGCCCTTCGACTTCGAGATCTTCTGGCCCTGCTCGTCGAGGAAGAGCTCGTAGTTGAAGCCCTCGGGCGGCATGGCGTCCAGCGCGCGGGCGATCTGCGAGGAGACCTTGACCGAGTCGATCAGGTCCTTGCCGGCCATCTCGTAGTCGACGCCGAGCGCGACCCAGCGCATCGCCCAGTCCGGCTTCCACTGCAGCTTGACGTTGCCGCCGGTGACCGGGGTGACGAAGCGCTCGTTCGTCTGCGGATCGGTCCAGGCGATGGTGCCGGCCTCGACATCGACCTCGTCGATCGGCACCTGCATGACGACGCGCGTCTTCGGGTGGATCGGCAGGAAGGGCGAATAGGTCGCGGCCCGCTCCTCGCGCAGGGTGGGCAGCATGATCTTCATCACCGCGTCGTAGCGGGCGAGCATCTTCAAGAGCGTCGCGTCGAACTCGCCGGCGCGATACGAGTCGGTCGAGGACTTGAACTCGTAGTCGAAGCCGAAGCTGTCGAGGAAGGCGCAGAGCCGCGCATTGTTGTGACGGCCGAACGAGTCGTGCGTGCCGAACGGGTCCGGAACCTCGGTCAGCGGCTTGCCGAGATTGGCGGCGAGCAATTCCTTGTTCGGCACGTTGTCCGGCACCTTGCGCAGGCCGTCCATGTCGTCCGAGAAGGCGATCAGGCGCGTCGGGATGGTGTTGCCGGTGAGCACGCGGAAGGCGTGGCGAACCATCGAGGTGCGCGCGACCTCGCCGAAGGTGCCGATATGCGGCAGGCCCGAGGGACCGTAGCCGGTCTCGAAGATTACCGATTTCTTACCCGTTTTCTCGATGCGGGCCACGAGCTTGCGCGCCTCCTCGAACGGCCAGGCGGCCGAACGCTGGGCGGCGTCAACGAGGGCTGCGTCGAAGGCGGGCATGGGGTCGGGTATCCTCTCCGCGTTGTCGACGTTGCGAAAATCGCAACGGGCGTTGGGCTTTCGCAGATTGCGAAGGGCGTCGTCAATGCGCGCGTGCTGGCAGGCTCGTCATGCTCGGGCTCGACCCGAGCATCTCGGTTCGGAAGAGGCTCATGCATGGAGGCCTATCCGGAAGAGATTCTCGGGTCTCAGCTTCGCTTCGCCCCAGAATGACGGCTGGTAAAGCCGCTTGCCGGGAATGACGGTCTTCTCTTTTCCGCGGTTGCCGTGCCGGCGCCGCGGGATAGTCTGCGTGCCTTCGAACCTGACCATGCCTTGAAAGGATGCCGCCTTGGATCGCGCCCTGCTCGACAAGCTGACCGCCTGGCGACGACATCTCCACGCCCATCCCGAACTCGGGCGCCACGAGAAGCTGACCAGTGCCTTCGTGCAGGAGAAGCTGACCGAGCTCGGCGTTCCTTTCGTCGCCAATATCGGCGGACATGGCGTGGTCGCGACGCTGAAGCGCGGCTCGTCCGAGCGCACGGTGGGCCTGCGCGCCGATATGGACGCGCTGCCGATCCAGGAGATGAACGACCTTCCCTACAAGTCGAAGACGCCCCATGTGATGCATGCCTGCGGCCATGATGGGCATACCACCTCGCTGCTCGGCGCGGCGGCGCTGCTCAAGGCCGACGAGGGCTGGAGCGGCACGGTGCAGTTCGTCTTCCAGCCGGCGGAGGAAGGCGCGGGCGGCGCGCTCGCGATGCTGGATGACGGCGTGCTGGAACGCTTCCCGATGGAGCGCGTCTTTGCGCTGCATAACTGGCCGGGGCTGGAAGCAGGCACGGTTGCGGTCCATCGCGGGCCGGTGATGTCCGAGCCCGGGCGCTTCAAGATCACGCTCACCGGCAAGGCGGGCCACGCGGCCCTGCCCGAGCAGACCCATGACCCGATCGTGGCGATGGGGCATCTCATCGTCGCGCTGCAGACGATCGTGTCGCGCAATGTCGACCCGATGGAGTCGGCGGTGGTCTCGATCGGCCAGGTGCATGGCGGCCTCGCCTCCAACCAGATCCCGACCAATGTCTTCATCGAGGGCACCTTCCGTACTTTCGTGCCGGCGGTGCGGGATCGGCTATTGGCGCGGCTCGATGGCATCGCCCAGAACATCGCCGCGACCTTCGAGATGACGGCCGAGGTCGAGACGATGCATGGCAGCGCCACGATCAACACGGCACCGGAAGAGGACATGGCCGCCGCCGCCGGCAACGCTGCGGGGCTTGCCGTCCGGCGCGACCTGAAGGCCAGCACGACCGGCGAGGATTTCGCCTATTTCCTGGAGCGTAGGCCCGGCTGCTATATCTGGATGGGCAATGGCCCTTCGGTGAATGGTGGCGACCTCCATAACGACCGCTACGACTTCAACGATGCGATCCTGCCCGCCGCCTCCGGCTGGTTCGCCGCGGTCGCCAAGCAGGCGCTGGCCAGCAACGCGCCTTGACGGTCAGTACGGGCTGACCGGGAAGAAGCGCAGATAGAGGCGGGCATAGGTCCCGTCGTCCCAGAGGCCCTGCAGCGCGTAGTCGATGGCGCGCTTCAGGGCGGGATCGTCCTTGCGCAGCAGGAAGGCGACGCCCTCGCCGAAATAGCGGCTTTCCAGATAGGGGCCGCCGGAGAAGGCGAATTCGCCGCTGCTGCCGGCGAGCGTCAGCGACAGCGCCACGCCGTCGGCGAAGACATACTCGGCCTCGCCGCTGCGCAGCGCTGCGACGGCGGCGCCGAGATCGCTGCTTTCGCGCCGCTGCACGAAGGGCATCAGCCTTTCGAGAAAGGCCTGATGCGCGGAGTTGGCGACCACGGCGACGCGGCGGCCCTGCAAGGCAGCGCTGTCAAGCGTCGGGCGGGCATTGCCTCGTGTGGTGGCGAAGCGGGCCGGTGCGCGGAAATAGAGGTGGCTCGCGGCGAAGCGCTGCCGCAGCGCCGGTGTCAGGTTCATCGCCGCCGCGAGCACGTCGCCACGGCCCTCGGCGAGCGAGTCCGGCAATGTGTCGAAGCGGCGCGGCTGGATCGTGCAGGTCCAGGCCAGCCGCTCGCAGACGGCTCGCGCAAGCTCGACAGAGAAGCCGGTCAGCGCTCCGTCCGGCCCGGCGAAATGGAAGGGCGGATAGTCGTCATCGGTCAGGAAGCGCACGACGCGCGGCGGGCCGGGCTCCGGCCGGTCGAGCCGGATGCGCGGGTCCCAGAGATTGGGAACCGCGATGCGCGGCGGCTCCTGCGCCAGCGCCGTGGCGGCGGTGAGGAGCGAGATCGCAAGGGTGAGCGCGCGAAGCATCGCGCGTATCTGGCGTCGGATGCGGCGCGGGATCAAGAGCGTGAGAGCTGCGTTGGCCAGACGAGAGTGGCGTTGGACCCGCGGGGAACCCTCTCCCGGAGGGAGAGGGCAGGGTGAGGGGTAGGCCGTTGGACGCTTTGGCTGTGACCTGACCGTTGCTGCGGCAAGGATGAGCGCAACTGGTCCAGAGGCCGACACCTCACCCCTGCCCCTCTTCTTACAGGAGAGGGGTTCCCCGCGGTTCCAGTACCTCCTTGTCATGAGATTCTCGGGTCGAAGCTTTGCTTCGCCCGAGAATGACGGAAAGGGCTCAGCCCAGATTCGCCGCCGTCGCCTTCGCGCCCTTGTCGAGCAGCGAAGCGAGATGGGCGCCCGTCGGTTTTGTAAACCGCTGATCGCTCGGCAGGTCCGTTCCGAAGATCGCCTCGATGCCGGTGAGCGCCTCGACCAGTGCCTTCGCATCGCGCCCGGCGGCTTCCGTGCGGCGCTTGAGTTCGGCGGCCAGCGGATCGCGGACGTCGATGGCGCCGCCCTTCTCGTCGGTGCCGGTGACGTAGCGCATCCAGGCGGCGACGCCGAGCGCGAGATGGTCGATCGGGGCGCCGGCCTTCAGCCGCTCGCGGATGGTGCCGAGCAGGCGCTGCGGCAGCTTCTGCGAGCCGTCCATGGCGATCTGCCAGGTGCGATGGCGGATCGCAGGATTCTGGAAACGGACGAGAAGCGCTTTCGCGTAATCGGCGAGCACGACGCCCTGCGGCGCCGGCACGGTCGGGATGATCTCGGCCCAGAGCCCCTGCAGGAAGCGCGCGAGGACCGGATCGCCGCTGGCCTCGGCCACCGTCTCGTGGCCGGCGAGGTAGCCGAGATAGGCGAGCGAGGAATGCGCGCCGTTGAGCATGCGCAGCTTCATGAACTCGAAGGGTGCGACTTCGGAGACCATCTGGGCGCCGACCTGATCCCAATCCGGGCGGCCGGCGGTGAAAACGTCCTCGATCGCCCATTGCCGGAAGGGCTCGCCGATGACGGGCGCGGCATCCTCGACGCCGATCAGCCTGGCGACCTCGGCGAGGTCGGCATCGGTCGTGGCCGGCACGATGCGGTCGACCATGGTTGCCGGGAACGCGCCATTCGCTTCGATCCAGGCGGTGAGCTTGTCGTCGAGCAACGCCGCGAAGTCGCGGACGAGGCCGCGCAGCACATGGCCGTTGGAAGGGAGGTTGTCGCAGCACAGCGCGGTGAAGGGGCCCAGGCCCGCGTCGCGGCGCGCCCTCAGCCCGGCGACGAGAATGCCGACGGCCGAGCGCGGTGCCCCCGGATGGGCGAGGTCGTGGACGATATCGGGATGATCGGCCTTGAGCTTTCCGGTCGCCGGATCGTGGCAATAGCCCTTCTCGGTGACGGTGAGCGAGACGATGCGGGTCTCGGGAGCGGCCAGCCGGGCCACGAGGGTCGAGGGGCTTTCGGGCGCGACAGCGACGTCGAGCACTGAGCCGATGATGCGCAGCTCCGGCCCGGTGGGGGCGAGCTTGAGCAAGGTGTAGAGCCCGTCCTGTGGCTGCAGCCGGTCGCGCTGGTCGGGGCGCTGGAGGCTGGCGCCGACGATGCCCCAGGCGCCGAAACGCTGTTCCAGCGCGTCTTCGGTGTACTCGGCGAGATGGCCGCGGGCGAAGGCGCCGAGTCCGAGATGGACGATGCCGGGCGTGAGCGCCGAGCGGTCATAGGCCGGGCGGCGAACGGAGGCCGGCAGGCCGGCGAGGGTGGCGGCGGAGAGGCGGGTCACAGCTTGTAGGCCTCCTTGGCGAGGCGGTAGGCGAGGTCGTAGGCGACTTCCGCTGCCTCGTCCTCTTCCAGCCGGTGCTCGGCGACGAGCTTGGCGAGATAGGCGCAGTCGACGCGGCGCGCGACATCGTGCCGGGCGGGAATCGAGAGATAGGCGCGGGTGTCGTCGTTGAAGCCGACGGTGTTGTAGAAGCCGGCCGTCTCGGTCGTCAGCTCGCGGAAGCGCAGCATCGCCTCGGGCGCATCGAGGAACCACCAGCCCGGCCCGAGCTTCAGAGCCGGATAATGGCCGGCGAGCGGGGCGAGCTCGCGCGAATAGACCGTCTCGTCGAGCGTGAAGGCGATGACGGTGAGGTTACGCTCATTGCCGACAGCGTCGAGCAGCGGCTTCAGCGCCTCGACATAATTGGTCGCGGTGGGGATGTCGCAGCCCATGTCGCGGCCGAAATTCTCGAACAGCGTCGCGTTGTGGTTGCGCCAGGAGCCGGGGTGGATCTGCAGCACGAGCCCGTCGTCGAGGCTCATCTTCGCCATCTCGGTCAGCATCTGGCCGCGGAACAGATCGGCATCCTTGGCCGAGACCTTGCCCTTGAGGATCTTGGCGTAGAGCTTCTCGGCATCGGCGTCCGAGAGATTGGCGGTGCGCGCCGTGGCATGGCCATGGTCGGAGGAGGTGGCGCCGCGCTCCTTGAAATAGGCGCGCCGCTTGCGATGGGCTGCGAGATAGCCGGTCCAGGAGCCGATATCCTCGCCCGTCAGCTCGCCGAATGTCTCGAGATTATCGGCGAAGCCCTCGAATTCCGGATCGACGACGCTGTCGGGCCGATAGGCGGTCACGACCTTGCCGCTCCAGCCGGAGGAGCGGATCATGTCGTGCCATTTCAGATCGTCGAGCGCGCCTTCCGTCGTGCTGATCGCCTCGATCCGGAAGCGCTCGAACAGGGCGCGCGGGCGAAGCTCGGGCTCGTCCAGCTTGGCGGCGATCTTGTCGTAGATCCGGTCGGCGTTCTCGGGCGTCAGGCGCTCGTTGACGCCGAAGACCGTCGAGGTGGCGTGCTCGAACCAGAGTCTCGTCGGCGTGCCGCGGAAGAGATGCCAGTGGCTGGCGAAGAGCCGCCAGATCTTGCGCGGATCGGTCTCGACTTTGTCAGCCCCTTGGCCGCCATCCTTGCGGGCGATGCCGAGCTCTTCGAGGCGCACGCCCTGCGAATAGAGCATGCGGAAAATGTAGTGGTCCGGCTTGACGAAGAGGGTGGCCGGATCGGGAAAGGCGTTGTCCTCGGCATACCAGCGCGGGTCGGTGTGACCGTGCGGCGAGATGATCGGCAGGTCGCGGATGGTGGCGAAGAGCCGGCGCGCGATGCCGCGCGTCACCGGATCGGCGGGGAAGAGGCGATCGTCGTGCAGCAGCATGGGCATCTCCATCGGTCGCGTGATCTCTAGAACCGGCCGCGGCGGGGGTCAATCGCCTGGTATACTAGTGCGCCAGATAGGCCCTCGTCCCCGGCGGAGATTGCAGCGGAAGCGGGCTTGCGCTCGCCGTGCGTCCCGCGTCATCTTCGCGCCGCAACGACATCGGAGCGATGGATATGACGACGCGGCGTGAACTCCTGGCGGGGGCGGGACTGGCGGCGCTGGCGGCGCAGCTTCCCGTCGTCGCGCTGGCGCAGGCGAAGGACAGCGTCACCATCGCCCAGACGCTGGAGCCGCCGACGCTCGACCCGACCTCGGGTGCCGCCCAGGCGATCCGCGAGGTGACGCTGCAGAATATTTTCGAGGGCCTGGTCAAGATGGACCGGACCGGCAAGCTGCAGCCCTGCCTCGCCGAGAGCTGGGCGATCGCCGACGACAACGTGACCTACCGGTTCAAGCTGCGGCAGGGCGCGAAATTCCATGACGACACGCCCTTCACCGCCGAGCAGGTGAAGTTCTCCTTCGAGCGGGCGGTGGCGCCGGATTCCACCAACGCCCAGCGCCAGCTTTTCGCGCCGATCGCCGAGATCGCGACGCCGGACCCGGCGACGGTGGTGATCAAGCTCAAGCAGCCGACGGCTAACTTCCTCTACGGGCTCGCCTGGGGCGATGCGGTGATCGTGGCGCCGGCGACGGCGGCCAACAACAAGACCAATCCCGTCGGCACCGGCCCGTTCAAATTCGTGCGCTGGAATCGCGGCGACCGGCTCGAACTCGCACGCAACGACGGCTACTGGGGCGAGAAGCCGGCTCTGGCCAAGGCAACCTTCCGCTTCATGTCGGACCCGCAGGCGCAGGTCGCGGCGCTCCGGGCCGGCGATGTCGATGCCCACACCAATCTGTCGGCGCCGGAGGCTGTGCCCCAGCTCAGGGCCGATCCCAAGCTCAAGGTCACGATCGGCGGGACCGAGGGCGAGACGGTGCTCGCCACCAACAACGCCAAGCCGCCCTTCGACAATCTCAAGGTGCGGCAGGCGATCGCCCATGCGCTCGACCGCAAGACCATCGCGCTCGGCGTCTACGGCTTCGACGTCAAACTCATCGGCAGCCATTTCTCGCCGCTGCATCCGGCCTATGTCGATCTGACCGGCACCTACCCCTACGACCCCGTCAAGGCCAAGGCGCTGCTGGCGGAGGCCGGTTTTCCGAATGGCTTCAACTGCACGCTGAAATTGCCGCCGCCATCCTATGCCCGACGCTCGGGCGAGATCGTCGCGGCGCTGCTGGCGCAGATCGGCATCAACGCGGCGATCGAGCCGCTCGAATTCCCGCAATGGCTGGAGCGCGTCTTCCGCAACAAGGATTACGACCTCAGCATCATCGCCCATACCGAGCCGCTCGACATCGATATCTATGCGCGTGAGGGCTACTACTTCCAGTACAAGAACCCCGAATTCAACGCGCTGATCGCCAAGATCGCGGTGACCCTGCCGGAAGCCGAGCGCAACGCGCTCTACAAGCAGGCGCAGGAGAAGCTCGCGCGCGACGCGGTCAACGGCTTCCTGTTCATCCTGCCGAAGATCACGGTGGCGAATGGCGCGCTGGAGGGCATGTGGACCGACTGGCCGCTGCCGGTGACGCCGCTGGCGGAGCTGCGCTGGCGGTGAGGCCGCCGGCAGACGGCGGCACGCCATGATCGGCTACATCCTGCGCCGGTTCGTCGCGCTGGGCCTGACCCTGCTCGCGGCGGCGCTGGTGATCTTCGTCGTGCTCGAAATCTTGCCGGGCGACCCGGCGGCAGTGACGCTCGGCCTGAACGCCGCGCCCGAGGCGCTCGCCGCGCTCCGGGCCGAGATGGGGCTCGACAAGCCGGCGGTGCTGCGATTCTTCATCTGGCTCGGCGGGCTCGTCACCGGCGATCTCGGCCAGAGTTATACCTATCGCGTTCCGGTAGCGCAGCTCATTGCCGAGCGCATGGCGGTGACGTTGCCGCTGGCGCTGATGGCGATCGGGCTCGCGACCGCGATTGGCATTCCGCTTGGCATGCTCGCCGCATCCCGCCGCGGCCATCTGGCCGATGCAGGCGTGATGGCCTTCGCGCAGGCCGGGCTCGCCATCCCGAATTTCTGGTTCGGCCTGCTGCTCGTGCTGGTCTTCGCGGTCGGGCTCGGCTGGCTGCCGGCTGGTGGCTTTCCCGGCTGGCAGGCTGGATTCGGCACGGCGCTGAAGGCGCTGCTGATGCCGGCGCTAGCCCTGGCGCTGCCGCAGGCGGCGATCATCGCGCGGGTGACACGCTCCGCCATGCTCGACACGCTGCAGGAGGATTTCGTCCGCACCGCTCGTGCCAAGGGGCTGAGCGAGGGCACGACGATGCGGCGGCATGCGCTGCGCAATGCGCTGATCCCGGTCGTGACGATTCTGGGCCTGCAATTTTCCGTGCTGATCGCAGGTGCCATCATCATCGAGAACGTCTTCGCACTGCCGGGGCTGGGGCGGCTCGTCTTCCAGGCCATCGCCCAGCACGATCTGATCGTGGTCAAGGATCTCGTCATGCTCTTCGCCGGGCTGGCGATCCTGATCAATTTCGCGGTCGAGCTGCTTTATGGGCTGATCGATCCGCGGTTGAGGCAGGCATGAGCGCGGTCCAGGAGAAAGCACCGGGCGGCAAGCGGCATTGGTGGCTCGCGCCGTCCTTCGTGATCGGGGCGGTGCTCGCGGCGCTCGTCATCGCGGCGGCGTTGGTTTCTTACGTCTGGACGCCTTATCCGCCGACGCAGATGGCGATCCTGAATCGGTTGAAGGGGCCGTCGGCCGCGAACTGGTTCGGCACCGACCAGTTCGGCCGCGACGTCTTCTCGATGATCATGGTCGGCGCGCGCAATTCGCTGGCGGTTGGCCTGGGGGCGGTCGGGATCGGCATGGTGCTGGGAACGACGTTGGGGCTGGCCGCTTCGGTCCGGCGCGACGGCATCCTCGACAACATCATCATGCGCACGGCCGATTTCACCCATGCCTTCCCGGCGGTGCTGACCGCGATCATGATGACCGCCATCGCCGGGCCGGGCATGCTCAATGCCGTCGTCGCCATCGGCGTGCTGAACCTGCCCTATTTCGCGCGGCTGTCGCGCGGGGCGGCCTTGCAGGTCTGGGCGCAGGACTTCATCCAGGCGGCGCGTTCCTCCGGGCTGAACAACCGGCAGATCACGCTGCGCCATGTCCTGCCCAATATCGCCGGCATATTGGTGGTGCAGGCGACGATCCAGTTCGCGTTGGCGGTGCTGGCAGAGGCGGGGCTGTCCTATCTCGGTCTCGGTACGCAGCCGCCGAATCCGTCCTGGGGCCGCATGCTCAACGAGGCACAGACCTTCATGGCGGCGCAGCCCTGGCTTGCGATCTTTCCGGGTGCCGCGATCGCGCTGACCGTGCTGGGGTTCAATCTGCTCGGCGATGGTTTGCGCGATGCCGTCGATCCGCGCCTGCGCCGCAGCCGGTGACCTTCGAGGATACAGGAATGACCGATCTTGCCGATCTGAGCGCCGCCGAGCTTCTCGCCGCCTACAAGGCGCGCCGGCTCTCGCCCGTCGAGGTGACGGAGGCGGTGATCGCCCGGATCGGGGCCTGGGAGCCGAGGCTCGACGCGCTCTATGCCTATGACCCGGAGGGCGCGCGGGCGCAGGCGAAGGCGTCCGAGGTGCGCTGGGCGAAGGGCGAGGCGCTGCCGCTCGACGGCGTGCCCGGCACGATCAAGGAAAACATCAGGACGAAGGGCGTTGCCGTGCCGCTCGGCACAGCCGCGACCGATCTCTCTCCCGCTGCCGATGACGCCCCACCGGCCGCAAGGTTGCGCGAGGCCGGCCTGGTCATCCTCGGCAAGACGACGATGCCGGATTACGGCATGCTCTCTTCGGGGCTGTCGAGCTTCCACAGGCTCGCGCGCAACCCGTGGGACATCACCAAGAACCCCGGAGGTTCCTCGGCCGGGGCGGGTTCGGCGGGGGCGGCGGGCTATGGCCCGTTGCATGTCGGCACCGATATCGGCGGCTCGATCCGCCTGCCGGCGGGCTGGTGCGGGCTCGTCGGGCTCAAGCCCAGCTTCGGGCGCGTGCCGATCGACCCGACCTATTACGGCCGCGTCGCCGGGCCGATGACGCGCACCGTCGCGGACGCCGCGCTGATGATGCGCGAACTGTCGAAGCCCGATGCGCGCGACGGCATGAGCCTGCCACCGCAGGAGATCGACTGGCTGGCGCTCGACATCGACGTGAAGGGCCTGCGCATCGGTCTGCAGCTCGATGCCGGCATCGGCCTGCCTGTCGAGCCGGAGACCAGGGCCGCGATCGTGGCGGCCGCGAAGGCCTTCGCCGAAGCGGGCGCGATCATCGAGCCGGTTTCGCCCTATCTGACCCGCGCGATGATCGACGGGCTCGACGATTTCTGGCGCCAGCGCGCCTGGGTCGATATCGGGGCGCTGCCCATGGAGAAGCAGGCCAAGGTCCTGCCCTATATCTTCCACTGGGCACAGGGTGGCAGGGACTTGCCCGGCGACCGGGTCTATCGCGGCATGAGCCAGATGATGGCGATGCGCGATTCGGCGTTGAAGGCGATCCTGCCCTACGACTTCATCCTCTCGCCGGTCTCGCCGGTGCCGAGCTTCCCGGCCGAATGGGCCTCGCCCATCGACGATCACGCAAAGCCCTTCGAGCACATCTGCTTCACGGTCGCGGCGAATATGTCCGACCAGCCGGCGATCTCGGTTCATGCCGGGCTGACGGCCGGCGGGCTGCCGATCGGCTTGCAGATCACCGGCAAGCGCTTCGACGATCTCGGCGTGCTCAGGATGGCGCGCGCCTGGGAGAGGATGCGCGGCGAAGCGATCCGCTGGCCGGCACTCCCGGCCTGAGCGGCCTCAGAACAGCGCGGTCGGCGCGAACTGCGCCAGCGCCATCAGCGCGATGCCGGCGAGGCCGAGCAGCCCGCCGGTCAGGGCGAGGAGACCGACGCCGGTGATGATCGCGGCTGACGAGATCACGATCGCGATCTGGATCAGGCCCGAAGCGATGTCGAACTTGTCGTCGCGGGCGGCAGCGATGTCGCGCTGGGCCTCGGCCGCCTTGGCGCGGGCGGCGAGCTCCTTGCGCCCCTCCTGGGTCTCGGGCTCGGAATCGTAGCGGGCGACCGTCTGCTTCCAGCTTTCGATGCGCTTGATGAGCCGCTGCCTGGCGGCTTCGTCGGTGATGCCGGCGAGATCGACCTCCATCGCCTCGGCCGCGGTGCGGACGGTCGTGCCGCGGATCGTCTTGGCCTGGAAGAAGGCCCAGAGATTGGAGGCCTCGATATTCTTGGCGACGGCCTCCTGCTCGGCGTTCTTGCCGCCGATCTCGGAGAAGGCGAGCATCAGCGCGAGCAGCGCGATCAGGAGGGCGATGCGCTTGTTGCCGCCCTCGGGCGTTTCGATGGAGCCGGACACGAATCACCTTGCTGGGTCGATGTGGCGCGGCTCTTTAAGGCTTTCCGGCATGGCAGCAAGAGGGCGCGTCGCGGCTCTGGCATCGGCTTTTCCGAGAACCGTGCTCCCACTGTTGGGGCCGTTGCTCTACCGCCCGGCACGCGGATGGGCGGCGTCATAGGCCGCCATCAGCCGGGCCGAATCGATGCGGGTGTAGATCTGCGTCGTCGAGAGCGAGGCGTGGCCGAGCAGTTCCTGAATGGCGCGCAGGTCACCCCCGCGCCCGAGCAGATGCGTCGCGAAGGAATGCCGCAGCGCGTGCGGCGTGGCCGAGGAGGGCAGGCCCAGCGCCCCGCGCAAGCCCTCGACCGCGAGCTGGATGATGCGGGGCGAGAGCGGCCCGCCCTTGGCGCCGACGAAGAGCGGGCCTTCCGGCGGCAGCCGCCAGGGGCAGAGCTTCAGATACTCCGCGATCGCCGTGATCACGACCGGCAGCACCGGCACCATGCGCGTCTTGGCTCCCTTGCCGAGCACCGTCAGCGTATCGCCGGCCTGTTGCGGCGCCTGTGCGCGGGAGAGCGAGAGCGCCTCCGAGATGCGCAGGCCGCTGCCATAGAGCAGGCCGAGCACGGCGGCGTCGCGGGCCAGGATCCATTGCTCGCGCTCCTCGCCCGTGCGGGTATCGGCCTGGGTGACGGCCTTTGCGGCGCTGGGTTCGAGCGGGCGCGGCAGCGGTTTGCCGAGGCGCGGCCCGCGCGTCGCCGCGAAGGCGGCGGCGGTAAGCTTGCCGCTGCGCTCGCCGAAGCGGGCGAAGGAGCGCAAGGCCGCGAGCTGGCGCATCAGCGTGCGGTTGCCGACGCCGTCGCGCCGTCGCTGGCCGAGAAAGGCGCGCAGATCTACGGGCTTGAGCCCGGCGATGTCGGCGAGCGACGGGGCTCCGCCGAGATGCTCGGTCAGGAAGGCGCTGAACTGGCCGAGGTCGCGGCCATAGGCTTCCAGCGTCTTCGGCGAGAGGCGGCGCTCGGCCGAGAGGTGCGAAAGCCAGTCCAGCCCGAAGCTGTCGAAATCGGTCATGGTTCTGCTCGTCATGCCCGGGCTTGACCCGGGCATCTCATCCCGCGCCAGCTCGTCCCGAGATGGTCGGGTCAAGCCCGACCATGACGGCAGGTGTAGCGCTCCCGCCTTAACAGGTCGCGAATCGATGCTAGACACGGGCGCAGGAAACACGCCGTCATCCCGGACAAGCCGCGTTAGCGGCGCCGATCCGGGATCCATCGTAGAGCGCGGCGCCCTATGATGGATCCCGGATCTCCGCTTCGCTCCGTCCGGGATGACGGCGGTGGTGTTTTGAGCGATGGCACAGTTCGATTTGATCGATGACGAGGCGGCGGAAGTTGAGCAGGACGGCACGGTCGACGTGCTGATCCCGCTCGGGCTCGATCAGGCCTATAGCTACGCCGTGCCGGCCGGGCTCGTGCTCAAGCCTGGCGATGTCGTGCAGGTGCCGCTCGGCCCGCGCGAGACGGTTGGTGTCGTCTGGGACGTCGGCAGCGGGCGCGGCAGCAATCTCAAAAAGGTCACCGGGAAATACGACATGCCGCCGCTCGATCCGGCGCTGCGCAAGCTCGTCGACTGGGTGGCCTGGTATACGCTCGCTCCCAAGGGCTCGGTGCTGGCACTGGCCTTGCGCCGCCAGCCGGACGATACGCCCGAGCGACCGAAGCTCGGTGTCAGGCTTGCCGGGCCACCGCCGGGGCGGATGACCCCGGCGCGAGCGCGGGCCATCGCAGCGGCTGAAGGCGGGTTGCTGATCGCGAAATCGGCGCTGGCAGAGGCTGCCTCGGTCAGCGCGGCGGTGATCGATTCCCTCGTCGATGCCGGCACCTTCATCGTCGAGCCGCTGCCGCGCGAGGCAATCGCAGCCTCGCCCGATCCCGACCATGCCGTGCCGGAGCTTTCCGAAGGGCAAGGGGAGGTCGCGCAGGCGCTGGTGACGGCTGTCCAAGCCAAGGCGTTCGGTGTTTCGCTGCTCGAAGGCGTCACCGGCTCGGGCAAGACGGAGGTCTATTTCGAGGCGGTGGCGGAGGCGATCCGGCAGGGCCGCCAGAGCCTGATCCTGATGCCCGAGATCGCGCTGACCGCGCAATTCATCGACCGCTTCGAGGCGCGCTTCGGCGTCAAGCCGGGGCTGTGGCACTCGGCCGTGAGCGGGCGGCGGCGCGAGCGGCTGCAGGCGGCGATCGCGAGCGGCGAGGCCAGGGTGGTGGCGGGCGCCCGCTCGGCTTTGTTCCTGCCCTATAGCGATCTCGGCCTCATCGTCGTCGATGAGGAGCATGAGAGCGCCTACAAGCAGGAGGACGGCGTCTCCTACCATGCCCGCGACATGGCGGTGGTGCGCGGGCGCATCGAGAACGCCCCAGTCGTGCTGGCGTCAGCGACGCCCTCGCTGGAAACCCGCGTCAATGCCGAGCGGGGCCGTTATGCCCATCTCAAGCTGCCCGAGCGCTTCGGCGGGCGCGAGTTGCCGCAACTCGGCCTCGTCGACCTGAGGCGCGACAAGCCGGAACGGGGGCGCTGGCTCTCCGGCGCGCTGATCAAGGCGGTCGAGGCCAATCTGGAGGCGAAGGAGCAATCGCTGCTCTTCCTGAATCGGCGTGGCTATGCCCCGCTGACGCTGTGCCGCGATTGCGGCCACCGCTTCCAGTGCCCCAACTGCTCGGCCTGGCTGGTCGACCACCGCTTCCGGCGTGCGCTGGTCTGCCATCATTGCGGCCATGTCGAGCGCCGCCCGCATGAATGCCCGGCTTGCCACAAGCCCGAGAGCCTGATCGCCTGCGGGCCGGGCGTCGAGCGCCTCGCCGAGGAGGTCGCGACGCTTTTTCCACAGGCGCGGTCCATCGTGCTCTCCAGCGATTTTCCCGGCGGGACGGAGCGGCTGAAGCAGGAGCTGATGGCGGTGGCCGAAGGCCAGTTCGACATCGTCATCGGCACGCAGCTCGTCGCCAAGGGCCATAATTTCCCCGGCATGACGCTGGTCGGGGTGATCGACGCCGATCTTGGCCTCACATCCGGCGATCCGCGTGCCGCCGAGCGGACCTTCCAGGCGCTGCGACAGGTCACGGGACGCGCGGGACGGGGCGAGAAGCCGGGCCGCGCCCTGCTCCAGACGCATGACCCGGAGCATCCCGTGCTCAAGGCTCTGATCTCGGGCGATCCGGAGCGGTTTTATGCCGCAGAGGAGGCGTCGCGGGAGGCTGCGGGCCTGCCGCCCTTCGGTCGTCTGGCGGCCCTGATCGTCTCCGCCAACACGCAAGCCGAGGCCGAAAGCCACGCCCGGGTGTTGGCGCGCTCGGCCGAGGCGGGCGATGGAATCATGGTGCTGGGGCCCGCCGAAGCGCCGCTCGCGGTGCTGCGCGGCCGCCATCGCATGCGCCTGATCGTCAAGACGGCGCGTGAGGTCAATCTGCAGGATTACCTGCGCGGCTGGCTGAAACGGGCGCCCCGGCCCAAGGGCTCGGTCAGGGTCGCGATCGACGTCGACCCGCAGAGCTTTCTGTAGAGATTGCTGATTTCGCTGGGAAACATGCCGTCATCCCGGGCTTGGCCCGGGATCCATGCCGGAGCGTTTCCGGCGCAGGTTCAGGCATGGATCCCGGATCTTCGCTTCGCTCCGTCCGGGATGACCCGCGCTTTCATGAAAACCCGGCGAACCCTCGAATCCATTCAATTGCAGAAACCCGTGGCAAAATCGCCGCTTATGATGGGCAATCAGCGATTGCGCGGTCCGGAACCGCATGCTAGTGCACCGCCACATTTCGGTCGCGAAGTCGTCTTGCCGGCTTCGCGCCTATGATACTCGCAGCGCCGGAACCATGCACTCCACCTTCGTTCTGAGGGTCGCCGGTGCGGTTCCTTGAAACGAGAGACGGGAAGCGTGGCTGAAGGCGGATCGCAGGGGACATTGGTGTCGGGCGTAGCTCAGCGCTATGCCACCGCTCTGTTCGAGCTGGCTGAGGAGGCGGGTGCGATCGACACCGTCGCGGCTGCTCTGGACTCCTTCAACGGCCTGCTCGCCGAGAGCGAGGACCTGACCCGCCTGATCGAGAGCCCGGCCTTCACCGCCGAGGAGCAGGTCGCTGCGATCAAGGCCGTGCTCGAAAAGGCCGGCATCGCCGGCATCGCCGCCAATTTCATCGGGCTGGTCGCCAGCAAGCGCCGTCTCTTTGCACTGCCGGGCATGATCGCCGGTTACAAGCGTCTGGTCGCCGAGGCCAAGGGCATCGTCTCCGCCGAGGTGACTGTCGCCGAGCAACCGACGGCCAAGCGCGTCGACGAGATCCGTGCGGCGCTGAAGGGCGTCGCCGGCAAGGATGTCGACGTCGCGATCAAGATAGACCCGACCCTGATCGGCGGGCTCATCGTCAAGATGGGCTCCCGCATGGTCGACGCCTCGCTGAAAACCAAGCTCAATTCAATTCGTCTTGCCATGAAAGAGGTCGGCTGATGGACATCCGCCCCGCTGAAATCTCCGCCATCCTGAAGGCCCAGATCTCGAATTTCGGGTCGGAAGCTTCGGTCACCGAAGTCGGCCAGGTGCTCTCCGTCGGTGACGGCATCGCCCGCGTCTACGGCCTCGACAAGGTCCAGGCCGGTGAGATGGTCGAGTTCGAGTCCGGTGTGCGCGGCATGGCGCTCAACCTCGAGAGCGACAACGTCGGCGTCGTGATCTTCGGCTCCGACCGCGAGATCAAGGAAGGCCAGACCGTCAAGCGCACCGGCGCCATCGTCGACGTTCCGGTCGGCAAGGAGCTGCTCGGCCGCGTCGTCGACGCGCTCGGCAACCCGATCGACGGCAAGGGCCCGATCAAGGCCAAGACCCGCGCCCGCGTCGACGTCAAGGCGCCCGGCATCATCCCGCGCAAGTCGGTACACGAGCCGATGGCGACCGGCCTCAAGGCGATCGACGCCCTGATCCCGATCGGCCGCGGCCAGCGCGAGCTCATCATCGGCGACCGCCAGACCGGCAAGACCGCCGTCGCGCTCGACACGATCCTGAACCAGAAGTCGCTGAACGGCGAAGGCGCTCCCGAGAGCCAGAAGCTCTACTGCGTCTACGTCGCCGTCGGCCAGAAGCGCTCGACCGTCGCCCAGTTCGTGAAGGTGCTCGAAGAGCGCGGCGCTCTGGAGTACTCGATCGTCGTGGCGGCCACCGCCTCCGACGCGGCCCCGATGCAGTTCCTGGCGCCTTTCGCCGGCTGCGCCATGGGCGAGTATTTCCGCGACAACGGCATGCACGCCGTCATCATCTATGACGACCTCTCCAAGCAGGCCGTCGCCTACCGCCAGATGTCGCTGCTGCTGCGCCGCCCGCCGGGCCGCGAAGCCTATCCGGGCGACGTGTTCTATCTCCACTCCCGCCTGCTCGAGCGCGCGGCGAAGATGGGCGAGGCCGCCGGCCTTGGCTCGCTGACGGCGCTGCCGGTCATCGAGACGCAGGCGAACGACGTGTCCGCCTACATCCCGACCAACGTGATCTCGATCACCGACGGCCAGATTTTCCTGGAGACGGACCTGTTCTACCAGGGCATCCGCCCGGCGGTGAACGTCGGCCTCTCGGTGTCGCGCGTCGGCTCGTCGGCCCAGACCAAGGCGACGAAGAAGGTCGCCGGCAAGATCAAGGGCGAGCTCGCCCAGTATCGCGAGATGGCCGCCTTCGCCCAGTTCGGCTCGGACCTCGACGCGGTCACGCAGCGCCTGCTCAACCGCGGCGCCCGCCTGACCGAGCTCCTGAAGCAGCCGCAGTTCTCGCCGCTGAAGATGGAAGAGCAGGTCGTCGTGATCTATGCCGGCGTGAACGGCTATCTCGATGCGCTGCCGGTCAACAAGGTTCGCGCCTTCGAGGACGGCCTGCTCTCGCTGGTCCGCTCGAAGCATGCCGATTTCCTCAACGAGGTCGGCGCGAGCAAGGATCTGTCGGACGCGAACGCCGCCAAGCTCAAGGACATCGTCGCGGGCTTCGCGAAGTCCTTCGCCTGATCCGCAGGCGTCATGGTCGGGCTTGTCCCGACCATCCACGTCTTCGCCGTGAATGCGGCAAGCGTGGGAGATGAGACCGAGGTTCAAGACGTGGATGGTCGACACAAGGTCGACCATGACGGGGTGAGAGCGCCACATGCCTTCTTTGAAGGATCTTAGAAACCGCATCGCCTCGGTGAAGGCGACGCAGAAGATCACCAAGGCCATGCAGATGGTCGCGGCTGCCAAGCTGCGCCGGGCGCAGACGGCCGCCGAGGCCGCGCGCCCCTATGCCGAGCGCATGGAGACGGTACTGGCGAACCTCGCTTCCGGTGTGACCGGATCGAGCGCGCCGCGCCTGATCGCCGGCACGGGCTCGGACAAGGTGCATCTGCTGCTGGTGCTGACCGCCGAGCGCGGCCTGTGCGGCGCCTTCAACTCCTCGATCGCGCGCCTCGCCCGCGACAAGGCGAATGCGCTGAAGGCCGACGGCAAGACGGTCAAGATCATCTGCGTTGGCAAGAAGGGCTACGACATCCTGCGCCGGCAGTTCGCCAGCGACATCATCGAGTTCATCGACCTGCGCGAGTTCAAGCAGGTCGGCTACGTCAATGCCGAGGCGATCGCCCAGAACCTTCTGGCCCGCTTCGGCAACGGCGAGTTCGATGTGGCGACGCTGTTCTTCTCGCGTTTCCGCTCGGTGATCGCCCAGATCCCGACCGCGCAGCGCATCATCCCGGCCGAGATCCCGGAAGGCACGAAGCAGACCGAAGCGGTCTATGACTACGAGCCGGACGAGAGCGAGATTCTCGAGACGCTGCTGCCGCGTAACCTGACGGTTCAGGTTCTGCGCGGGTTGCTCGAGAACGCGGCTTCCGAGCAGGGCGCGCGCATGTCGGCGATGGATTCCGCCACGCGCAACGCCGGCGAGATGATCAAGAAGCAGACGCAGCTCTACAACCGCTCGCGCCAGGCGATGATCACGAAGGAACTGATCGAGATCATCTCCGGCGCGGAAGCGCTCTAACCGCCTAGACTCTTGCCGGCGGTGTTCTCCGCCGGCTGCCGAAACATCCGAATGCGCTAGTCCCGAGGTTCCGCCATGGCCAAAGCCGCTACCAAGACCACCAAGAAGACCGCCGACGAGAAGCCCGCCAACACCGGCACCGGCCGCGTTGCCCAGGTCATCGGCGCCGTCGTCGACGTGCAGTTCGATGGCGCCCTGCCGGAGATCCTGAACGCGCTGGAGACCGAGAACCTCGGCAACCGCCTTGTCCTCGAGGTCGCCCAGCACCTCGGCGAGAACACCGTCCGCACCATCGCGATGGACTCGACCGAAGGTCTGGTTCGTGGCCAGTCGGTCACCGACACCGGCGCCCCGATCGCCGTCCCGGTCGGCGACGAGTGCCTCGGCCGCATCATGAACGTCATCGGCGAGCCCGTCGACGAGGCCGGCCCGATCCTGACCACCGCCACCCGCGGCATCCACCAGCCGGCCCCGGCCTATTCGGAGCAGTCGACCGAGGCGCAGATCCTCGTCACCGGCATCAAGGTCGTCGACCTGCTGGCTCCCTACGCCAAGGGCGGCAAGATCGGCCTGTTCGGCGGCGCCGGCGTCGGCAAGACCGTGCTGATCATGGAGCTGATCAACAACGTCGCGAAGGCCCACGGCGGTTACTCCGTGTTCGCCGGCGTCGGCGAGCGCACCCGCGAGGGCAATGACCTCTATCACGAGATGATCGAGTCGCACGTCAACAAGGACCCGAAGGAGAACAATGGTTCGACCGCCGGTTCGAAGTGCGCCCTCGTCTACGGCCAGATGAACGAGCCGCCGGGCGCCCGCATGCGCGTCGCGCTCTCGGGCCTCACCGTCGCCGAGCACTTCCGCGACCAGGGCCAGGACGTGCTGTTCTTCGTCGACAACATCTTCCGCTTCACGCAGGCGGGCTCCGAGGTCTCGGCGCTGCTCGGCCGCATTCCTTCGGCGGTGGGCTATCAGCCGACGCTCGCCACCGACATGGGCAACCTGCAGGAGCGCATCACCACCACGACCAAGGGCTCGATCACCTCGGTGCAGGCGATCTACGTCCCGGCCGACGACCTGACCGATCCGGCGCCCGCCACCTCCTTCGCCCACCTCGACGCCACGACCGTGCTCTCGCGCTCGATCGCGGAAAAGGGCATCTACCCGGCGGTCGATCCGCTCGACTCGACCTCGCGCATGCTCTCGGCCGACATCGTCGGTGAGGAGCACTACGCCGTCGCCCGTCAGGTCCAGCAGGTGCTCCAGCGCTACAAGGCGCTGCAGGACATCATCGCGATCCTGGGCATGGACGAGCTCTCGGAAGACGACAAGATGACGGTCGCTCGTGCCCGCAAGATCGAGCGCTTCCTGTCGCAGCCCTTCCACGTCGCGGAAGTCTTCACCGGCTCGCCTGGCAAGCTCGTTTCGCTCGAGGACACGATCAAGGGCTTCAAGGGCCTGGTCGAGGGCAAGTACGACCACCTGCCGGAAGCGGCCTTCTACATGGTCGGCTCGATCGAGGAAGCCGTCGAGAAGGCGCAGCGCCTGGCCGCCGAGGCCGCGTAACGCCAACCACGCGGGACGTCATCCCGGACAAGCCGCGAAGCGGCGCTGATCCGGGATCCATCGCAGGGCGCCGCCCGATGATGGATTCCGGCTCTCCGCTTCGCTCCGGCCGGAATGACGTCTGAGGAGAGAGTAGCGATGGCCACCTTCAAGTTCGAACTCGTCTCGCCGGAGCGCATCCTGTTCTCGGGCGATATCGTCAGCGTCATCGTCCCGTCGGTCGAGGGCGAGATGACCGTGCTCGCCGGACATGCGCCGCTCGTCGCGACGCTCAAGGCCGGTATCGTCTTCGTCCAGACGAGCGACAGCAACGGCAAGGAATTCTTCATCAATGGCGGTCTCGTCGAGGTGAACCAGGCCTCGACGACCATCCTCGCCGAGCAGGGCCGGTTTCTCGAAGACGTCGACACCGCCGTCCTCGACGCCGAGATCCTGACCGCCGAGACGCGTCTGGCCGGTTCGCACAACGAGGACGAGCAGAAGCGCTTGCACGACACGCTGGTGCAGCTGCGCGAATTCAAGCACGTCTTCGAGCAGCGCAAGGCGGCGTGATCCGCGACTGAGTTTTGGAATTTGGAAAGGGCCGCACAAGCGGCCCTTTTTCGTTTTCGAATGCGTACTCTTGTCATTCCGGGCGGCGCGAAGCGGAGACTCGGAAACCACGACTGGGTGTATCGCTCTTGGGTGGATTCCGGATCGGCGCCGCTTTGCGGCTTGTCCGGAATGACAAGCAGGGATCAGGCCGCAGCGAAAGCCGCGAAGGCCTGCGCGACCTTCTCGTAGACCGGCCGCTTGAACGGCACGACCAGACCCGGCATCTCGGCCAGCGGGCGCCAGCGCCACTCGCTGAACTCCGGCGGCTCGTCGCCATTCGGCTTGCCGATATCCATCGCGCTCTCGTTGCCGGTGAAGCGGAAGGCGGTCCAGCGCTGGCGCTGGCCGCGGAAGGCGGCGAGCTTGTGCCACGGCCCGTCATAGGGCGGGAAATCGTAGCTCCACCACCCTTCGGTGACGGCCAGCAGATCGGCCTGAGTCACGCCGGTTTCCTCCTCCAGCTCGCGCCGGGCGGCGGCGACGATGTCCTCGTCCGGGTCGATGCCGCCCTGCGGCATCTGCCAGTCGAAACCCGGCAGGATGACCTCCGGGCCGGCGCTGTGCGAGCGCCCGGAGAAGACCAGCCCCTGGGCGTTGAACAGGGCGATGCCGACATTGGGGCGGTAGGGGAGAGCTGTGTCCGTCATTCCGTCTGGCCCGTTTTGGTCGGTCTCGACCCGACCCTTTCGGAAACCAGTGTCTTCCGCCATCCCATGCCCGGGTCAAGTCCGGGCATGGCATGGGCGATCCTTCATTCGCCCATCCCGATCAGGCTGGCACTACCGCCGGCCGCGGTGATCAGTAGCACGATCGGGCCGTCCTTGGCGGTGAGCGCCCGGTCGATGCTGCGGGAGACGCGGACCTACGCCGTGATGGAGGAGGTCAAGACCGACGGCGCGTTGCCGCTGTAACGGAATGTCCGCCGCGTTGACGTCATTTCAACATGTTATGGTGTCAAGAAGCCGGATGACACCGATGCCGTGTCCCGACCGGCCTTTGGCGCCCGGAGCTTGCCATGCGCACCGTTCAGCATTTCCGACCTCCAGATCTGTGCCGGCGCGGGTTCGGACGGCTGGCGGCCGGGGCCGCGGTGGCTTGTGTCGGCGGCGGCACCGCCCGCGCGCAGGGCAACACCGCGATCCGCTTCGGCCTTGACCGGCGCCTCGACGGACTGACCGCGCCCTTCCTGACGGCGCAGGACAAGGGCTATTTCGGGGCCGAGGGGCTCGACGTGACCATCGAGCCGGGCAGCGGCACGCGCCCGATGCTCCAGCGGCTGGCGGCGGGCACGCAGGATGCCGGCTGCGGCGATGTCAATGCGCTCATCCGCTTCCGCGACGAGAATCCGGGCGCCGATCTGAAGGCGGTGATGATCGTCCATGATCGGCCGGGCTTCGCGCTCATCGGCCGCAAGAGCCGGGGCATCACCGCTGAGCCAGCGAGCCTGGAGGGCCGCAAGCTCGGCACCGCGAGCACCGACGCCAGTTTCGCGCAATGGCCGGTCTTCAAGGCCCTCAACAAGATCGACGACAGCAAGATCAAGATCGAGGTCGTGGGCCTGCCGGTGCGGGAGCCGATGCTGGCATCGGGCGAGCTCGATGCCGCCTTCGGCTTTGGCGTCTCGACCGCGGCTTCGCTCAGGGCGCGCGGCGTGCCGGCCGAGGATATCGTGCTGATGGAGATGGCCGATCACGGCCTCGTCCTCTATGGCAGCGCGATCATCGTGTCGGGCAAGCTCGCCGCGAGCAAGCCGGATGCGGTTCGGGGCCTCGTGCGCGCCGTCACCCGGGGAATCCGCGATGCGGTCTTGAATCCTGGGGCCAGCGTGCAGTCGGTCATGCGCCGCAACGAGGATGCCCAGCCGGAGGTCGAGGCGGCGAAGCTTAACGCCGTCATCGAGAAGAACGTGCTGACGGCCTATGTCCGCGCCCATGGCCTGGGCAATATCGATCGGGAGCGCTGGTCGCAGGCTCTGGACCAGCTCGCGCTCGCGGGCAGCTTCCGGGACAAGGCGCGCGCGGGCGATGCCTTCACCGACGCCTTCCTGCCGCCGCTCGACGAACGCATGTTCTGAGCGCATCGTGACGCACGGAGAGCCCGCGCCCGGGGCGGGTGACAGCCGGTCGCTGGCTGCCTAAAGTCCTCCGGCGTTTCGGAGAAACGCCGGAGGACTTTAGGCTTTTGTTTTATCGCATTTTCTTCACGCGAACCGGTCTCCACTTCGCTCGAAAATGCTCTATCGTGCCGCGCCTCCCACCGGACCCATATCTTGAAACTGCCAGACCTTTCCGACCACGCGGCGCTGCGCGACGCTTTCCGCTGGCGCATTCCCGATCGCTACAATATCGCCGTCGACGTTTGCGACCGCTGGGCCGCGAGCGCGCCGGAACGCCCCGCGATCATCGAGGTTTCGCAGGACTGGCGCGTGACGCCGGTGAGCTTCGGCTGGTTCCGCGAGCATTCCAACCGTCTCGCCAATGCCCTGCGGGCGCGGGGCGTCAATCGCGGCGACCGCGTGGCCATCCTGCTGCCGCAAGGGCGGGCGGTGCTGACCGCTCATCTCGCCGCCTACAAGCTCGGCGCCATCGCCGTGCCGCTGGCGGCGCTCTTCGGCGTCGATGCCCTGGCTTACCGGCTGGAGGATTCCGGCGCGAAGGTCGTCGTCACCAACGAGGCCGGGCTGGCCAAGCTCGGCCAGATCGCACAACCCCTGCCGGAGCTTGCGCTCCTGGTCTCCACCGATGGACCCGGCGGGGGCGCGGAAGGGTGGGACGAGCTTCTCGCCGGAGGAAGCCCCGACTTCACCCCGGTCGACACCACGCCGGACGATCCGGCGCTGATGATCTACACCTCGGGCACCACGGGCAATCCGAAGGGCGCGCTGCACGGGCACCGCGTTCTGCCCGGCCATCTGCCGGGCGTGCAGATGCCGCATGAGTTCATGCCGCAGCCCGGCGATCTCGCCTGGACGCCCGCGGACTGGGCCTGGGCCGGCGGGCTGCTCAACATGCTGCTGCCGGCGCTGCATTTCGGTGTGGCGGTCGTCGCCCGGCCGGTGACGCGCTTCGAGCCGGAAGAGGCCTATCGCCTGATCCAGGATCTCGGCATCCGCAACGCCTTCGTGCCGCCGACGGCGCTGCGGATGCTGCGCGGTACCGGAAGCCCGCGCGGACGCTACGCGCTCGATCTGCGCACGGTCGCGGCGGCCGGCGAGGCGCTCGGCGCCGAGACGCTGGCCTGGGGCCGCGAGGCGCTGGGGCTGACGATCAACGAGGCCTATGGCCAGACCGAATGCAACCTCGTGCTCGCCTCCAGCGCCGCCATCGGCGTCAGCCGGCCCGGCGCGATCGGCAAGGCGGTGCCCGGCCACGAGGTCGCGATCATCCGGCCGGACGGTTCGGTCTGCGCGCCCGGCGAAGAGGGGCAGATCGCGGTGCGCCGGCCCGATCCGGTGATGTTCCTAGAGTATTGGCGCAACCCGGCGGCGACGGCGGCGAAGTTCGTCGGCGACTGGATGATCACCGGCGACGAAGGCGTGCAGGATGAGGACGGCTATGTCCGCTTCATCGGCCGCGACGACGACGTCATCACCTCCTCCGGCTACCGCATCGGGCCGGGCGAGATCGAGGATTGCCTGCTGAAGCACCCCGCGGTTTCGCTCGCCGCCGTGGTCGGCAAGCCCGACGCCCTGCGCACCGAGATCGTCAAGGCATTCGTCGTGCTCAAGCCGGGTGAGAGCGGCTCTCCGGTGCTGGTTTCCGAGCTGCAGGACTTCGTGCGGGCGCGCCTGTCGGCGCATGAATATCCGCGCGAGATCGCCTTCCGCGACGAGCTGCCCCTGACCACGACCGGCAAGATCATCCGGCGCGTGCTGCGGGCGGAGGCGTAAGATCAGCGGCCGTTGTTTCTGATCGGCCGCGACGGCTCCACCGTCATTGCGAGCGTAGCGAAGCAATCTAGGGGGACTGGGTTGAACGCTCCAGCCCAGTCCCCCTAGATTGCTTCGTCGCTTCGCTCCTGGCAATGACGCTTGAGCTTGGTCGCTCTAAATAGCGGCCTGCTGGCCGAGGAAGGCCGACCAGAGGCGCTGGACGGTGTCCTCCTCGACGTCCTTGACGATCAGGACGAGGCGCGAGCGGTGGTCCGCGTCGGGCCAGGCGTCGAGCGCGACCGGCGGATGCAGGATCTGCTGCACGGCATGAACGAGCAGTGGCCGTCCTGGCTGCTCGGCGACATCGACGAGGCCTTTCAGCCGCAGCAGCCGCTGGCCGTGGATCGAGCGGAGCAGCGTCCAGAACAGCTCGAAGGTCGCGCGGGCGACGGGCCGGTCCGCCGTCAGCGCGAAGGCGCGGATCGAGGCGTCGTGACGGTTGACGTCGTGCGGGTCCTGCCCGTGGTCGTGATGGCCATGATCGTGGTGATGATGATGGCCATGCGGATCGTGATGGTGGTGATGCCCGTGGAGCTCGGTTTCCGCCAGCCACCGGCGCAAGGCCGCAGGGCGCCGGGCCAGATCGTAGAGACCGGCGCCGAGAAGATCGCCGGCGGGCGCATCGGGCGGCAGGATGTCTATGCCGGGATTCAACCCCGCCAGGCGTGCGCGCAGCGCAGCGATCTCGGCTGGGCCTGCGATGTCGGTCTTGGTCAGGACGAGACGATCGGCCGCGACGACCTGCCGGCGCGCCTCCTCATGGGCGTCGAGCGTCGCCATGCCATTGACCGCGTCGACCAGCGTCACCACGCCGTCGAGCTTGAAGCGCAGGGCGAGATAGGGGTGGTTGATCAGCACATTGAGGATGGGGGCGGGATCGGCGAGGCCGGTGGTCTCGATGACGAGGCGCGAGAAGGCCTTGAGGCGGCCGTTGTCGCGCCGGCGCAGCAGATCCTCCAGCGTCACGATGAGGTCGTCGCGGATCGTGCAGCACAGGCAGCCGGATTCGAGCAGGATCATGTTCTCCGCGACGCCCTCGACCATCAGGTGGTCGAGCCCGACTTCGCCGAATTCGTTGACGAGCACGACGGTATCCGCCAGCGCCGGGTCCTTCAGCAGCCGGTTGAGCAGCGTCGTCTTGCCGGCGCCGAGGAAGCCGGTGAGCAGCGTCAGGGGAACGGAGGCGGGGCGGGCGTTGTCGCCGGTCATGATCTGTCGTCCGGTCGTGGCCTTCAGGCAGGCACGACGCTCCGCCTTGAGTGTTCTACTATTACATTAGTGACCAGGGCGACGATGACAAGGGCGCCGCCGGCATATTGCAGCGGCCCGAGCCGCTCGGCGAGGACGACGGCGGCGATCGCCACGGCGAAGACCGGCTCGGCGCAGAAGGCGAGGCCAGCGGGACCGGGCGCGATCCGGGCCAGCGCCAGGATCTGCAGCAGGAAGCCGACGATATAGCCGCCATAGGTGATGGCGACCGCGATCGGCGCGAGCAGGAAGGTCTGCGGCGGCAGCAGGCCGCCGGTGACGAGCAGGATCGCCAGCGCCACGGGCAGGATGACGATATGCGACCAGAACAGCTTCGGCAGCGTCGCGACCTGGGCGCAGCGGGCGGCGGCGAAGAACTGCGCCGTGGCGCTGAGGCTGGCGAGGGCGAGCCCGCGCGGGTCGAGGCCGTGCAGATCCGGCCCGACGACCAGCGCGACGCCGAGGAAGGCGATGAGCGCGACCGCGAGTCGGTCGGCCCGGAACGGCGCGGGCGTCAGCAGCGGCTCGGCGAGCACGATCAGGATGGGGAAGGTGTAGAACACCACGGCAGCCACCGAGACGGGCACGAAGCTGACGGAGGAGAGATAGGCGATGCCGACGAGGGCGGTCGCCAAGCCGAACAGCAGGACCGGCTGCCTTTCGGCGGGGGCGAGACGCAGCGAGATGCGCCAGGCGAGCGCCGTGCCGCCGACCAGGATCAGCATCAGCAGGACGCGATAGAAGACGAGCAGCGGGCCGCTGAGGCCCGCCTGTCCGGCAATCTGCGCGCTGACGATATTGGTGCCGAAGGCCGCTGCGGAGATGAAGGCCAGCAGCAAGCCGTGACGTGCGTTCGCCGAGGATGCGTCCAATCAGGCCTCAGGCGTCGCTGGCGGGCTTGGCTTTCGCCTTGGCTTCGGGCTTGCCGGCCTGCGGCTTCGCAGTGGCTTGCGACGGCTTCGGCTTGGGCAGGGGGGCGGCGGCCGTCGGGGTCTTGCCGGGTTGGGGCTTGGCGGCCGGGCTCTTCGCCGGTTGCGCCTTGGCGGGCTGGGACTTGGCAGCCTGCGATTTGGCAGCCTGCGACTTGGCGTTATGCGGGGCGGCCTTGATGCCGGCGGCGGCGCCCGGACGCAGGCTCGCGGCATTGGCGGCACCCGGCTGGACCGCGCCCTGCAGGCGCAGCGGGCGTTCGAAGGTGTCGGAGGAGGGCTGGACCGGGGTGTCGGCCGGCGCGAAGGCGGTGGTGCTGCGCGGAATCGCGCCATTGCTCGACGCCGTGCGCCGGGTCGGCGGGAGGGCAAGCCCGGCGGCGACGGGCGCACCCGGCTCGATCGTCGGGACGGTGCCGCGTGCGACGCGTGACTCCGGCTGGGCCGTCGCGTTGGCGGCGAGCGGCGCCGAGGCGCTGCCGGCGGTGCGGCCGAAGGAGACCTGGACCGGCACGACCTGCGCGCGCTGGCCGAGGACGACGCGGCCGCGGGGGGAGCGCGTCGCGACCGGGCCGGCCGACTGGGTCGCGAAGGTGGCGAAGCGGCCGCCGTCGGAGTCATTGCCGCTGGCGGCTGCCGAGGCAGCGATGGGGCCGGAGAGATCGGCATCGTCGGCCAGCGCCACGCCGCCGCCGCGACGGCGAACCTCGTCGCAGACATTGGGGGCGCGCGTGCCGCTGGGCGACATGGACGCGACGGTGTAGCCAGCCCCGCCCCAGCGGCTGAAGCCGTCGTCGAGCAGCTGCGCGGCCTTGACCGTGCGCTCGACGCCCGACACCGAACCGAGAACCACGGCGATCAGGGTCTTGCCGCCCCGGTTGGCCGTCGCGACGACGTTGAAGCCGGAGGGGCAGGTGAAGCCGGTCTTCATGCCCTCGATACCGGCATAGCGGCCGACGAGGCCGTTGGTGTTGTTCATCACCTGCTTGCCGAGCTGGACGGCCGAGGTGTTCCAGTAGTCCGAATATTGCGGGAAGTCATGCATCAGCGCCATGGCGAGCACGGCGAGGTCGCGGGCGCTGGTCTGCTGGTCGGGATGGTCCCAGCCATTGGGGTTGGCGAAGTAGCTGTCGCGCATGCCGAGGCGCTGGGCCTCCGCATTCATCATGCCGACGAAGGTCGGGACGTCGCCGCCGACGCCCTCGGCCACGACATAGGCGATGTCGTTGGCCGATTTCACCATCATGATGCGCAGGGCGTTGTCGAGCGTGATCTCCTGCCCCGGCCGGGCATAGACCTTCACGCGCGGCTGGCTGGCCGCGAGCTTCGAGACCGGGATCGCGGTTTCCAGCCCGATACGCCCTTCCCGCACCGCCTTCAGCGCGAGATAGATCGTCATCATCTTGGTGGTGGACGCCGGCCGCCAGGCCTGCGTCGCGTTCTCGCTGGAGAGCACTGCGCCGCTGGACGCATCGACGACCAGACTCGCTCCGGCGAGGGCAGGGCCCGTCACGACGCAGCTGAGGGCAAGGGCGGCGGCAAAGCGGGAGAGGGTCATCGGCGGGTCTTTGAACCTGTCTTGACGGAACTGGCGAGAACGCTGGGGATGAGCAGTCTTGAGAAAGGAGATCGGGCGAAGCTGGACGCGCAAGCTTTCAACGCGACGCATGCGGCATTTTCGAGACGGCCGGCTCCTTCGCCAGCACGCAGATGCATACCTACCCTCTGCCGAGCGATTTGCCTAGACGGAGGCTCCGGTCCAAAAGCTCTACGCCCTTATTCTTTCCCAAGGCTTACCGTGGCTTTCGGCCTACTCTGGATTCCCGCGACGATCGTCGCGTCCCTGCTGCAGACCGCGCGCAACCTGGCGCAGCGGTCGCTGACCGACATCATCGGCGTCGTCGGCGCCACGCAGGTGCGCTTCCTCTTCGGGCTGCCCTTCGCCGCGCTCTTCCTGTTCCTGGCCTGTGCCGGGCTCGGGCGGCTGCCGCCGGCCATCGGCATGGCCTCGCTCGGCTATACGCTGTGGGGAGCGCTGACCCAGATCGCGGCGACGGCGCTGATGCTGGCGGCGATGCGCGAGCGCTCCTTCGCGGTGACGACCGCCTATACCAAGACCGAGCCGGTGCAGGTGGCGCTGTTTGGCGCGGCGCTGCTCGGCGACGCACTGACGCCGCTGAAATTCCTGGCGATTGCCATCGCGACGGCCGGCGTGATCGTCGTCTCGTGGAAGCCGGGCGAGAAGCTCAGCCGCGCCGGCCTGCGTCCGGCGGTGCTCGGCATCGTCTCGGGCGCCTTCTTCGCGCTCTCGGCGATCGGCTTCCGCGGCGGAATCCAGGCACTGCCGGAAGGCGGATTCCTGATCCGCGCCTCGACCATCCTCGTGCTCGGCCTCGGGCTGCAGACGCTGATCCTGACGATCTACCTGCTCGTGGCGAACCGCGAGGCCCTGATCCAGAGCCTGCGGAACTGGCGCCGCTCGCTCTCGGCCGGCTTCCTCGGTGCCGCCGCCTCGCAGTTCTGGTTCATCGGCTTCTCGCTGACTACGGCCGCCAATGTCCGCACGCTGGCGCTGATCGAGGTGCCGCTGGCGCAGATCGCCTCGCGCCGCCTGTTCTCCGAAGGCACGAGCCGGCGCGAGATGCTCGGCATGGCGATGATCGTCGGCGGGGTGGGGCTGCTGCTCTCGGTGGCATTGCGGTGAACGGAACGGCCGGTTAGTGCTGTGTAAGCACCCGCCAGCCGATCCGCGCACGGCCACCATGCACGGATACCGGCTTGCCGGAAGAAACGAGGCTGCCAAGATAACGTGTAGCTGCACATCAAGGGAGTGACCGTCATGAGCGCTGCAATCGTCGGCTGGGCGCATACGCCGTTCGGCAAGCAGGATGCCGAAACCGTCGAAAGCCTGATCGTGCGGGTGACGACCGATGCGCTGGTCGATGCCGGCATCACGGCCGACCAGGTCGACGAGATCGTGCTCGGTCATTTCAACGCCGGCTTCTCGGCGCAGGACTTCACCGCCTCGCTGGTGCTGCAGGCCGATCCGGCCCTGCGCTTCAAGCCGACCACCCGCGTCGAGAACGCCTGCGCCACCGGGTCGGCCGCCGTCCACCAGGGCGTGCGCGCCATCAAGGCCGGCGCGGCCAAGATCGTGCTGGTCGTGGGCGTCGAGCAGATGACCAAGACGCCCGGCCCCGAGATCGGCAAGAACCTGCTGAAAGCCTCCTATCTGCCGGAGGATGGCGAGGTGCAGGGCGGCTTCGCCGGCGTCTTCGGCAAGATCGCGGCGGCCTATTTCCAGCGTCACGGCGATCAGTCCGACGCGCTGGCGCTGATCGCGGCCAAGAACCACAAGAACGGGGTCGACAATCCTTACGCGCAGATGCGCAAGGATCTCGGCTTCGCCTTCTGCCGCGAGGAGAGCGAGAAGAACCCTTACGTCGCCGGGCCGCTGAAGCGCACCGACTGCTCGCTGGTTTCGGATGGCGCCGCCGCGCTGGTGCTGGCCGACGAGGCGACCGCGCTGCAGATGCGCCGTGCCGTCGGCTTCCGCGGCATGGCCCATGTCCAGGACTTCCTGCCGATGTCGAAGCGCGACATCCTGAAGTTCGAGGGCGGGGCGCTGGCCTGGAAGAAGGCTCTGGCCGATGCCGGCGTGACGCTCGACGATCTCTCCTTCGTCGAGACGCATGACTGCTTCACCGTCGCGGAGCTGATCGAATACGAGGCGATGGGCCTGACCAAGGAAGGCGAGGGCGCGCGGGCCATCAAGGAAGGCTGGACGCAGAAGGACGGCAAGCTGCCGGTCAACGCCTCCGGCGGCCTCAAGGCCAAGGGACATCCGATCGGCGCGACCGGCGTCTCGATGCATGTTCTCTCGGCCATGCAGCTCGCGGGAGAGGCGCCGGAAGGCATGCAGCTCAAGGAGCCGCGCCTCGGCGGCATCTTCAACATGGGCGGGGCCGCCGTCGCCAACTACGTCTCCGTGCTCGAACGGATCAAGTAGTCTTCCAGCTCGCCGGCAGAAGCGGATTTTTTCGACGTGACCGTCTTCATCGCGCTTCTGCCGGCCTACGTCCTGTCGATCTTCTACCGGTCCTTCCTCAGCGTGATCGCGGGGCCGGTGATGGCCGATCTCGGCATCGGCCCGGCTGCCTTCGGCCTGCTCGGGGCGGCCTGGTTCATCGCCTTTGCGTTGGCGCAGTTTCCCGTCGGCTGGGCGCTGGACCGGCTCGGCCCGCGCCGCACGGTCGCGGTCGCGATGGCGGTCGGCTCGGCCGGCGCCTTCCTGTTCGCGCAGGCGGGCGGCCCGGTCTCGGCCGGCATCGCCATGGCGCTGACCGGCATCGGCTGCTCGCCGGTCTTCATGTCCTCGCTCTTCCTGTTCGCGCGGACGGCGGCGCCGGCCCGCTTCGGGCTCCTGACCTCGCTGTTCATCGCGCTGGGCTCGCTCGGCAACATCGTCGGCGCCGCGCCGCTCGCCATCGCGGCGGGGCATTTCGGCTGGCGCGGCGCGATGACGGCGATGGCCGCGGCTTTCCTGGCGGCGACCATCCTGGCCGTGATGCTGGTGCGCGATCCGCCGCCGCGCCCGGCCTCGGCGGCGCCGGACGAGGGGCTGTTGCAGGGCCTCGCCAGCATCCTGGCGCTCCGGCCGCTCTGGCTGCTCGCGCCGCTGACCATCACCGGCTATGCGATCGTCGCAACGGTACGCGGCCTGTGGATCGCTCCTTTCATGACGCAGGTCCACGGCTACGACGCCGTTTCGGCTGGCCATGCCGCGACGATCATGGCGGTGGCGATGATCGTCGGCGCCTTCGTCTATGGCTGGCTCGAGAGCCGCACCGGGCGGGCCAAGGCGATCGTCGCCTGGGGAAGCGTGCTGACGGGGTTGAGCTTCGCCGTGCTGGCGCTGATCGGGCAGAGCGGGCCGTTCACGGCGATCGCGCTATTCTCGCTCATCGGCGCGGCCGGATTCACCTATGCGATCCTGATGGCGCATGCGCGGCAGTTCTTCCCCGAACATCTGATCGGGCGCGGCATGACCTTCGTGAACTTCCTGTTCATCGCCGGCGCGGCGGCGGTGCAGTCCGCGTCGGGCTGGTTCATCGCGGCGCAGCGGGCGGCCGGACTCGACGCGGCCGCGACCTTCGCCAATCTGCATTGGGCCTTCGCCGCGCTGCTGCTGGTGTCCGCGGCGATCTACGCGTTCGCTCCGCCCAAGCCGGCGAAGGCCTAGGCGCGCTCAACCCTCGCCCGGCGCCTTCGCCGCGATCGCCAGCGCATGGACGCGGTCGGCCAGCTCCTGCGCCAGCGCGTCGTTGACGAGACGGTGGCGCTCGAGCCGGCTCTTGCCGGCGAAGGCCTGCGACACGATATGGACCCGGAAGTGAGTCTCGCCGCCCTCGCGCCAGCCGCCATGGCCCTGATGCTGGTGCGACTCGTCGATCACCTTCAGTTCCTGTGGCGCAAAGGCCTCGGTCAGCTTTCGCGTGATTCTTTCAGCAATTGCGGTCATGATCGCGCCACCGTTGCGATGATTGTCCTATCGGTTCGGCGATGTGCTGCATCGCACTTGCCGGCCCGAACCTTGCGTCTCATAACCCGTCGACGATGAACATCAACTCACGCCTTTTCGACAGCATCAGGATCGGCTCTTCCGAGGCGGAAGCGGCCGTGGAGAGCGATGCGCCGCGTTGCGACCATCCCGGCTGCCAGCGCGCCGGCGAGTTCCGCGCGCCGAAGGGGCGGGGCCGCGAGGGCCAGTTCTTCCTGTTCTGCATGGAGCATGTGAAGGCCTACAACGCGACCTACAACTACTTCGCCGGCATGGATGACGATGCGCTCGCCGCCTACGCCAAGCAGGAGGAGATCGGCCACCGGCCGACCTGGAAGCTCGGCGTCAACTCCAAGGCGGCCCGGATGTCGCAACGCGGCCGCGCTGCGAATGGCGAGGCCGGCGCCGACATGCACGATGCCTTCAACCTGTTCGGCGCCCGCAACAGGCAGCAGGCCGCCCAGCCGGAGTCGCGCGTCGGCGTGGTGGCGCGCAAGGCGCTCGACACGCTCGGCCTCGACGACACTGCCGACTCGGCCGCGATCAAGGCGCGCTACAAGGAACTGGTGAAGCGCTTCCATCCGGACGCCAATGGCGGCGACCGCTCGCGCGAGGGTACGCTCCAGGAGATCCTGAAGGCCTATCAGCAGCTGAAGAGCGTCGGGATGGTCTGAGGGCAGGGCGCCGCCATCCCGCACGCGCAGCGGCACTGCGTGCCGCAACGCGCACGGGATGACAGAGGTTATCCCCGCTTCGCGGCCAGTCCCGCCACATCGGCGATGATGCCGTCCAGCGCGAAATCCTTTGGCGTATAGACCCGCGCCACGCCCATGTTGCGCAGCGCGTTCTCGTCGTCGGGCGGAATGATGCCGCCGACCACGACCGGCACGTCCATCCCGGCGACCCGCAGGCGGGCCGTGACGTCGCGCACCAGCGGCAGATGCGAGCCCGACAGGATCGAGAGCCCGATGATGTCGGCCTGCTGCTCCTTGGCTTCGCTGACGATCTCCTCGGGCGTCTGGCGGATGCCGCCATAGCTCACGTTCATCCCGGCATCGCGGGCGCGCACCGCGATCTGCTCGGCGCCGTTCGAATGGCCGTCGAGGCCGGGCTTGCCGACGAGGAAACGCGGCGGGCGGCCGAGGCGCTCGACCGCCTTCTCGACGGCGGCCTTCGCCGTGGCAAGGCCGGTCGCGTCGCCGAGCTTGGTGGTGTCGACGCCGGTCGGGGCGCGGTATTCGCCGAAGATTTCGCGCAGGGTCTGCGCCCATTCGCCGGTGGTGACGCCGGCCTTGGCGCAGGCGATCGAGGCCGGCATGACGTTGCGGCCCTCGCGGGCATTGGCGGCGAGCTCGGCCAGCGCAGCCTCGGCGGCCTTGGCGTCGCGGGCCGAGCGCCAGGCCTTGAGCCGGGCGATCGCCTCGGTCTCGACCGAATCCGGCACGGTGACGACGGCGCCGTCGCCGGCCGAGAGCGGGGAGGGTTCGCTGTTGGTGAACTTGTTGACGCCGACGACGACCTGTTCGCCGCGCTCGATCGCCTCGATGCGGCGCGCGCCGTTCTCGACCAGCGCCTGCTTCATATAGCCGGTCTCGACGGCGGCGAGCGCGCCACCCATGTCGTCGATCTTGGCGAGTTCTTCCAGTGCCGCTTCCTTGAGCTCGCGGACCTTGGCGTCGACCGCGGTCGAACCGTCGAAGATGTCGCCGAATTCGAGCAGGTCGGTCTCATAGGCCAGCACCTGCTGCATGCGCAGGGACCATTGCTGGTCGAAGGGCCGTGGCAGGCCGAGCGCCTCGTTCCAGGCCGGCAGCTGCACGGCCCGCGCGCGTGCCTTCTTCGACAGCGTCACCGCGAGCATCTCGATCAGGATGCGGTAGACGTTGTTCTCCGGCTGCGGCTCGGTCAGCCCCAGCGAATTGACCTGCACGCCATAGCGGAAGCGCCGCATCGCCTCATCGGCGACGCCATACCGACCGAGCGTGATCTCATCCCAGAGCTCGACGAAAGCCCGCATCTTGCAGAGCTCGGTGACGAAGCGCATGCCGGCATTCACGAAGAAGGAGATGCGTCCGACGATGCCGGGAAACTCTTCCGGGCTGACTTCCGGCCGGGAGCGGATCGAATCCAGCAGGGCGATACCCGTCGCCAGCGCGAAGGAGAGCTCCTGCACCGGCGAGGCCCCGGCCTCCTGCAGATGGTAGGAGCAGACATTCGTCGGATTCCATTTCGGCAGCTCGCTCGCCGTGAAGACGACGATGTCGGTGGTGAGCTGCATCGAGGGGCGCGGCGGGAAGACATAGGTGCCGCGCGACAGGTATTCCTTGACGAGGTCGTTCTGGGTCGTGCCCTGCAGGAGCTTGCGGTCGGCGCCCTGCTCGTCGGCGACGGCGATGTAGAGCGAAAGCAGCCAGGCCGCCGTCGCGTTGATCGTCATCGAGGTGTTCATCTGCGCCAGCGGGATCTGGTCGAACAAAGCCCGCATATCGCCGAGATGGCTGATCGGAACGCCGACCTTGCCGACCTCGCCACGCGCCAGCACATGGTCCGGATCGTAGCCGGTCTGGGTCGGCAGATCGAAGGCGACCGACAGGCCCGTCTGCCCCTTGGCGAGGTTGGTGCGATAAAGCCGGTTGGATTCGGCCGCGTCCGAATGCCCCGCATAGGTGCGGAAGATCCAGGGTTTGTCGCGTTGCGCCGTCGGCTGGCCGCTGGGTTTCGTCGCGGTCATGGCGTTTCCTCGTATTGCAGGGCAATCTGAATGTTGCACTGCGGCGAGGATAACGCCAGAGCTTCGACGATGTCCCCTTCGACGAAAGGTGGACGGAATTTAACCGGCGCGACGCCGGTCGGGAGCGCCTATCGCGTGGACAGGCTGCCCCTGATCTCCGAAGCGGGCAGCAGCGCCACGCGCCGATCGACCTTGGGCGGCGCGACGAGGGCGCGCAGGGACGACTTCGGCAGGTCGAGATCGAGCGGCCGGCCCGGCGGCAGCGGCGCGTTCTTCACGAGCATGACGACAGGCGTCTCGAGGGCAGGGAGCTTCGGAGCCGGGCTCTCGGGCGCGAAGGCGAGCGGCGCCGAGGCGAAGGTGGCCGCGGCCGTCGCGGAGGAGGGTGCCGTCGTGAGAGGCACGGAGGTGGTGGAGGCGGAGGCGAGCTGGATCGTCGGCTCCTCGATACGCCGGCGCTCGGGCCGTTCGCCCTTGAGATAGAAGGCGTTGCCGCCGGCCACGGTCACATAATGCATGTTACGGTAGCCGAAGCGCATTCCGGCCATGTGGAAGTGCTTGGCCGATCCGACCGCCTCGTTGCGGCGGCCGTTGAGGATGTCCTCGGCGATGGCCTCGACCTTCGGCAGGACCTTGTCCGTCATCGGGCGGGTGAGGACGCCGGATGCGAACTGACGCGGAGCCCCGACCACGCCGCAGATCGTCTCGGGATAGCGCGCCGCTTCGACCCGGTTCATCACGACGGTGCCGACGCCGAGTAGGCCGGACTCGCTCGACCGGTTCGATTCGAAATACATCGCGCGGACTAGGCAGTCCTTCTCGCGCGGATCGGCCTTGGCCAGGGCGACCGCGCGCTTGCGCGCGGCTGCGGGCTCCTTCGTCGTGGGCGCGGAGACCGATGCCGTCTCGACGGGCGACATGCTGCATGCCCCCAGAACCGGTGCCGCCAGCGCGACCAGAAGCGGGATGGATCCACGTCCGCCGTACCGGAAAACTCCGCTGGAACGGAGACCATGTGCAGCGATCGCGGCCCGCTTCATGCGGCAACCTCCTGAGTTCGGAATCCAGAGTTGCCGGGTGTGGCGTACCGGGATCACCGGGAAGGAAACCCGAAATCCTTAACAGAAAGTTAATCCGGGAAGGAAGGGCGCAGGCGCGGAATCCGCCCTGTGGGCGCGCCAACTCTTGGCGGCATCGCCTCTAAAATCTTGATCTAAAAAGAAAAAATCGATGACATCGTGCGCTGTTTTTCGCCAGCGGAATGGCGGGCGCCTCAGTTTCCCGAGCCCGGCAAGCGCGGCAGCGGCAGGAAATCGACGCCTTCCTCATGCAGCATGCGGGCATCCTCGGCTGTGGCCTCGCCATAGATGGCGCGCGTTTCCGCCTCGCCATGATGGATCTTGAGCGCCTCGTCGGCGAAGCGCTGTCCGACATGCTCGGCATTGTCGCGCACATGGGCGTGCAGCGCCGTCAGCATCTCGCGAAAGGCCTTTTCCTTCTCGCTCATCAGAGCGACAGGGGCCGGCGCGTTGGCCGGTGCGGGCGCCTCCGGCGCAGGTTCCGCAAAGCGCGGGCCAAGATCGCTGCGCGCGACATTGGGCGCCATGACGGCACGCTCAACCTTGGCGCTGTTGCAGATCGGGCAGGTCACGAAGCCGCGCCTGGCCTGATCCTCGAAGCTGTCCGAGGACGAGAACCAGCTCTCGAAGTCATGGGCGTTGTCGCAGATGAGGGCGTAACGGATCATGTCGTCTTAGATGGGGGCGATCAGCCATCGGCGCAAATGGGCATGCGGTGAGTGGGGAGAGCCGGCGCACCGGCGCGGATCAGGCCGCCAGCAGCTTGTCGAGCTCGCCGCGCGCATCCAGAGCGTGGATGTCGTCGGAACCGCCGACATGCTGCGCGCCGATGAAGATCTGCGGCACCGAGGTGCGCCCGCTGGCGCGTGCCGTCATGTCCCGGCGCAGTTCCGGCTTGCCGTCGACATCGATCTCGGTGAAGGCCACGCCCTTGCTGGCAAGCAGGGATTTGGCGGCCTTGCAGTAAGGGCACCAGGAGGTGGTGTAGATCGTGACCGGCGGCATGACTTGGGCTCTCGATAGGACGTTATGCCCTCATGTAGTGTCTTCCCGGCCATCCGTCACGACCTGCGCGAAGGTGAGCACGTCGACCGCGCGGGCGCCGGCGCGCAGCAGCGCCCGTGCCGCCGCATTGGCCGTCGCGCCCGTCGTCAGCACGTCGTCGATGAGAAGGATGCGCCGGCCTGCCGCTTGCGCGCGCATCGCCTCGATGACCCGGAACGCTCCTTGCAGATTGTCGGCGCGCTGCGCGCGGGGCAGGCCAACCTGGCGGGGCGTGCGCTTGACGCGGGCGAGCAGGGCCGGAGCAAGGGAAACGCCCGACTGGCGGGCGATCACATCGGCCAACGCGGCCGCCTGGTTGAAGCGCCGGCTCCAGAGGCGCGAGCGATGGAGCGGAATCGGGACGACGATCTCGGCTTCGCCGAGCAATTCGCGGCCGGCCTGAACCATCATGCGTCCCAGCGTCAGGGAGAGGTCGACCCGGTCGCCGTATTTCAGGCGGTGGACCAGTTCGCGCGCCACGCCTTCGAAGCGGCAGACCGCACGGGCCCTGGCGAAGACCGGCGGGGCGGCGATGGCGGCCGGCGACAGCAGGCCGGCGCCGAGGTCGACGGCAAAGGGCGTGCCGAGCCGTTCGCAATAAGGGCGCTCGATGAAACCGAGGCTGCCCCAGCAGGCAGGGCAGAGCGCCTGCGCCTCGCCGGTCGCGGCCTGGCAGGCGATGCAGGAGGGCGGATAGACGACCACGACGAGGCCGCGGATCCCCACCCTGATCGCGAGGTCGCCGCGTCGCAGGATGGACAGGGGCAGGCTGTGCCGCTGGCCGCTCTCCTGCTCCATCCGCCCGCTCCTCCGCGATCCCGGCCCGAGTTTTCAATCTTGCGAAGTGCCTTGCAAGGCTTCGGTTGGCGGCTCGCGACCCGGTGACGCCGATCCGGCAGTTCGACGTGACGCCGGCGTTGGAGCGCCGCTGTGATTTTTGTCGGGTCGGGAGCAAAAAGCAGTTGCGGCATCGCAGCGCTCCGACTACAGAGACGCCCACGACCGGCGCTGCTCCCTTCGTCTAGCGGTCTAGGACGTCGCCCTCTCACGGCGAAAACAGGGGTTCGAGTCCCCTAGGGAGCGCCATTCGCCGCCTAAGCCCTTGAAGGGCTTAAACTCTCGAAAAACCAACGGTTTACTCAGGCTTGGCTGTCATACATTTTGGCATGCATGAGCAGAGAAATCGTACCCAGAGCGTCATACCTGATCGCCCGCAACGGCGGGGTCTATTTCGGTATGCGCGTGCCCGCGGATGGGGCCGCCGCCTTCGGCTCGAAGACCACTCGGTTCAGCCCGCAGCGCTCGAAAGCAGCGCGTGTCGAGGCTTTCTCTCGTTCGGTCAGCTCCAGCATCGGCGGCCGGACGCGCCCGCCGACCTGGCCGAGCAGCTCCTGCCAGTATTTCTGGTGCGCATGCGGTTTCTCCGCCGGCCGCGTGCCGCGCAAAGCCTCGCGCACCGGGTCCAGGCTGTCGCGGATCGCGCGGGCCTTCTCGGCCTCGCCGCGGAAGGCGAGATCGGTGTATTCGCGCATGCGCAAATCGTTCGCCGTCTGGATGAGATAGGGCGGCGAGGAGCAGAGATAGAGCTGCCAGCCGAGCTCGAGGATGTTGTCGAGCCATTCCTCCTCGGAAGCCGTGCTGACCAGGATGCGGTCGCCGGCCAGCCGCGTCAGTTCGGCATACATCGGCCGCGGCACGCTGTACTTGATCGCGACGACGTTCTCGATGTCGGCGAGCTTGTTGCAGAGCTGCGGCGAGAGCAGGTAGCCGGAGTCCGGATGGCTCCAGAGCGCGATGCCGATATCGACCTTCTCGGCGATCGTCCGGTAGTATTCGTAGACCGTCTCGTCCTGCGCTTTGAAGAAATGCAGGATCGGCGCATGCACCACGATGTAGTCGGCGCCGACCTTCTGGGCATGGCGGGCGAGGTCGATCACCACGTCCATGTTCTGGTCGGAGCAGGACATGATCGTCTGCCCCCGCCCGGCGGAAGCCTCGACCGCCAGCTCGAAGCTGCGCTTGCGCTCCTCGATCGACATCGCGAAGAACTCGCCCTGCTTGCCGGCGATGAACAGGCCGTCGATCTTCAGATCGTCGAGCCAGTGGCGGATGTTCTGCCTGAAGCCGTCCTCGTCGATCGCGAGCGTGTCGGTGAAGGGCGTGAGGGCTGCCGCCCAGATGCCCTTCATATGGGCGCGGGCATAAGCCTTGGCGTCTTTCTTCGCGTAGTTCATGACGAAAGCTTTCCAGTCTGCGCCTGCCTCTTCGCGCAATGGACGAGTGGGCAGGTCGTGAGGTTCGGGCAGGGAGCCAGGCCGATCTGGCTGCGGGCTTCGTCGACGAGGCGCGGGCCGATCGCGGCAGCGGTCCTTCCGCGTGGCGCTGGCCGGAGATCGCCGGAATCCGAACTGGGAACATCAGGTTCAAGACACATGGTTCGCTCCCTTCCGTAGGTGTCCACGGTGCTGGAGCACCGTCTCGCGAAGGCGTCAAAAAGCCGGGGCTTCAGATCCGTGGTGTTCCGCCATTGCCGAAGGTCGGGACCGGGATCGTCAGGCGATCGGAGGTCCGGCAGTAATTTGGGCCGCCGAGCCGCCCGACCGGGCTGAAGCGCTCGACGCGAACCCGCATGCGGTCGAGATCGATCAGGTCGTCGCGAAAATACATCGCGACGATCTCCCCGATCACGAAGGTCCGCTGCGCCGCGTATTCGAGCAGCTTGAACACCCGGCATTCCCAGGCGATCGGCGCCTCAGCGATGCGCGGGACTTTCACCAGGGTGGATGGTGCCGTCGCGAACCCGACAGCGTCCGGCTCCGACAGATGTTGCGGGAAATCCGAGCCGCAATGCACCGCTTGCTGCAGGATCGGCTCGTCGACCATGTTCACGACGAATTCCCCGTTCGCGACGATATTGTTCAGCGTGTCCTTCCGCTGTCCCGGACGGTGACTCTCGTCGCCATAGAGATCGACGCCGATGATCATCAGTGCCGGGGTCTCGCTCAGATAGCTGAAGGCGCTGAAGGGCGCGGCATTGCAGGCGCCGGCGGAATCGAGGCTAGTCACCAGCCCGATCGGGCGCGGGCCGACGCTGCCGGTGATCAGCCAGTAGCGCTCGCGGTTTCCGAGATCGGCCAGCGCCACATGCGTCATCGCTCTACACCCTTGCTTCAGCGAGCTGATCGATGAAGACCGCCGCTGCACGTCTCGCCGCAGCGGCTGTGGCGCCGTCGGCGAGGCCGTCGTCGGTGAAGGCGGTCGCGGCGTTGGGCACCGCCAGATCCTCGGGCATGACGAGGGCGCCCATCTTGCCCAGGATCGCGCGCAGATGGCCGATCGCCCGCACGGCACCGAAGGGACCGATCGACGTGCCGACGATCAGGACCGGCTTCATGCGGAAGGGGGCGAGGCCGGCTTCGCCGCCGACGGGGCGGGAGGCCCAGTCGAGCGCGTTCTTGAGCACCGGCGTGACCGAGCCGTTATATTCCGGGCAGGCGACGAGCAGTCCGTCGGATTTGGAGATGAGCCGGCGGAGGCGGATAACGCCCTCCGGCACGCCGGTCTCCGCTTCCGCGTCGGGATCATACAGGGGCAGTGGCTGCTCCCGGAAGGAGTGTTCCGAGATCGCAAGGCCGCGTTGCCCGAGTTCCGCCGCCATGATTCCGAGCAGGCGCGTGTTCCAGGAATCGCGCCGGGTGCTGCCGGATATCGCCAGGATCGTCTTGCCCGAGAGCGAGCCGGTTCGGTCAAACGAGGGCTCAGTGTTCATCGTGGTACTCGATCTCGCCCTTCGGCAGCAGGAACACGAAGGTGCAGGCGCCGCCGGTGACGGTCGGATAGTGGCTCGTGCCCGGTGCGAAGACCTTCCAGCCTTCGCCGGCCCCGCAGAAGCGACCGTCCGGGTCGACCGGCTGGATCATGTTGATCTCGCCGCTGGGATGCCGGTGGTAATTGCCCTTCACATCCTTGAGCCGGGCGCTCTCGATGACGAAGTCATGGGCGCTGTCGGGCACGATGCCGAGCCGGCCACGCCGGTAGTCGGGGCCGTCGATCTCAAGATAGCAGGCCCATTTTTCCTCGATGCCCACCCGCAGGAGGCGCTTGATCTCCTGAAAGCGCGAGGTGTGGGCCCCGAATTCGTCGTTGAGCGCGGCTTCCAGCTCGCCGTCGAGAGGGCGGTCCCCGATGAAGGCGATCAGCTCCTCCAGCCGAGCGATGAGCGCGGGCTTGTGGCTGCCGGTCGGCAGTCCGTCATCGTTGATCATCCCGTTTCCCCTGCGATGCGAAAGGCCGGTGCTTCCGGCCGATTGACGGGATGCTAGTCGAGCGGGGCGCCGTGTTTTGTGCCCGATTGATCCGGATGTTTCCGGATTGATGCGAAGTTGGCTTTCAGTACCTCAATAATCTTGGTCGGCCATTGCGCCAGGTGAGCCGCGCTGCCTTGATGCGTTTGGATTTCCTAAAAACAACGAGGGGTTATCATGAAGCGCATTGGAATCGCTGCATTATCCTATTGCCTGGCAGGAATGGCTTCTGCCTTCGCACAGGTATCGGGTGGTGCCGTAAAGATTGGCGTTCCTACAGACTATACAGGAATGTTCTCTGGCCTGTCAGGTCCAGGGGGCGCCATCGCGGCCCGCATGGCCGTGGCCGATTTCGGCGGGAAGGCGGCCGGTGCGCCGATCGAGCTGGTCACCGCGGACCATCAGAACAAGGCGGATGTCGGCTCCGCCATCGTGCGCCGCTGGTACGATCAGGATGGGGTCGATCTCGTCGTCGACGTGCCCAATTCCTCGGTCGCCCTGGCCGTCCAGGCCATCGCCAAGGAGCGCGGAAAGATCGTCATCTACGCAGGAGCGGGAACTGCGGATCTGACGGGCAAGGCCTGCATGCCGACAGGGTTCCAGTGGGTTTGGGACACCTATTCGGTCGCCGTGTCGACCGGCCGGGCCGCGCTCGGCGAAGGCATGAAGAAGTGGTACATCCTCGCCGCCGACTATGCCTTCGGCCAGACCATGGCCAATGACATCACGCAGATCGTCAAAAGGCAGTCGGGCGAGATCGTCGGGGCGGTCAAGCATCCGCTCAACACGCCGGACTTTTCCTCCTTCATCCTGCAGGCCCAGGCCGCCCGGCCCGATGTGATCGCCCTGGCGAATGGCGGCGCCGATACCATCAATGCCGTCAAGCAGTTCGCGGAGTTCGGGGGGCGGGCCGGCGGCAGCAAGCTCGTCGGCCTCGCGGTCTTCATCTCGGACGTTCACGGCATGGGGATCGACAGTGCGGCGGGGCTCATCCTGACCACCGGCTTCTACTGGGACCGGACGCCCGAGACCCGCGAATGGGCCAAGCGGTTCTACGCGCAGCATTCCGCCATGCCGACGATGGCGCAGGCCGGCGTCTATTCGGCGGTGACGCATTATCTGAAGGCGGTCGATGCGGCCGGCACCGACGATTCCGCCAAGGTTGCGGCGAAGATGCGGGAGATGCGCGTCAACGACATCTTCGCGCAGGGCGGCTATATCCGCGAGGATGGCCGCATGGTCCATGACATGTATCTGGTGCAGGTGAAGCAGCCCCAGGAGGTCAAGTATCCCTGGGATTATTACCGAATCCTGCGCACGGTTCCCGGGGAGGAAACCGTCCGGCCGCTCGCCCAGAGCGAGTGTCCGCTTGTCAAAAAGTGACGTTACGCGAGATCATCGCGCGTCCGATCGGGCGCGCTCACGATGATCTATCACATTATGATCGCATCGGATTTTTCCGAGAAGTGGATTCCACTTTTCGGTCCGGTGCTATAGCATCCGACGGGTTTTCGCAGGCAATCGCGTAGGCTGGAGGGACGATTGTCTCGCCGGACGAAGACGAAAGGATCGGCTCGGCATTCGCGGAACTGCAGGGGGCGGGCGAATGGATGGGATCTCGGCTCGGGAGCTTCCGCAGCGTGACGGCGTCGAGCTGATCGACATGGCCGGCGTCGATGCCCTCTGGCCGATGCCTGTCGCCCTCTGGAATGCGCCCAAAGGCTTCGACACGCGTGCAAGGCCCGACCATCGGCCTTGCCATGTGATCGCGTTCAGGCTGGCCGGCAGCCTGGTGCAGCGGATCGGGGAGCAATCGCTTCGGCCGGAGCGGCTCCGGCCGAACGGTTTCTCGGTTCACCCGGCGCATTGCGAATTGCGTTTCGTGGCGCCCTCGGCGATCCGGTTCGCGCATATCTATGTGCCGGAAGCCTTCCTGAGCCACATTGCCGGCAATGTCTCGGTATCGCTGGCATCGGAGCGGCTCGTCGGCGACCAGCGCGTCATGTACGAGGATGCCGAGCTCACCGCGGCCATCGAAGCCTATGTGAATCGCGCCTTCGATCGGACCGACCTGCCGACCCGCCTGGAAATGGAAAGCCGCGCGAACCTGATCGCCATCCGTTTCCTGCAACGCCACCTGCCGCATCCCTTCGCGAAGAAGGGGACCGAGCTCGCTCCCTGGCAGGTGCAGAAGGTCAGCCGATATCTCGAGGATAATCTCGACAGGAACGTCACCCTGACGGAATTGTCGTCACTGATCGATCTGTCGCCCGAGCATGTCTGCCGGGCCTTCAAGCGCGCGACCGGCCTGCCGCCGCAGCGATGGGCTATTCGAAAGCGCATGGAGGCGGCCTGCCGGCTGCTCGCCGAGACGGATACCTCGCTGACGAGCATCGCCCAGGAGGTCGGCTATGCCGGCCAGAGCGCCTTCGGGACGGTCTTCCGCAATGCCTTGGGCGTGTCCCCCGGCCAGTATCGCCGCAACAGCCGGCAGGAATGACGGTGGGGAATGCTAGGAGCCGTTGCCTCTTGGAATCCCCACGTTCGCTAAGCGTGATTCAAGGCTGTCTTTTGACGGCTGCCGCTTGAACAAGGGCAGGGCGAGTCCCTCCCCGAAGAGGCGCCGCTGTGCGGGACGGTTCTGTTCTGGCTGCCCGGCGCTCGGCGGCGCCGATTTTATGTCACCAGGGAAGGCTCGGTCGGGCCCTGAGCACGTTGGGAATTGAGCATTGCCCGACGAGCCGCCACCGAATAACGGGCATGGTTGATCGCCAGAGTTATCGTGGAATCGACGCCCGAGTTGCCAGCGGAGGCAAGGGCCTCGCCGATCAGCAGGTGAAGTGATCGGTCGAGGGCTTCCAGCCTCTCGACATCGGCCTCCTGAGCCTCATCGGCGATCCGGATCAACTGGCCCGTGCGCTTCTGCTCCCGGCGCACCTGCCCCATCTTCACGCGCCCCAGGATGATCGTCGCGGCGGAGCCCACAATGCTGACGACGGCCGCTACCAGATAGAAATAGCCCTGGAGCTCGTCGAAGAAGCTCTGCTCGCCGCTGTTGAGATAGCTGACGACGCCTGGATGGATCGGCAGGATCGGATTCTTCGCGTCGGGGTCCGGGGCTTCGATCTGACTTGCCAATGGGGTGAGCGCCACCAGCTTGGGCTTCGACGTCAGGACGGTCTGGCCGATCGCCCCGGCAACAAGGTTGAGCATCGTGTCGGGCGCAACGAGCCGGTATGTCACCGACAGCGTCGTGACACTGTCGTCAGGGGTTGCCGGGCGAGATCTGAAGGCCCCCTCCGGAACGTCATACGACTCGAAGGCCGGGAAACGCCGGTTGAAGGCATCCGCATCGGAGAATGCCAGTATCGTCGGTGTGCCGCCGCTTCCCTTGGCCATGGCCGCGACTGCCCCGACCACGTCCCCCGGCCCGACAGGACCGACGGCAAGGATGGCCTCGATATGTCGCTGATGGACCGCTGCAATCATCTCGTCAGCGGACAGGAACACCCTTTTCACGGTCGAAGGCGCGACGTTGTAGTAGCTCAGGATGGTGTCGAGCATCGCGGAGTTGACGTCCTGCAAGCGCCCTTGCGGAATCGCGACCGTCTTGCCGGCGAGCTTGCCGATGCTGTCGATCGACGATTTCGGCGGCAGCACGAAGGCCACGACATCGCGGCGGAGGAGCACGATGGTCTGGCCATTGGAGGGCGGGGAAACGTCACTGCGGATCAAGGCGAGTTCGGCATCGCCGGTTTCGATCGCTTTTGAACTGGCGGCCAGGTCGTCGACTTGAACCGGCTGCAGCCTCACGCGGGGATGATCCTTCGCGACCTCGGTGATGAGCGCGCCGACAAGGCGCTGCGCCTCGGTGCCGAAGGGGCCGGTCGTCACCCGCAAGGTCGCATGCGGCGACCAGTAATGGATTGCCGCCGCCAGGGCGGCAATGACAAGGAGGCTCCCCGTCCATAGGGTAAATCGCACCATGCTATTCCCCATCGTCGGCATCGAGACAGCTGGCGGGGCATTCTGCTGGGCGAAGCCGTTCACGCTCGACTGCCACGATGATAAGCCTTGCGTGCCGATGCCGAAGCCGGACGCCTTCTCTGGGCCTAGAACCGCAGGCTCAGCCCGACGATCGGTCCGTGCTGGAGCATGTCGAACGCATAGCGCCGGCGTCCTTCTCCCTTGTCGTAATCGACGTAGAGCGCCCGGTACCCGACGATGCCGGAATAGGTGACACCGTTCTTCTCCGCGAAATCGAAGCCATATCCCGCGATGGCCTGCCACGAGAAATTACTGCCGCCACCGCCGATATCGCCACGCACGAACAGTTCTTGTCCGGGAGCTACGGCCACCCGCATGCGCGCGCCGACGAAGCCATCGAGCCAGTTCACGGCGCCGGACCGGGCGATGGCGACATCGCTCGCCAGGTTGAGGTCGCCCGTATCGAACGTCCCCACGCGGTCGAATGAGAGCTCGGCGCGTTGGTGCCAGTAGCGAGCGCCGCCCAGAACGTCGAACCCGACCGATCCGAAGCGCGCCACCTCATAAGCGGCGCCGACCTCGAGGATCGCCATCGAGAACGTGATCTTGGCTGCCGCCCCCACCGAGCCTGATATGTCGGGCGACGCAGATCGAGTTCTAAGGCCGCTCCTTTCGATGCCGAGTTTCGACCAGGCAAAATTGCCATAGATCGAAAAGGGTCCGTTCCGGGCCTCCAAATCGCCCATCAGGCCGATGAGAGTTCCGCCGTCCTCGATGGTCGCGTCCATGATATCGATGAAGCTTGCATCGACGTTGACGCTTCTTCCCCTCACGGTCTGGCTTCCGCTGAGCGAGGTGAGCCAGCCATAGGGGGTAAAGCGGTACGTCCAGGCCGATGCCATGGTCGGCGGAGCAGGCGCGGCGGGGGGCGGCAGGTCGGCGGCCTCTGCCCTGATGCCGCCCAGCGTCAGCGCGAAGAGAACGGAAAGCGCGCAATGTCTGACGATGGGTGTCAATTCAGTTACCTTCAATTGCCCACTGGCGCGCCAAGCCGATAGTTCCTTTGTAAAGCCCGGTCCGAGGATGGGTAAAGGGCTTGGCACTCTGAAAAATAAGCTGTCTGCGGCTGCCTGTTCGCAGGATCCGCGCAGATCGCGGCGAGTTGTTCCTGTCGCGACTGCGACGTTTGACAGCCGGAGAGAATGGCGCCCGCGAAAGCGATCCAACCAACCAAGCGAAACGGCTTCATCGTCATCGTCCCTTGTGGATCGAGGCCAGGGGCCGGGCTGAAAACCCGGCCCGGATATTGAACGGAAAGACGCGCCCTCAGATCAGGGCTTCATCTTGATGCCGCGCTCGGCCCGCATATCCTTGAACACCACGGCGATGGCTTCGATCACCCGCTTGTTCTGATTGGCTTTGCAGTATTGAATGACCTCGTGCTCCGCTTCTTTCCCGCGCTTGACGTTGAGCATGTGCTTTCGTGCAAGACCATTGTACCAGCCGCTGTACCAGGTCGTCAGCATGTCGGCGTCTTCCTGAAATGTTCCCGCCAATTGGGCGCAGGTCAGTTTCTGCACATCGATGTAACCCTTGTCGTCCGCGTATGAGCTCAGGGCGGTCTGCGCGACGGCGGGAGCCGTCAGCGCGATTGCCAAGAACGTCCCAGCGATTACTTCCCTGATCATTTTCATTTCCTCACAGAGTTATACCGGCGTTTTATGGAGTGGGCACCTTGGAAATGCCCGGTCAGGACTGTTTCGCCGCAGCAGGAATCGTCCATGTCCCGTTGATGATCGAGGGGTCTGTTTCACTCGGCCAATACATGCGCAGCATCAGGACAAAGTCGCCGGCAGGCGCAGGAAGCCAGTTCGATTCCTTGTCCTTGCCGGGCGATTCATGCTGAATATACAGATCGGTCGAGCCGTCCGGGTTGCTCTGCAGGTTCTGGCGCGCGCTGATCGAATACCGATTGATCGGGTTGCTCACGAAAAAATACTTGTCGTCATACATGGTCAGCGACCAGAAGCCCTCGGCAGGCGGCAAATCGCCCTTGGGGAAGCGCATGACGTATTTGTTCTTTCCGCTGTACTTGCGACCAACGGCATCGCGCTGAGAGGTCGGGTACACCGCGTCCTGAGGCCGATTGGCGCCGAGGCCGATGGCGGTTATCAGCGCGCGCATCAAGTAGTCGGTGCCGTAGATGCCGGTCCTTGTGGTGAAGGCCCAGCCGTTCTTGTGATTGACGGCCTTGTTGATCTTGAACTGCAGCATAATCCTGTCGAAGGCGACTTCGGGAACGCGCTTCGCAAAGTCGACCTTGAACTTGCTTTCGTCGAAATCCTGGCCGGGAACGATGCCGATATCGGCAAAGCGGGCCAGTTCGGGGGCATCGGCGGGAGAAGGCGGGTTGCTCTTCATCAACTCGCAGAGCAGTTTGAAATAGGACACCGCGTCCATGCGGTTAACCTGGTCGCGCACGGCCGTCTTCATGTCGATCGACGGATCGACTTTGCCGGGCTGCGGCGTGTAGGGCTTGCCGTACGCGCTGAGCGGGACGAGTTTGAACTGGTCTTGCAGCTTGTGAACCGCGGCGTAGTCTTCGGGCGTGCCGGTGCAGTAGATGCGCCCGAGCAGCCAGACGATATTTGTCGAGGACTTATATTCCTTCACGCCGTCCGGCAGCGTGCCTTTCCAGCCGGGGCCGGTTATCGCGTAGGTCTGGGCTCCGGTGCCGGTCGTGCGCTTGCCCGGTACCTGGAAGACCGTTGTCCAGCCGTCCAGCATCGGCAGCAGGAAGTAGCGGCCCTGCATGTCCGGAACGCTGAGGACCCACGGCTCCTTGCCGACATCGAAGAATGCGGTGGTATACAGCGTATCCGCGTTGGGCGCCGTGACATCCCTGAACGACGAATCGGGATAGCTCCGCATCTTGATGATTTGTCCCATCGGAGCCCGCGTTCCCACCGGCTCGGCGACATTGGTGAGGATCCGGCGGGTCATCTCCATGGTGACCAGCGGATATCCGAAGATGTAGGCATCGGTCGCCAGCCAGAAATCCTCGAGGCCTTCCCCGATGCCGAGGAGGGCTCCCTCCTGGGCGAGCGCCGAGTGTCCCATCGTCGCGCTGGCAAGCGCTCCTGCGCCACCGAAAGCTGCAGTTCGCCGGGTTATCTTCATGTGTGCACCTCCACCATGCGCCAGACTGAAGCGCGCCAGATCGGCTTTTGCAGCCACGCGTCCCCGGTCACTCGTCGCGAAACCGTGCCCTGTCGACCTCGAAGCCGAGTTTCGATCATGGCGATTGCGCTGCGGCATTTGGCGCTGCCGTTCACGCGGAATCTTGCCATTTCGCGCCAAGCGCGGTTTCGAGGGGAACTGCGTCTCGCCGATGGGGCCGCCGTCATTTGCGCCGTAGCCGCCTGTAATTCGCAGGCTGGACTTTCATCAGGCGTCTGAAGCTACGGCAAAAGCTGGTTGGGCTGGTGTAACCGAGCAGCAGAGCAATGCGCGAAATCTTCTCGCTGGTTTCGGTCAACAACAGGCAGGCGGTCGCGAGCCGGACTTCGGTGACGATTTCGCTATGGCTTGTTTCGCACGCGGCGAGGTGCCGTTGAAGCGAGCGGGCACTTAGCCCCAAACGGCTTGCAATATGTCGAAGCGATGCGCCACTTTCCAACGACGCTGCGATGGCTTCCCGTACGGCGTGTTCGGAGGGGGGATGGCCAAGTTTCATCGCCTTGTCACGAAGGGACGAAACCTTCGCGCCTCCGTTCACATGGTGCGTCATGTAATGCTCATTTGGGTGGCTCATCTGGCCATCGCCCGCCAAAATCGGGTTCGGTATAGGATTTTATCAGGGGGAACGGGTCCGCCGCGGTCCGATCCTGATCCGAAACGGCGTTCCACTTTGCAACCTTGGGGGAAGCGAACATCATGAGCCAAATACCTTTGGCACGGTGTCAGTTCCTCATCCCGTTCACCAGCATCCACGATGAGATAGGCGCTCCCACCGTATCGCTGCTGGAAAAACTCCGGTTGCCCACTTCGCTTGAGGAGAAGGCCGACGATTTCATGCCGCTGCTACGCGCGGTCGAATTCGCCGAAAGAGCGCAGCGGTCGCAAGGTATCGTTGATTTTGGATTTCAGGCGGCAAAGCGGCTTCAGTTTTGTCACCTCAGCGCGCAGCTCAGGCGAATCATCGGGTGCTCGCCGACGCTGTTCACCGCTCTGCAGCAGATCTGCAAATGGGCAACGCTAGAGGACAATGTTCTCAGCATATGGCTCGAACGGGCCGATGATCACATAAAGATATGCAGCAAGCTCATCGGCACCGCGGGTCTCGCTCACCTCGAGCATTCACAGTGGCTGCAGAATATTTTTCTGATCCATATCGTGCGGCAGTTTGCCGGGCCGGAATGGGCACCCACCACGATAGCTTTCGAGGCGCGGTACGTCCCAAGCTTGGAAACCCAGGCCTGCTGGCCGAACACGCGGTTTCTCTCCGGGCAACACGCCTCGTGGATCGAAGTGCCGCTCGCATTGATGGGCGTTCCCAGCCCGGTCGTCGATACGCCGTTTGGCTTTCCCGAAGGCGACGTCGAGGCCAACGGGGGCGAAATCATCAGCTCTCTCAAATTGATGTTGCCAGCCTATCTGGATGAAAGAATCCCGACCGTCGCCGAAATCGCGGAAATGGCACGGACCAGCGTCAGGAGCCTTCAGCGCAAGCTCTCGGCCGCGGGCCTTACATACTCGGATCTGCTCGAAGCCGCCCGATATGAAAAAGCGGCGAAACTCTTGCGCTCTACCGACATCAAGGTCATCGACGTGGCGTTTGCCTCGGGCTATGCCGACCCGGCGCATTTCACACGCGCATTCCGCCGGATGTCCGGGACCACGCCGCGTCGATTTCGCAACGAAGCGAGACCAGGTTAGCCGTGGGGATCGAGCGCTCGTCCGGGCGATGCACCGTTGCGCGAGGGACGAGGGGCGTGGCGCCGCCGCAACGGGTACGGGGCATTCGCAAGGCTCATGCTCGTGCCCGCTCGGCCCAGCCTGCGTTCGAGCCTCGGCTTTCTCTCCAACAGGGTTGCGTGAAACCGACCGTCGACGCTCATACCGTCGCAATGCCTGGTATGAGCGCGAGGATTTGCTCGGCTTCGCTTAACGCGCGGCGGTGACCACCACCTCGATCATCGCGCCGCCGCCGAGATCGGCGACGCCGACCGTCGCGCGCGTCGGCATGTCCTCTCCGAAGAAGCCGGTCCAGGCGGCGTCCATCTCCTTCTTCTGGGAGAGGTCGGTGACGAAGATCTGCGCGGCGACGATCGCCTTGCGGTCCAGCCCGACCTCGCCGAGATAGCCCTCGATCTTGCCGAGGATGTTCTGGGTCTGCGGGCCCATCGACTGGGTGGTGTCGTCGGCGATGACGCCACCGACGAAGACGAGATTGCCGGTCTCGACGATGCGGTTCTGGATCGGCGTGCGGATGGAGCGCTTGATGGCCATGGGTCTTCTCCTGCGTTGAAACTCAATGGTTGGGGCTGAAGCGGGCGATGCCGAGGCCGTCGATCGGCACGTTCGACTGGCCGGTTGCGATGATCTCGGCCATCACCGCGCCGGCGCCGGGGCCAAGCTGGAAGCCATGGGCCGAGAAGCCGAACTGGTGATAGACGCCCTCATGCTTGGCGCTCCGGCCGAAGACCGGGAGATCGTCGGGCATGCGCGCCTCGATGCCGGCCCAGGCGCGCACCACCGGCGCGCCGCGCATGATCGGGAAGAGGTCCCAGACCGTGCCGGCGCTGATCGCGAGCTTCTTCCAGTCGAGCAGGGTGACGTTCTCGTCGCGTAGGGGCGTGCCGAGATGGCCGCCACCGATCAGCACCGTGCCGTTGTCGAACTGCTTGAAGGAGAGCTTGCGCCCGCGCAGGATCACCACGGGCTTGATGAAGGCCGGCAGAGGCGCCGTGATCATCAGCATCGGCGCGATCACTTCGAGCGGCACGGGCTCGCCGAGATCGTTGGCGATGCGGTCGGCCCAGGCGCCGGCGGCATTGACGATGCGAGCGCCAAGGAAGTCGCCGACATCGGTGACGACGCGCCAGTTCGCCCCGTCCTGCTCGACCTTGGTCACGCGCACGCCCTCGCGGATGGCGACGCCGAGGCTCTGTGCCTTGCGCTTGAAGGCTTGCGTCGCGCGCAAGGGAATGGCGGCGCCGTCGCGGCGAGAGATCACGCCGCCGGGGCAGGTCTCGGAAACGGCTGGAACGATCGCGCGCAATTCCTTGGCGTCGATCAGCTCCTCATGATGGAAGCCGCGCAGCGTCAGGTCGGCGACGCGGGCGCGGCAGCCCTCCAGATCGGCCTCGTCCTCGGCAACGAGGATCTGCCCGTCGCTGGTGAAGCCGCAATCGTCGTCGACCAGCTCCGCAATGTTGTGCCAGAGCACCATCGAGGCGTTGGAAAGCGGGATTTCCGCGACATGACGCGCAAGCTGGCGCACGCCGCCGGCATTGACGCCGGAGGCGTGGCGCCCGGCATGATCCTTCTCGATCAGGATGACCGAGAGCCCGCGCATCGCGCAATGCAGCGCGGTCGAGCAGCCATGGATGCCGCCGCCGATGACGATGACATCAGCGCTGCGGCCGTCTCCGCTCATCGCACGACCGCCTTCACCGAGGCCTCGGTCTGTGGCAGGGCGGCCAACTCGGCCAGCGTCACCGGCTTGATCGGCGGGCGCAGGCGGTAGTAGCCGGTCTCGGCCGGGGTGGTGCCGCGCGTTTCGGCGATCAATTCGACCACGGTCGGGCCACAGAGACGGCCCTGGCAGGGGCCCATGCCGCAACGCAGGAAGGCCTTCATCTGGTTGGGGCCGGTGACGCCGAGGCGTCTCGCTGCGTCGCGGACCTGACCGGCCGTGACCTCCTCGCAGCGGCAAATGATGGTCTCGTCCTTGGGCGGCGCCAGGAATTGCGGCGCCGGCTTGTAGAGCAGGTCGAGGAAGCGCCGGCCGCGCAGTTTCTTTTCAAGCTCGCTGCGGATCGGTGCCGCTTGCCGGTCGCGCTCGGATTCGTTGAGCTTGCCGAGCCGCGACGCGGTGCCAAAGGCCGCGATCTCGCCGCGCAGGGCGGCGCTTTCCGCGCCGCCGATGCCGGCGCCGTCACCGGCGATGGCGATGCCGGGCACGGTCGAGGCGAACCAGGCATCCACGCGCGGCACCCAGGCATGCTGCTCCACGTCGAAATCATGGGCGCAGCCGGCGGCATTGGAGAAGTTGACGCTCGGGATCACGCCCTGATGCAGCAGCAGCGTGTCGCAGGCGATGGTGCCGGTCCGGCCGCCCTGTTCGAACTGGACCGAGCCGAGCTTTCCGTCGCCGGTCGCCGTCAGCCCGGTCACGCCGGAGACGAAGCGCAGCTTGCGCCGCGCCGCCGCCATCAGCTTGAGGCCCTTGGCGAGATAGGGCGAGCGCAGGAAGTCCGGCAGATGGCCAAGCGCCTTCGACCAGTTGGCGGATGGCGTCGTGTCGAGCACGGCGGCGATCTGGCAGCCGGCTGCCGCGAGCTGGCCTGCCAGCAGGTAGAGCAGGGGGCCACAGCCGGCGATGACCGTGCGCCCTGCCGGAATGGCGCCGGCGGATTTGAGGGCGATCTGGGCGGCGCCCGCCGTCATCACGCCGGGCAAGGTCCAGCCGGGGATCGGGAAGGGCCGCTCCTGCGCGCCGGTGGCGAGGATCACTTGCCTGGCGCCGATGATGCGGGCCTTGCCGTCGAGCGAGAGGCCGAGTTCGAAGGTGCCGGGCGCGGTCTCGTCGGGGCCGATCGACCAGACGGTGCAGCGCGGGGCATAAGCGGCTTGCGAGCGCCCGAAGCGCGCGACGATATCCGCGCCGCGCCAATAGTCCTCGCCGAGGATGGCGCGGTTCTTGACCGGCGTCGTGGTCACCGCGCGGTAGATCTGGCCGCCCGGCGCCGGATTCTCGTCGGTGAGCAGGACGGAGAGGCCGAGCTCGGCGGCACGCGCGGCGGCGGAGAGACCGGCCGGGCCTGCACCGACGACGAGGAGGTCATAGGTTTCGGCAAGCTGTTCGATGCTGGCGATCGGAGTCATTCCGCGGCCTCCGTGAGATGGCGGCGGCCATGCTGGGTCTCGATGCGCATGCCCTCGACGAGCGGCACGAGGCAGCCCTGCCGGTTGCCGATGCCGTCGATGACGACGAGGCAGTCGAAGCAGACCCCCATCAGGCAATAAGGCGCGCGCGGCGTGTCGGAGACCGGTGTCTCGCGGCAGGCGGTGATGCCGTTGGTGAGCAGGGCGGCGGCGACGGTGTCGCCCGCGCGTGCCGTCAGCGGCCGGCCGTCGAAGGTGAAGCTCAGCTCCCCGCTCGCAGCAAGGTCAGCTATGGGCCGGAACATGGAACCTCCGTGCGGTGAAGCTCGCGACGCTCTCCGGCAAGGTGCCGGCGAGGATCGCGGGCGCGAGCGTCAGGACATGGTTGGCGGCGAGCGTCACGCCGGAATGGCAGGTGACGACGAAGGCGCCGGGATGGCTTTCGGACTGGTCGTAGATCGGGAAGCCGTCGGGGCTCATCACGCGCAGCGCCGACCAGGTGCGGACGACATTGAGGCCGGCAAGGCGCGGGAACATCTTCACGGCCCGCTCCGCCATGGTCGAGAGAATCGGCTGGCCGACGACGGTATCGAAGCCGCGATCCTCCTGGCTGTCGCCGATCATCACGCCGCCTTCGTCGGTCTGGCGCACCGTGACCATCGGATTGTGCAGGAAGGGTTCGGTCTTCTCGGTGACGATGATCTGGCCCTTGCTCGGTTTCACCGGAGCATCGAGCCCGACCATCGGCGCGAGCCGCGCATTGCCGAGCCCGGCGCAGAGCACGACCTTGCCGGCGCGCATCTCGCCCCAGGGGCCGGTGATGGCGAAGCCGCCATCCTTCGGCACGATGCTCTCGACCGGGCTGTTCGGGCGATAGTCGACGCCACGCCGGACCGTCGCCTCGCGCAGCGCCCGGAACAGCTTCAGCGAATTCACATGGCCGTCGAGCGGGGAATAGAGCGAGCCGACCACGTCCTTTCCGATGGCGGGCAGGCACCGCTTGGTCTCGGCATGGTCGAGCACTTCATAAGGGAAGTCGGTGAGCGGCCGGCTGTTATGGAGGCGGCGCATGGCGTCGACGCGCTTGTCGAGCTCCTCCTCCGACAGGCAGAGCATGAAGCCGCCCGGCTGGCTATGGGCGACATCGATCCCGGTCTCGCCGGCGAGCGAAGCGGCGAGCTCGTGCCAGCTATCGGCGGAGCGGCGCGACCAGAGCGCGTAATCGGGCATGCCGAAGCCCTTGGACTGCACCCAGACCAGCGCGAAATTGCCGCGCGAGGCCCGGAAGGCTGTATCGCCTTCATCGAGGATCGCGACCTTGGCGCCGTTGCGGGCGAGGCCGAGCGCAATGGCGCCGCCGACCACGCCGCCGCCGATCACGGCGACATCGGGTTCTTTGGGAGGAATGGGCACGAGGGTCAGCCTTTTCCGGTTCCGACGAACAGCCGGTCGAGTCCGAAGAGCCTGTCGAGCGCCATCAGCAGGATGGCGGTCAGGGCGATCAGGCAGGCGGAGACGGCTGCGATGAGCGGGTCGATATTGTCCTGGATGTAGAGGAACATCCGGACGGGCAGCGTGGTGGTTGCCGGCGAGGCGATGAAGACGGTCATCGTCACCTCGTCGAAGGAATTGATCGCGGCGAGCAGCCAGCCCGAGACGACGCCGGGCAAGATCAGCGGCAGCGTCACCCGCCGGAAGACCACGGCAGGGCTCGCGCCGAGCGAGATGGCGGCATGCTCGATGCGCCGGTCGATGCCATAGGAGGCGGCGAGCACGAGGCGCAGCGCGAAGGGAATGATCACGATGATATGGCTCAGCACCAGCCCGAGAAAGGTCCCGGAGAGGCCGATCTGCGTGAAGAAGCGCAGGAAGGCGATGCCCAGCACGACATGCGGCACCATCAGCGGCGACATGAACAGCGCCGTCATCGCCTCGCGGCCGGGGAAGCGATAGCGGGCAATGGCGAGCGCGGCCGGCACGGCAAGCCCGATCGCGACCGTCGAGGACAGCGCGGCCAGCCAGAGCGAGTCGCGGAAGGCGCGCAGGAATTCGGGATAATCCAGGATCGCCTTGAACCAGCGCAGGCTCCAGACCTTGCCGGGGAGCGAGAGATAGCCCTCCGGCGTGAAGGCGACGAGGCAGACCACCACCAGCGGCGCCAGCATGAAGACGATGAAGAGCGCATGGAACAGGATGGCAAAGGGACCGTTGCGGCTCATTCGAACACCTGTGCATAGCGGCGCTCGACCAGCCGGTTGGCGCCGACAGTGAGGATGACCAGGGCGGCCAGCAGCAGGACGGCGACGGCGGCGCCGAGCGGCCAGTTCAGCGTGTTCAGGAACTCGTCATAGGCCAGCGTCGCCGCGACCTTGAGCCGCCGGCCGCCGATGATCGCGGGCGAGGCGAAAGCGCTCGCCGCTAGCGCGAAGACGATGATCGAGCCCGAGAGGATGCCCGGCACGATCTGAGGTAGGATCACGCGCCGCCAGATCGTCAGGCGGCCGGCGCCGAGCGAGAGCGCCGCGTTCTCGATCTGCGGATCGAGCCGCTGCAGCGAGGCCCAGACCGCGAGGATCATGAAGGGGATGAGCACATGGACGAGCGCGATCACCACGCCGGTCTCAGTGAACATGAATTCGAGCGGCTGGCCGATGAGCCCGAGCGCCATCAGCCCTCGGTTGACCAGCCCGTTCGAGCCGAGTAGCAGCGCCCAGCCGAGCGTGCGCGCCACCACCGAGACCAGAAGCGGCCCGATGATCGCGAGCAGGCAGATGCCGCGCCAGGCCGGCGACATGCGGTTGAGGATATAGGCCTCGGGCACGCCGATCAGGATGGCGAACAGCGTCACCAGAACCGCGATGCGCAGGGTGCGTAGGAAGACTTCGAGGAAATAGCTGTCGCTGAAGATTTCGCGGAAATTCTTCAGCGTGAACTCGGCGACGATGCCCTTGTATTGGCCCCAATCGTAGAAGGCGAGCAGCACCGTCATGCCGAGCGGGATGATGACGAGGCCGAGGAAGACGGCGAGTGCCGGACCCGTCATCCAGTAGGGCGTCGTGCGGGCGGGGACGGCCTGGCTCATGAGCCTGAACCTTCTGCCAGCAACGCAGCGTCGCCTGCGCCGAAGCTCAGCTTCACCGTTTCGCCTTCGCCGGGGATGGGCGTGCCGTCATTGTGCCGGATCAGGGTGACCGGGCCGGCGGCGCTCTCGGCCGTCAGCAGCCAATGCGCGCCCTGGAAGACGCGGGAGGTGATGCGCGCGGCGAAGCCCGGTGTGTCCTCTGCCGCGAAGCCGAGGCGCTCGGGACGGACGGCGATGCGCAACGCGCCTGAAGCCGCGCCGGCGAGTGGCACGGAAAGGGCTTCGATCGTCGCATGGCCGCGGCCGTCGCCGGTCGCCTTGAGGACGTTGGTCTTGCCGAGGAAGTTCGCGACGAAGGCGGTATCGGGCGCGCCGTAGACCGTATCGGGTGCGCCGATCTGCTCGACGCGCCCGCGATTCATCACGACGATCCGGTCCGAGAGCGCCATCGCCTCATGCTGGTCATGGGTGACGAGGATGGTCGTCGTGCCGATCGAGCGCTGGATCTGGCGCAGCTCCCCTTGCATCTCCTCGCGCAATTTGGCGTCGAGATTGGAGAGCGGTTCGTCGAGCAGGAGCAGCGAGGGCCTGATCACCAGCGCGCGCGCCAGCGCCACGCGCTGCTGCTGCCCGCCCGACATCCGGCGGGGGTAGCGGTCCTCGAAACCCTTGAGCCCGACCAGCGCCATCGCTTCCAGCGTGCGCTTCTCGCGCTCCGTCTTCTCGATGCCGCGCATGTCCAGGCCGAAGGCGATGTTCTGCGCCACCGTCATATGCGGAAAGAGTGCATAGCTCTGGAAAACGATGCCGAGGCCGCGCTTGTTGGGGGCGACGCTGCCGAGGTCGCTGCCGTCGAGCAGGATGCGGCCGCGATCGATCGGTACGAAGCCGGCGATCATCTGCAACGTCGTGGTCTTGCCGCAGCCGGAAGGGCCGAGCAGCGAGATGAACTCGCCGCGCGCGACCGAGAGGTCGAGCCCCTCAACGGCAACCGCCGCGCCATAGGACTTGCCGAGGCCTTCGAGAACGAGATGGGACATGGATTCCAGACGACTTCTGCTTGAGCGCGGGCGTCATGGTCGGGCTTGCCCCGACCATCTCGTGCAAGCCGGGCGAGTGAACCGTCGTGAGATTCTCGGGTCGTCGCGGGGCGACGCCCGAGAATGACGGCTTCGGGCCGGTCTTACCGCTCGATCTCGCGGTTCCAGCGCTTGGTCCACTCCTCACGCTTGTCGTTGGTGATGTCCCAGTCGACGGCCTTGAGCTTCTTGACCTCCTCGCCATAGGGCAATCCCTTCTGCTCGTCCGGCGTCAGGGTCACGGTCGTGTTGGCGGGGCCGAAGCCGGCGCCGGTCGCCATGATCTTCTGGATCGGGGGCGAGAGCATGAACTGGATGAAGGCATTGGCCTCGGCCGCATTCTTCGAGCCCTCGACCGGGCAGGCGGCGACGCCCAGCGCATAGCCGCCTTCCTTCGGATAGACGAAGGCGACCGGGAATCCGGTATCGGCGAAGGCCTTGACGCGGCCTGAGCCCCAGACGCCGAGAACGGCCTGGCCGCTCTGGAACAGCTCCGTCATCTTCGCCGGGGAAGGCTCATAGGCGACGATGTTCGGGTTGATGTCCGTCTTGAACGCCTTGAAGCCGGGCTCGATGTTGCTTTCGCCGCCGCCGCCGAGCTGAGCGAAGGCGATCAGCGCATGCAGGCCGTAGGTGTTGTTGATCGGCGGGACGACGATCTTCTTGCCGTAGGTCTTCGATTTCAGATCTTCCCACGAGGTCGGCGCCGGCCACTTGTTCTCGTCGAACACCTTCTTGTTGTAGAACAGGCCGGTGCCGACGAGGCCCAGCCCCACGCCCTTGTTCGATTTGAACTTCATCACCGGCGCCACGTCCTTGTAGATGGGCGCGTCGGTGAGCGTGCCGCAGAAGCCGAGCGCGACGGCCTGATAGGCCGGGCCGTCGTCGACGATGGCGACATCGATCTGCTGGTTGCCCTTCTGCGCCTGCAGCTTGGCGAGCGTGTCGGTCGAATTGCCGGCGACGTATTCGATCTTGACGTTGGCCTGCTTCTCGAAGGCCGGGATGACCTCCTTGCGCATGGTTTGTTCGTAGGAGCCGCCATAGCCGGCGACGTAGAGCGTCTTCTGCTGGGCGAAAGCGGCGGAGCCGGCGAGCGCGGTTCCAGCGACAAGAGCGAATGTGATGGCAAGCTTCACGGGATCCCCTCCTCGTTTTCGAGTGATGCCGCTAGGTTCGGGGCTGATTTCGAACTGGTCAAATCGAATGTTTCGCGTAGTCCATGCCGAAATGTTATGTCCGGCTCGGAGGAGAAGCCATCATGCTGAATCCGCGCCAGATCGAGGCTTTCCGCACGGTGATCGTGACCGGCGGTGTCACCGCCGCGGCACAGGCGCTGAATGTCACGCAACCGGCGGTGACGCGCCTGATCCAGGACCTGCAATACGCGCTGGGGCTAACGCTGTTCGTGAAGCGGGGCGCGCGGCTCGTGCCTACGAATGAGGCGCTGTCACTCTATCGCGAGGTCGAGCGCCAGTTCGTCGGGCTGGAGCGTATCGAGAACGCGGCCCGCAACCTGCGCGACGGGCGGGCCGGTTCGCTACGCGTGGCGGCGCTGCCGGCGTTCAATGTCGGCTTCCTGCCGCGGGTCGTCGGCAGCTATCTCAAGCAGAAGCCGGATCTGGAGATCGCGCTCTATGGCAGCATCTCCTCGCAGGTCGTGGACTGGGTCACCTCGGGCTTCTGCGAGCTCGGCTTCGCGCAGCTCCCGCTGGATTTTCCGGGGATCGATATCGAGATCCTGCCTGCGATGGCGCCCGTCGCCGTGCTGCCGACCGGGCATCGCCTCGCCGCCAAGGCCGAATTGACGCCGGAGGATTTCGTCGACGAACCCTTCATCTCGCTCGAGCAGTCGACGCAGCTGCGCTACCGGATCGATGCCCTTTTCTCGGCCCATCGTGTTTCGCGCCAGACGCGGGTCGAGACTCCACTGTCGATGATCGCTTGCGGGCTCGTTGCGGCCGGTGCGGGGCTTTCGGTGGTCGATCCGTTCACGGCGGCGGAATATCGCGGCAAGGGCGTCGAGGTCCGGCCGCTCAGGCCGACGGTGACCTACGACATCGCCATCATCTGGGGAGCCGGCCGCTTCCGCTCGGCCGTCGCGTTGGATTTCGCCGCGCGGATTCGCGCGGCGGTTCTGGAGGTGGCCGGGCAGGCCGCCTGATGCCACCGATGCTCGTCCTCGGACGCAGGCTCCGATCATCGACACATTCAACGAAAGCGACGTTCTGGCGATCGATTCCGGCGGCGAAGGCGGTGCGGCGTGCATCGGCGACCTCGTGGCGATCCGCGGCGTGCATCGGTCAACGGTTCCGTTCGCGATCGGACGGCGCTGCGTTGTGTAGGGCACTCCTCGTCGCCGATGTCGCGCTCGAAACCGGGCCTGTGCGTCCCGCTTTCGGCGCTTTCCACGGCGGTATTCGACCGGCCGGGACGGGCGGCTGTTCTTGGCTGTCGTTACTTGTCGTTGGGCACCGAAGAATGACCCCGAAGTCAATGCATGACCGGCGCCGATCGAGGCTCCGGTCGAACGGGAAATTTCATGCCAGATCGAAGGATTGCTGCGATCTGAGGTAGGGGCAAGCTTCGGTGCTTGAACACATTTGTGCTCGAAAGAGTGAGCTCGGAGGGGCTCGGCTCACGCCGCCGGCCACCTCCCGGGCCTTCAATCTCGGCCTGTTTCGTGACTAAGACGCGGCGTTCGGCCCGATGGTTTCGCCATGGGTGACGCGCTCGGGCGCCTTGTGGACCATGGTGTAGGCGTAATCGACGCCCATGCCATAGGCGCCGGAATGCTCCTTCACGATCGCCATCACGGCGTCGTAGGTCTCGCGATGGGCCCAGTCGCGCTGCCATTCGAGCAGCACCTGCTGCCAGGTCACCGGGACGCAACCCGCCTGCACCATCCGGTCCATCGCGTATTTATGCGCGTCGCTGGACGTCCCGCCGGATGCGTCCGCCACCATGTAGATCTCGTAGCCGCCTTCCAGCATGGCGCAGAGCGCGAAGGTGGTGTTGCAGACCTCGGTCCAGAGCCCGGAGACCACGACCTTCTTGCGGTTGTTGGCGGCGAGCGCGTCGCGCACATTCTGGTCGTCCCAGGAGTTCATCGAGGTGCGCTCGAGGATCTTGTTCTGCGGGAACACCGCGAGCAGTTCGGGATAGGTATGGCCGGAGAAGCTGTTGGTCTCGACCGTGGTAATCGTGGTCGGGACGTTGAAGGCCTTCGCCGCCTTGGCGAGGCCGACGACATTGTTCTTCAGGACCTGCCGATCGATCGACTGCACGCCGAAAGCCATCTGCGGCTGCTGGTCGATGAAGATCATCTGGCAGTTCTTGGGCGTCAGGACTTGCTGGTAGTTGGACATGGTGGTCTCCGGATGGCGATCCGTTGGTCGATGGCGCCGGGCCGGCGCCGGGCATCGCGCAGCACTATCGCTGGCGGGATGGTCTCGGGATTGTCGTTCTGCTTCGCGAGTTGACGATTTTCCTGGTTGTTCCGCCCTCCTTTCAGAACGAGACGGTCGCCCAGCCGGCGGTGAAGGAACCGGAGACGCCGCCGGCCCTGCGGATGCGCTCGCCCGGCTCATAGGCGACATGGGTGCCCCCGAAGGTCAGATGCTCGGCCGGGCTCCATTCCAGCGTGGTCGAGAGCTGGTGGCCGAGATAGCGGCCGGCGCCGCCCGCCGTGCGCGCGACCGGCATGATCGTCGGGCCGTAATAGGCATCGGCCTCGGCTTGCTTCCAGAGCGGATTCCAGCCGAGCGTCAGCTTGACCTTGGGCAGCAGCGTCAGGGTGAGGTTCGGCTGGAGGCTCATCAGGTTGGCCGGGCCGACGAGATTGGCCTCGGAAAAGTAAGGCAACCGCGGGTAGAGCGGATTGAAGGTGCCGAGCGTGCCGTCGCTCAGATTGTGGTCGCCGCTGAAGGCATCGGCGTTGAGGCCGATCCGTGGCGCGAGAGGCAGCTCCGCGAAGCTGTAGCCGAACACGGCCGACGCCATCCAGGCCCGGATGTCCGCGCTTCCAAAGCGGCCGAACTGGTAGGCGCCCTCCAGATTCCAGTCGAAGCTGTCCAGCTTTCCGAACAGCCGCGCGCCGACGGTGTGGCGGTGCTCGTCCGCCGTACCCTGCGCGAAGCGCGCCTTCTCGCGGTTGATGCCGAGATAGTAGAGATCGGCCTTGAGCGCGGGAATGCCGGGCACCGCGCTGGTGCCGTAGACGCCCCAGAAGGCCTGGGCGGGATCGGATCTGTCGTCGAAGATGCCGGCCAGGGGCACGACCGGCCGCACCAGGAAGGCGTCGATGCGGCTGTCCGGAGCCACGATCCAGGCCGCTCGGACGCCGTCGAAGGCCCGCCTTATGTTCGGGCTGTCGCGTACCGAGACCAGGCGCGAGGAGCCGAAGCTCATCTCCTGCCGTCCGCCGCGGATCATCAGACTGCCCGCCACGGCCGGCAAAGTGAGCTCGCCATAACCCTGCTGCAGATCGAGCCGGTCGAGCTGCGTTCCCGGCGGCGTTCCGGTCCAGATCGGTGCCTGGCCGCTGGCGAACTGGACGAAGCCGCGCAAGTAAGGGCCGAGCCGCAGGTCGGCGGAGAGGAAGGAGCGGAGCAGCAGGCCGTTATTGTGCTCGGGCGCCGCCAGCCCGAAGACGGGATGGCGCGAGAACTCTGGGCGCAGGCGCAACTGCCCGCCCAGGCTGAGCGTGACGGCGCCATCCGAGGTCAGCGGGATGTCCTTGAGCCGGTCGAACGGGTCTGTCTGCGGTGTGTCGCCGGGCTTGTCGGCTTGCGCCGCGGCAGCGCCGGCCAGTGTGAGCCAGCATGCTCCGGCCAGAGCGACCGCCCGCCACCGCCTCATGCCTTTCTCCCTGCTCCCGCCTTCGCCTCTTTCTGTGGCGGGTCGACATGGAGGAAGTGGCGCACCACCGGCCCAGTCTCCCCGACATGGAAGCGCCTGACCTCGCTCTGCAGGTCGGCATCGGCCTTGGAGACACGGCGATGCTGGCGCAGATGCTCGGCCCAGGACGAGACCATGAACCATTCGACCAGCTCGTCGGGATCGGCCGTGTCCTCGGTGATGCCCCAGCCATAGGCGCCGTCACGCCGCCGCTCGACCGAGAGCGCGTGGATCGCCCGCAGGAAGTCCTCGCGATCGGCCTGCGGGACGCTGTACTCGATCAGGATCAGGACGGGGCCACGATCATTGCCGACCTCCGCCGCGACCAGCGGTTCCGGCCAGTGATTGGAGGGCGCAAGGTCCGCCTCGCCGGCCGGCAGTTTGATCCGGTGCATCACGAGCCCGGCGATGAGCAGCGCGCCCGCGCCGATCAGGAGCGTGCCGCGGATGCCGGCGGCCTCCGCCACCGCGCCCCAACCGAGGCTGCCGGCGGTCATCGCGCCGTTGAACACGGTGAGATAGACGGCAAGCGCCCGGCCGCGCACCCAGTTGGGCAGGATCGCTTGCGCCACGCCGTTGAGCGTCGTCAGCGCCACGATCCAGGCCGCGCCGAGCAGCAGCAGGATGAGGATCGCGAGCCATTGCGGCGGCGAGAGCGTCAGCAGCGCCATCACGGCGGCGGTCAGAACGGCCGAGAGCAGCAGGAGCCCGTCGGCATCGAGATGGGCGCGCAGGTGCGGCAGGACGATGGCGCCTCCGATCGCGCCGGCTCCGACCGCGCCGAGCAGAACGCCGTAGAAGCCGGCGCCGCCGCCGAGCAGATTGCGCGCGACCAGTGGCAGCAGGGCCCAGACCGCGCTGGCGCAGGCGAAGAAGATCGCGGCGCGCAGCAGCACGACATGCAGCTCGCGGCTCGCCTTGGCGTAGCGCAATCCGGCGCGGAAGGCCCCGGCGAAGCGCTCGCTCAAGGCATCGTCGGCGCCTTGCGGACGCTGCCACCAGAATAGCGCGCCGATGACGATGACGTAGCTCAGCACGTCGGCGCCATAGGTGTAGCCGGCGCCGAAGGCGGCGAGGATCAGTCCGCCGAGTGCCGGGCCGATCGCGCGCGAGATGTTGATGCCGAGCGAGTTGAGCGCGACCGCGCTCTTGAGATCGGCCTTGCCGACGAGTTCGGGCACGATCGCCTGCCAGGTCGGCGCCATCAGCGCCGCGCCGACGCCGCCGAGGAAGGTCAGCCCGACTAAAGCCGGCACGCTGAGCTGGCCGATACTCGCCAGCGCCATCAGCGAAAGGCTGACGCAGCCGAGCAGGAGCTGGATGGCGATCAGGAACCTGCGGCGGTCGAGGATATCGGAGAGCACGCCCGCCGGAATGGCGAGCAGGAAGATCGGCAGCGTCGCCGCCGCCTGGACCAGCGCGACGGCGGCCGGCGCGCCGGAGAGGTCGGTCACCAGCCAGGCGCTGGCGACGTCGCGCATGAAGGAGCCGATATTGCCGATGATCGTTGCCGCCCAGAGTACGGCGAAGACCTTCTGGCGCAGCGGCGCGAAGCCGGAGGACGGTGCCGGCGGGGTGACGGCGCTCATGTCGCGACGCCCTTGCGCCGCCCGAGATCGTCCAGCGCGACAAGGATGAAGCCGCCGATCAGGCCGAGGTGCTCGAAGAAGCTGTTCGTCGCCATCATCCGCCCCTGGCCTGCGGGCATCTCCCAGAAGCGGATGGCGATGAAGGTCGCGACGAGCGTGAAGCCGGCCAGCGCCAGCGCGGCGAGCCAGCGCCAGCGGCCGGTCAAGATCATCGCGGTAGCAGTGAGTTCGAAGACGATGACGCCGATCGCGAAGAGCGGCGCCGGGGTCAGGCCGAATTGGGTCATCTCGGCAAGCGCGCCCGGAAAATCGAGGATCTTGGTCAGCGGCCCCTGGACATAGGCGGCGCAGAGCAGGAGCAGCGCGAACCAGCGCAGCGCGCCGGTTCGCGGGGCGGCATCGTTCCCGGCCATGCTCACACCGCCCAGCAGGCGCAGCCGAGCGCGCCCCAGAAGCTGCGGAGGTCGGCGACCGGCAATTTGCTCGACCAGGCGCCGGCGTGGTCGTGGCCGTGGACGTTGCAGGAGCTGGCGCAGCCGCAGTTGTTCAGTGCGGCGCGGCGCAGCGAGTTCTTGCCGGCGCCCTCCGGCTCGCCCCAGGCGGCATAGCCCTTGAAGGTGCGCACCGGCGACCAGTCCGGCATCGCCGGTGGTGGGGCGCTCTCGTCGACGCTGGCGAAGTCCCTCGCGCCATAGACGACCTTGCCGCCGACGACGGTGAGGTCCGCGCTGATGAAGGAGATCTCGTCCTCCGGGCAGGCGAAGAAATCGCGGTCGGGCACGATGAGATCAGCGAACTGGCCGACCGCGATCCGGCCCTTCTTGCCTTCCTCGTTCGAGAACCAGGTGACGTTCTCGGTCCACATCCTGAGCGCCGTCTCACGGTCGAGGCAGTTGCGCTGCGGCGTGATCCGCAGGCCGCCCACGGTCTTGCCGGTGACGAGCCAGGAGAGCGAGACCCAGGGGTTGTAGGAGGCGACGCGGGTGGCATCAGTGCCGGCCGAGGTCCTGATGCCCTTCTCCAGCATGCGGGCGACCGGCGGGGTCGCTTCGGCGGCGGCCGCGCCGTAGCGCTCGACGAAATACTCGCCCTGATAGGCCATGCGGTGCTGCACGGCGACGCCGCCGCCCAGCGCGGCGATGCGGTCGATCGAACGCTCCGAGATCGTCTCGGCATGGTCGAAGAACCAGTTCAGCCCCTTCAGGGGCACATCCTTGTCGACCTTCTCGAAGACGTCGAGCGCCCGCGAGATCGTCTCGTCATAGGTCGCGTGCAGGCGCCAGGGCCAGCGGTTCTCGGCGAGGATGCGCACCACGCCTTCGAGGTCGCCCTCCATCTCCGGCGGCATGTCGGGCCGAGGCTCGCGGAAATCCTCGAAATCGGCTGCCGAGAAGACCAGCATCTCGCCGGCGCCGTTATGTCGGAAATAATCGTTGCCCTGCTTGTACTTGGAGGTCTTCGTCCAGTTGAGGAAGTCGTCCTTCTCCTGCTTGGGCTTCTGCGTGAACAGATTGTAGGCGAGGCGGATGGTGAGCTGGTTGTCGTCCGAGAGCTTCTGGATGACGGCGTAGTCGTCGGGATAGTTCTGGTAGCCGCCGCCGGCATCGATCGCGCCGGTGACGCCGAGCCGGTTGAGCTCGCGCATGAAATGGCGGGTCGAGTTGACCTGATAGTCGAAGGGCAGCTTCGGCCCCTTCGCCAGCGTCGCATAGAGGATATTGGCGTTCGGCCGGGCCAGCAGCAGGCCGGTCGGATTGCCATTTGCGTCGCGCGTGATCTCGCCGCCGGGCGGCTGCGGCGTATCCTTGCTGTAACCGACGGCCCGCAACGCGGCGCCGTTCAGCAGCGCCCGATCATAGAGATGCAGGATGAAGACCGGGGTGTCGGGCGCGACCGCATTCAGTTCCTCGATCGTCGGGAGGCGCTTCTCCGCGAACTGATGCTCGGTGAAGCCGCCGACGACGCGCACCCATTGCGGCGGCGGCGTCACCGCGACCTGGCGCTTGAGCATGTTCATCGCGTCGGCGAGCGAGCGCACGCCGTCCCAGCGCAGCTCCATGTTGAAATTGAGCCCGCCGCGGATGATGTGGAGATGGTTGTCGATCAGGCCGGGCAAGGCGCTGCGACCCTTCAGGTCGATGATCTTCGTGGTCGGCCCGGCATGGGCCATGACCTCGGCCTCGCCGCCGACGGCGAGAAAGGTGCCATCCTTGACCGCGACCGCACTCGCCGTCGGATTGCCGCGATCGAGCGTGGTGAAGCGGCCGTTGCGGAGAATGAGATCGGCGGTCATCGGGCGGGCTCCTTGGCCGGGAGTTTGGGCGGCGGCGCTGCCGAGCAGGCCCGTCAGGGCACCGGCTGCGGCGCCGAAGGTGGTTTGGCGACGCGTCGGGCTCATCAGGCTTGTCCCTTGTCCTTCTCGTCAATCGGCTGGCGTGTGGGCAGCGCGCCGAAGACATGCTCGCCGCATTCGCGCTGCAGCCAGCCGAGGCTCAGACCCTGGCCCGAGACCAGCCGCTTGGCGATCGGCATGATCTGCTCGCCGGCGAGGATGCCGAGCAGACCCACCAGTGCGATCACCGGCGGTGCCGGCGAGCGCACGTTCATGAGTCCGTAGACGACGCCGACCAGAAGCCCGGCACCGAGCGAGACGAGATAGAGCTTCATCGCATTCTCCCCGGCGGCGCTGCCGGGGCAGCCGCCATAGCCGCCCCGGACGAGGTTTCGGCCCGGCTCAGCCCTTCACGAAGGCGAGCAGATCGGCATTCAGCACCTCGGCATGGGTGGTCAGCATGCCGTGCGGATAGCCCGGATAGACCTTGAGCGTGCCGTTCTTCAGATGCTTGATCGATTCATGCGCGGAGGCGCCGATCGGCACGATCTGGTCGTCGTCGCCATGGGCCACGAGCGTCGGTACGCTGATTGCCTTGAGGTCGCCGGTCTGGTCGGTCTCCGAGAAGGCCTTGATGCCGTCGTAGTGGGCCTTGGCGCTGCCCATCATGCCCTGGCGCCACCAGTTCCAGATCACGCCCTGGTCGACCTTCGCGCCCGGCCGGTTGTAGCCGTAGAACGGCCCGGTCGGCACATCGAGGAAGAACTGCGCCCGGTTGTCGGCCAGCGCCTTGCGGAAGCTGTCGAAGACCTCGAGCGGCAGGCCGCCGGGATTGCCCGCGGTCTTGACCATCAGCGGCGGCACGGCCGAGACCAGCACCGCCTTGGCGACGCGGCCCTGCGGTTCGCCATGTTTCGCGACATAGCGCGCGACCTGGCCGCCGCCGGTCGAGTGTCCGATATGGACCGCGTTGCGGAGATCGAGATGCTCGACCACGGCCGAGGCGTCGGCCGCATAATGGTCCATGTCATGGCCATCCCAGACCTGGGCCGAGCGGCCATGGCCGCGCCGGTCGCTGGCGACGACGCGATAGCCCTTGGCGAGGAAGAACAGCATCTGGGCGTCCCAGTCGTCGCTGCTCAGCGGCCAGCCATGGTGGAACATGATCGGCTGGGCGTCCTTCGGCCCCCAATCCTTATAGAAGATCTCGACGCCGTCCTTCGTCGTGACGAATGGCATGGTCAATGTCCTTCCTGAGCGCCGAACATGGTCTTCGCGTAGATGATGCCGAGCCCGTAGGCGCCGCCGAAGTTCTTCGCGATTCCCGTGGTCAGGTCATAGGTTGCGGTGCGAGCCCAGTCGCGCTGGAGCTCGAGCAGATATTGCAGCGAAGTCATCGGCCGCGCACCCGCCTGAATCATCCGTTCCATCGCGCGCTCATGCGCCTCGTCGGAGACGTCGCCGCAGGCATCGGCGATGACATAGACCTCAAAGCCCTGATCGATCGCGGACAACGCCGGGCCGACGATGCAGACGCCGGTCCACAGGCCGGAGAGCACGATGCGGCCCTTGTCGATCTCGTTGATGCGGGCGATGACGCCGGCATCCTCCCAGGTGTTCATCGAGGTCCGGTCCAGCATCTTCTGGCCGGGAAAGGCCGCGCCGATCTCGCCGAACATCGGCCCGGAGAAGCTCTTCTCGGCGACCGTGGTCAGGATGGTCGAGACGCCGAAGCCGGCGGCGGCATGGGCGACGAGGGCCGCGTTGTTGCGTAGCTGGACGGCATCGATCGACTTGGTGGCGAAGGCCATCTGCGACTGGAAGTCGATCATGATCAGCGTGTGGTCCTGCGGCGTCAGCAGACCCTTGCCGGGAGCGGCTTTGGCGGTCGGCATGCGGTATCCCCCTTTTTGCGAACGACCCGGAGAGGGCTCGGCGGGGCCGATCGCCGGACCCGTGAAAAATGTCGTTTCAATCCGAAGCCCCGATGACGCGCAGTGGTACGCAACCCGCTCCCCTCGGAGCAATTATCCGGAGGTGTCGGTCGGCCCCTGCCTAGGGATAAGTCGGACGCCGGGCATGCCGTCGGAGAAAGGCTCGGAGGGTCTCGGCCCGAGGCAGGCAAGCAGTGCTTCAGGATCGCAGGGCTTCGCCAGATAGCCGTCGATGCCGCTCCGACGGGCATGCCGCTCCGTGGTCAGGTCGGGATAGGCCGTCATCAGGACGGTGCGCGTGGATGCCGCGCGGGCCTTGACCCTCCAGCAGAGCTCGAGGCCGCTCATGCCCGGCATGCGATGATCGGCAATGACGGCGAAGGCGGTGCGGAGCGTGTCCGACGCCAGGAGGTCGGCAGCGGCGGCAAAGCCATGGGCTTCGAAGCCCATCGCTTCGACCAGGGCCACCATGGCGGCCCGGGCCGAGGCATCGTCGTCGACAATCGCGATCAGCGGAAGCCCGGCCATCCGAACCGACCCCTTGGGGCGCCTGGTCCGGTCATCCTGCGTTCGCTGCGCGGCGAGGGCAATTATACCCGGGTATCGTCGTTGGGATTCCCGGAGCTATCGAGCGCCAGCCGGTCGGCGATCCGCACGAGATCCGCAAGCGAGGTCGCGCGTAGCTTGTGCATGACCTGAGCCCGATGGACCTTGATCGTGACCTCGCTCAGCCCCAGCGCCTGCGCGATCTGCTTGTTCATCTGGCCGGCGGCGACGAGCGGCAGGATTTCGCGCTCGCGCGGCGTCATGGTCGCGACGCGGCCATGCAGCTCGGCGAGAGCCGCCGCCCTGATGCGATCCTGCCGGTTCAGCGCGATGGCGCGATGCACGCCGTCCAGCAGGTCCTGGTCGCGGAAGGGCTTGGTCAGGAATTCGACGGCGCCGGCCTTCATCGCCGCCACCGACATCGGAACGTCGCCATGACCGGTGATGAAGACGATCGGCAGGGGATTGGCCGAGCGGCCGAGCTCGCGCTGGAACTCCAGCCCGCTCAGCCCGGGCAGGCGGACGTCGAGCACGAGGCAGCCCGGCCGCTCCGGGCGAGTGGCGGCTGCGAAGTCCTGCGTGGTCTCGAAGCAGAGGACGTCATGCCCGACCGAGCGCAGCAGGCTTTCCAGCGAGGCGCGCATAGCAGGATCGTCGTCGACCACATAGACGAGGGACCCTGCCTCCATCATGCGGTTTGCCTCTCGATGACAGGGAGGCCGGCTGCTGCCGGCAAGGTGAACTGGAAGATCGTGCCGCGCGGCCAGTTGTCCGAGGCCCAGAGCCGCCCGCCATGGGCCTCGATCACGGTGCGGCAGAACATCAGGCCCATCCCCATACCATTCGGCTTCGTCGTGAAGAACGGCTCGAATATACGGTCGCGCTCTGCCTCTGCCAAACCGCTGCCATTGTCGGCGATGGCGACAAGGACCTCGCCATGGGGTTGCCGCCGCGAGATCAACGTCAGGAACCGATCGCCGGGCGTCGCGCACATCGCATCGACGGCATTGTCGATCAGATTGCAGAGAACCTGCTCGAGCTGGAGAGCGTTGCCGATCACGAGCGGCAGTTCGCCCTCGAACTTGGTCGTCACTTCGATACGCGCGAGCCGGACGTCGCCGGCGAGCTGCTTGAGCGTGACGGCGATCATCCGGTTGAGATCGAGCGGCGCCCGCTCCTGTGTCGGCTGGACGAACATGGCGCGGATGCCGGCGACGATCCGGTTGGCGCGATGGCCATCCGCGACGATCCTCTCCAGGGCTGCCCGAATCTCGCCGATCTCGGGTTGACTGCGGTCGAGCCAGCGCAGTCCGGCGGAGGCATTGGTCACCATGCTGGCGAGCGGCTGGTTGACCTCGTGCGCGATCGAGGCCGAAAGCGCCTCGATCGCGGTCAGGCGATTCTGGCGGGCCCGGCGTTCCGCGATCTCGGCGCGTGCCAGCCTGGCGTGGACCGTCGTGGCCTCGGACAGCAGCACCAGCAACACGACGCCAGCCGAGATCAGGCCGTAGACACGTCCCGCCCACCAGCCGGCACTCAGCCTCACCGCCGCACTCAAATAGGAGACGAGGACGATCTCGATCAGCAGCGTGAAGAGCAGGACCATCAGCCAGAGATCGAGCGTGGAGCGCTTCCGGAAAGCGAGCGCAGCCAGGCCGCCGGCATAGAGGGCGACCGCCGCTGCGGGAACGTAGCCCCAGAGCCGGGCGACGCTGCGCGCATCTGCCATGAAGGGCGGCAGCGTCGTGACGTTGGTCGTGATGAACAGGCTGCAGGCCAGCGCCGCAATCATGGTCGCGATGACCGTGCCGGCGAGCGCGCGCCTCGTGTGCCCATACCATGGCCGCCTGCCGATGAGCGCGTAGGCGATGACGAACAGCGGAAAGCTCAACCGACGCAACGCGGCGATCGTGGCGGTCGCCTGCAAATCCTGCCCGGCCGAAAATGCGGCGAAGACGCCGGGAAAGGTCAGGGCCCAGGGGATCGCGAGGAGGCCGGAGAACAGGAAGCCGGCGGCCAGAAGCAGAATGGCCAGGGAGCGCTGGATTGCGAACTGCGAGAACAGCAGGGCTGCTGCGGTCAACTCGATGATGAAGATCGCGGCGGCGTAGGCGGCTACGAAGGGTTCGGTCCCGATCGTCGGCTGACGTGCATAGGGGACGGTCACGGCGAGCGCGCCGAGCAAGAGGGCGATCAGGCCGCCAGCCAGAAGGTTCTGGCGTGGGGAGGGCGGAGACGCCAGCGGCGAGCGCTCGGTGGGTGTGGTCATCGGCCTGCTTTTTCGTTCTTGGAGGCTCTTATTCTCACAGATCTTGATCAAGCCCTTCGTCGACCTCGAAGTCTTTGCTGCTCGTGAGGTGTTCCGCGATGCGGCGCCGACCCGTGCTCTCGAGCAGGTCTCACAAGAGTTCCTACGAGGAAGCGGTCATTCCGGTTCACGCATCGCGGGCTTCAATCGAAGCCCTTGCGCGTTTCATCTGCGGAAGCTGGGCGAATGCCCGGTGTCGGACAGTGAACAGGCGTCTGCCTGTGGCGCCATGCTTCCGGGAGCGGATCAGAGGTGTATGGGCCTTGATCCGGCTTCGCGTCGACACCTTGTCGTATCCTTTTCCCGGCTCTCGACGGTGCGCTTGTCCCACTCGTCAGATTCGCCTGCGGGGAATGGCGCTCGCATAGGTGTTGAGCGACAGCAGGTGCCGGTCGGCACGCTGCAGCGACTCCAGCGCTGCCGTGCGGTCCTTGTTCGCCAGCAGGCCGCACAGGACTTCGGATACCGCCAGCGCCGGCGCCAGCGTGTGGAAAAAGCTCTGGCTCTCGGTCGAGCAGAGGATCGCGATATCGGCCAGGCCGACCAGCGGAGAGACCTCGCTATCCGTGATCGCAATGACGCCGAGGCCCTTCTCGCGGGCGAGCTGCGCCAGCTCCAGGCTGTGGAGGGCGTAGGGGTTGATCGAAATCGCGAGCAGCACATCCTCCGCGCCCGCCCGGATCAACCCGTCGCCGACGGTGTCGGCCGGCCCGTCGAGATGAATCGTCTTCTCGCCGAGCAGCGTCATCACATAATGGAAGTGCCAGGCCACCGAATGGCATGAGCGCAGGCCGAGGACGAAGATGCGGCGGGCCTGCGCCAGCCGGTCGGCGGCGGCAGCGAGGCGTTCGAGCGAGGCCGGCTCCGTCAGCCGCGCGATCTGGGCGGCAAGGCCCTGCAACATGCGGCGCGACAATTGCGCTGCCGCCATGTCCTCTTCGCTCTCGTCGGTCTGCATCGCGCGCGCCGCGAAGCCGTCGACACGGAAGCGGATCGCCTCGGCATGATGGGCGCGGATGTCGTCATAGCCGGCAAGCCCCAGGAACTTGGCGAGCCGCGTCATCGTCGAGGGCTGCACGCCGGCATTGCGGGCGAGCTCGCGCATCGAGACCAGCGCGACCTCCTGCGGGTGCTCGATGATGTAGCGCGCGGCCTGCCGCAATTGCGGGGACATGCCGTCGAAGAGGCTGACGATGCGCTCGCGCAAGGGATCGGCCTGCAACATTTGAATCGCACCTTCTCTGCCCGATCGCGACCATTCCCGCGCCACGGGCGGATTTCAAACGGTTTTTCCGCTTTCCCTCAGGTGTGAGGGTCTTGCGACGTAATGTTTCGTTGAAACAATTTAGAAGTCAATCGTTTCAGTTTTGTATCATATAAAACATATGTTGCATTCTCTTGCGAAGCGTGTCATGAGGCTGCGCGCCGCGGCGGTCCGTCCGCGCCAATCCGGGAATGCCGAGATGACCAGGATTCTCCATCGCTCGATCGGCGGCCGCCTGCCGCAAGCCGTCGCGGGGCAGGGCGTCTTCATCACCGACGCGGATGGCCGCAGCTATATCGATGGTTCGGGCGGTGCCGCCGTCTCCTGCCTCGGCCACGGACATCCCGAGGTGATGGCTGCGATGCGCGCGCAGATGGACCGCATCGCCTACGCCCACACGTCGTTCTTCACCACCGATGTCGCGGAGGAGCTGGCCGAGCGGCTGGTCGATCTGGCGCCGGAGGGACTCGACTACGTCTATCTCGTCTCGGGCGGCTCGGAAGCCGTCGAGGCCGCCATGAAGATGGCGCGGCAGTATTTCGTCGAGATCGGCCAGCCGCAGCGCCGCCATTTCATTGCGCGCCGGCAGAGCTATCACGGCAATACGCTGGGCGCCCTGGCCGCCGGCGGCAATGCCTGGCGGCGGGCGCAGTTCCAGCCGATCCTGCCGCAGACCCACCATGTCTCGCCCTGCTACGCCTATCGCGACCAGAAGGCCGGCGAGACCCCCGAGGCCTATGCGGCCCGGCTTGCCGACGAGCTCGAAGCCAAGATCCTGGAGCTCGGCGCGGAAGAGGTGATCGCCTTCATTGCCGAGCCGGTCGTCGGCGCGACGCTTGGTGCGGTCGGCCCGGTCGCGGATTACTTCGCCCGCATCCGCCGCATCTGCGACAAATACGGCGTCCTGCTGATCCTCGACGAGGTGATGTGCGGCATGGGCCGCACCGGCACGGTGTTCGCTTGCGAGCAGGAGGGCATCTCGCCCGATCTCGTCACCATCGCCAAGGGGCTCGGTGGTGGCTACCAGCCGATCGGCGCGGTGCTACTGTCGGAAAAGATCTACCGCGCCTTTGCCGAAGGCTCCGGCCTGTTCCAGCACGGCCACACCTATATCTGCCACCCGATGGCGGCGGCGGCGGCGCTCAAGGTCGTCGAGCTGATCTCGCAGCCGGAGATGCTGGCGAATGTCCGGCTGATGGGCGAGCGCCTGCAGGCCGGGCTCGACGCCCGGCTCGGCCAGCACCCCCATGTCGGCGATATCCGCGGGCGCGGCCTGTTCCGCGGCATCGAGATCGTCGCCGACAAGGAGACCAAGACGCCCTTCGATCCGGCGCTGAAGATCCATGCCCGGATCAAGAAGGAAGCGATGGCGCGCGGCCTGATGAGCTATCCGATGGGCGGCACCATCGACGGGCGGCTCGGCGACCATGTGCTGCTGGCGCCGCCCTATATCATCACGCCGGAGGAGGTCGACCTGATCGTCGAGCGGATCGGCGGCGCGATCGATGCGGCGGTCAAGGGCTGAAGCCGCCATGACTCCGCGTATCGCCTTCGCCGGTTTCAATCTCGAATCGGTCACGGCCGTTCCGCAGATCGTGGAGCTGGCGGAGTTCGAACGCGTCTGCGTGCGCGGGCGAGAGCTGACGGAGCGGTTTCGCGGCACCAATACGGTGCCGGGCGGCTGCCTGAAGATCTGCGAGGGGGAGGGTGCGGAGTTCGTGCCGCTGTTCCACACGCTGCTCGGCGCACTCGGCCCGACGGCGGACGCGGCGGTCGAACATTATACGAGGGAGGTCGTAGAAGGACTCGGCAGGAGCGGTCCGCTCGACGGCGTCATCCTGTTCCTGCACGGCGCCTGCTGGGCGGCAGGCTATCCGGACGTCGAGCGGCATGTCATCGATGCGGTGCGTGCGGCCTTTCCGGCGCTCCCGATCGCGGTCGCGCTCGACTATCACGGCAATATCGATCGCGAGACGCTGCGCGGCGCCGATATCGCCGTCGCCTATCGCCACTCTCCGCATATCGACATGGGCGAGACCGGGGAGCGGGCAGCGCGTGCGCTGATCCGCTTGCTGCGTGAGGGGCGCCGGCCCGGCCTCGCGGTGGCGCGTCCCGATGTCGTCATTCCCTCGATCATGTCGGCGACGGCGCTTCAGCCGCTGGCCTCGATCATCGCCGAGGCGCGCGCCGCCGAGCAGGCCGGCGATTGCGACATCTCGATCATGGCCGGCTTCTCCTATGCCGATAGCGCCAATACCGGCATGTCGGTGATCTGCCTGGACTGGGCCGGGCAGGACGTGGCCGAAATCAAGGCGCAGGCCTTCTCGGGCCTTTTGCATGTGGCGCGCCAAGCCATCGCGAATGCCATTCCGATCCTGAGCGTCGAGGAAGCCCTGGCCGATATCGAGCGGAAGCCCGCGAAGGGCCGGCCGATCGTGCTGCTTGAACATGCCGACCGGATGAATGACTCGACCCATCTCCTGCGGGCCCTGCTCAAGCGGGATGTCGGGCGGGTCAATGTGCCCTTCCTGCTCGATCCCGAGACTGCGGCGCAGGCCCATGCCGCAGGCGAAGGCGCCGAGATCAATGTCGCGCTTGCCGGCAAGACGGCGCCGGAGACCGGCGGGCCGGTCAAGGCCAAGGCGCGGGTGCTCTGGTCCGGGCCGAAATCCTTCAACGTCTCCGGCCGCTACCAGCGTGGCAGCTTCGTCGATCTTGGGCTCACCGCGCTCCTCCAGATCGGTGCGATCCGCGTCTCCGTGGTCTCGCATTTCGCCTTCGCCGTCGATGGCGATCCGTTCTTCATCTTCGGCGAGCGGCCGGAGGACTACGACGTCATCCTGCTGCGCTCGAAGACGCATTTCCGCGATTATTACGAGCCGACGGCAGACCGGATCCTCGTGGTCGACACGCCCGATCTCGGCCCTGCCGATGTCCGGCTGATCCCATACCGCCAGCTCGATACCGCCAAGGCCTATCCGTGGAGCGACGCTCCCGCCTGACGACGCTCAACCAATCCAAACAACCAAAAACAAGGGGATGACAATGACGTTTCGGTTCAAGACTTTCGGGGCTGTCGCGCTGGTCGCAGGCTCCCTTTCCGCGATGCCGGCCCTGGCCGAGACGACGCTCAATGTCGTCATGCAGGCGCCGCTTCGTTCGCTAGATCCGATCCTGAGCACGGCGCAGATCGTGCGCACGCACGGCTTCATGGTGTTCGACACGCTGCTCGGCATGGACGCCAAGTACAATCCGCAGCCGCAGATGGCGGACTACGCCGTCTCGGCCGACAAATTGTCCTATACGCTGACGCTGCGTGACGGCCTCAAATGGCATGACGGCACGCCGGTCACGGCCGCCGATTGCGTGGCGTCGCTGAAGCGCTGGGGCGAGAACGACGGCGCCGCCCGCACCATGATGGCGCATGTCGCCTCGATCGAGGCGACCTCCGACAAGGTGCTCGTCATCAAGCTGGCGAAGCCTTTCGGGCAGGTGCTCGAACTGCTGGCCAAGCCCTCGCCGGTGCCGCCCTTCATGATGCCGAAGCGCCTCGCCGAGACGCCCGCCGGCAAGCAGGTCACCGAGATGGTCGGTTCCGGCCCGTTCCGCTTCGTTGCGGAGCAGTACCGGCCGGGCGACCAGGCCGTCTATGTCAAGAACAAGGACTACAAGCCGCGCTCCGAGCCGATGAGCTGGACCGCCGGCGGCAAGGTGATCAATGTCGACAAGGTCGTGTGGAAGGCGATGCCGGACATGCAGACCTCGATCAATGCGCTGCAATCCGGCGATGTCGATCTGATCGAGCAGGTGACGATCGACCTGCTGCCGCTGCTCAAGGCCAATGACGAGATCAAGACCGGCGCCATCAATGCGCTGGGCAGCCAGGTCACCGGCCGCTTCAACCATCGCCTGCCGCCCTTCGACAATCCGAAGGTCCGCCAGGCGGCGATGTATGCGCTCGATCAGGACCAGCTGATGCAGACCGCGATCGGCGACAGCCAGTATTACAAGCTCTGCGCCTCGGTCTATGGTTGCGACGTGCCGCTCGCCTCCGATGCCGGTGCGGATTATCTGAAGGGCAGCGCCAAGGAGCGCATGGCCAAGGCCAAGGAATTGCTCAAGGCCTCCGGCTATGACGGCACGCCGGTGCTGATGATGCAGCCGACGGACCTGACGATCCTCTCGACCCAGCCGATCGTCGCGGCCGAGCGCCTGCGCGAGGCCGGCTTCAAGGTCGATGTCGCCTCGATGGACTGGGCCACGCTGCAATCGCGCAAGAACGGCTGGCAGCCGGTGGCGCAGGGCGGCTGGAACATGTTCTTCACCTATTGGGGCGTGTCCGGCATCTGGAACCCGACCGTGCATGCGATGCTCGATGCCTCGGGCTCCGACACCGCCTGGGCAGGTTGGCCGAAAAGCGCCCGCGTCGAGGAACTGCGCACGGCCTACATCACGGCTTCGACCCTCGACGAGCAGAAAAGGATCGCCCGGGAGATCCAGCAGATCGCCTTCGACGAGGGCTTCTACTTCAACGCCGGCGAGTTCCAGTCCGTCGCGGCCTGGAACGCCAAGCTGAAGAACCTGCAGCCCGGCCCGATCACCCTGTTCTGGGGCGTGAGCAAGTAACGGCGATGCGCCGGGCGGTGGGTATCCGACGCCCGGCCTGACCGGCCCGATTTCCGGCATCGCCCGCTTGGGCTGGTGCCCAGGCGCGTGGAGAATTCCATGGCTTCCTATTTCCTGCGCAGGCTCGTGATGGCGATCCCCGTCATGTTCTTCGTGGCGCTGTTCGTCTTCCTGCTGCTGCGGCTGACGCCGGGCGACCCGGCCCAGGCCATCGCCGGCGACCAGGCGACGCCGGCGCAGCTTGCGGCCATTCGCGAAAACCTCGGACTGGACAAGCCGATCGCCGGTCAGTTCGTGGCCTGGATCACCAATATGGCCGCAGGCGATTTCGGCTCCTCGCTGATCTCACAGCGCCCGGTGCTGGAGATGATCGGCCAGCGCATCGGCCCGACGCTGGCGCTCGCGGTCATGGCGATGATCTTCACGGTGCTGATCTCGCTGCCGCTTGGCGTGCTCGCCGCCTGGCGTCATGGCGGGATGGTCGACCGCTTCGTCATGGCGCTCTCGGTCGTCGGCTTCTCCGTGCCGATCTTCGTGATCGGCTACGTTCTGATCGCGGTCTTCGCGGTCAACCTGAAATGGTTCCCGGTGCAGGGCTACAAGCCGCTGGCCGAGGGCTTCGGGCCGTTCTTCCATCGCATCGTGATGCCGGGGCTCGCGCTCTCCTTTTTCTATATCGCGCTGGTCTCGCGTATGACGCGGGCCTCGATGCTGGAGGTGCTGCGCGAGGACTATGTCCGCACCGCCCGCGCCAAGGGGCTGGGCGAGCGGATCGTGCTGTTCCGCCACGCGCTGCGCAACGCGGCGATCCCGATCCTCACCGTGGTCGGCACCGGCTTCGCCATGATGGTCTCCGGCGTCGTCGTCACCGAGACGGTGTTCAACATCCCCGGCCTCGGACGGCTCGTGGTCGATGGCGTGCTCGCGCGCGACTATCCGCTGATCCAGGCGATCATCCTGCTGACGGCCGGCACCTATGTGCTGATCAACCTCCTGATCGATCTCTCCTATGCCCTGACCGACCCGAGGATCCGCTATCAATGAGCGCTCCATCGAACCCCGCGCAGGGTGCGCTTCCGCGCCGCCTGCTCGACAACCCGCCGCACTGGACGACGGTGCTCGCCGTCATCGTCCTCGTCGCCGTGATCGTGATGGCGGTGTTCGCGCCGCAGCTCGCCAATTTCGAGCCGACCAAGCTCAATGCCACGATGCGCCTGAAGCCGGCCTCCGACACCTATTGGCTGGGCACGGATTCCTTCGGCCGAGACCTCTATTCGCGCGTGGTCTATGGCGCGCGGGTCTCGCTGCTGGTGGGTGCCGGAGTCGCCATCGGTGCGATCGTGATCGGATTGCCGCTCGGCCTGATCGCCGGCTGGTATCGCGGCGTCGACGGCGTGCTGATGCGGATGATGGACGGGCTGATGGCGATCCCCGGCATCCTGCTCGCGATTGCCATCGTCGCGCTGGTCCGGGGCGGGCTCGTCACCGTGATCATCGCAATCATGATCCCGGCGATCCCGCAGGTGGTGCGCCTCGTCCGGGCGCGGGTCATCGCGGCGCGCGAGGAGACCTATGTCGATGCCGCCGTGCTGCTCGGCACGCCCCCGGCCAAGCTGATCTGGAAGCATCTGCTGCCGACGACGATCGCGCCGCTGATCGTGCAGGGCACCTATATGTACGCTTCCGCCATCCTGACGGAGGCGGCGCTCTCCTTCCTCGGCGTCGGTATTGGGACGGAGGTTCCGAGCTGGGGCAACATCATGGCCGAGGGCCGCCTCTATTTCGCGATCAATCCCTGGCTGGTGTTCTGGCCGGCGATCGTGTTGTCGCTCTGCATCCTCTCGATCAACCTGCTCGGCGACGCGCTGCGCGACCGGCTCGATCCGAAAATGCAGGGGAGGGCTCCGTGATGGCGACCGCCGCGACCCAGCCCGTCCTCTCCGTCCGCGATCTCAAGGTCGCGACGCGGGGGCGCCAGCCGTCCGAAATCCTGAAAGGCATCAGCTTCGACATCCATCCCGGTGAGACGCTCTGCCTCGTCGGCGAATCCGGCTCCGGCAAGTCGGTGACCTCGCTCGTCGCGATGGACCTTCTGCCGCGCGACGAATTACGCGCGACGGCCGGCACGGTCAGGCTCAACGGCGAGGATATCCTGACCGCGACGCCGGCCCGGACCAAGGCGCTGCGCGGCGCCGAGATGGCGATGATCTTCCAGGAGCCGATGACGGCGCTGAACCCGGTGCTGACCATCGGGCTGCAGATGGACGAGGTCTATTGGGCGCATACGAAGATGCGTCCGAAGGAGCGCCGGGATGCCGCGCTCGCCGCGTTCGAGGCCGTGCACCTGCCCGATCCGGCGCGGATCTATGACAGTTATCCGCATCAGCTCTCCGGCGGCCAGCGCCAGCGCGTGATGATCGCGATGGCACTCGCGCTCAAGCCGAAGCTGCTGATCGCCGACGAGCCGACCACCGCGCTCGACGTCACCACGCAGAAGCAGATCCTCAGCCTGATCCGCGAATTGCAGGACAAGCAGAACACCGCGGTCCTGTTCATCACCCATGACATGGGCGTGGTCGTCGACATCGCCGACCGGGTCTGCGTGATGCGTCGTGGCGAGATCGTCGAGACCGGTCCGGTCGAGCAGGTGCTCAGCCGGCCGCGCGAGGCCTATACGCGCGACCTGCTGCAATCCGTGCCGTCGCTGACGCCGCGTGCGCCGCGCGCTTCGGCCGGGGGCGAGACGGTGCTGGAGATCAACAATCTCGAGAAGACCTTCAGCTTCGGCTCCCTGCTCGGAAAGCTGATGGGGCGCGAGAGCCGCAACGTGCGTGCCGTGAACGATGTCAGCTTCGGCCTGGCGCGCGGGCGCACGCTCGGCATCGTCGGCGAAAGCGGATCGGGCAAGTCGACGGTGGCGCGTTGCCTGATGCGATTGGAGCATCCGACCGGCGGTGAAATCCGCATCAACGGGCAGGATATCGCCAACCTGCAAGGTCAGCAGGCGCTGGCCCCGGCGCGACGGCGCGTGCAGATGGTGTTCCAGGACCCGAACCGCTCGCTCAATCCGCGCCTGCGCATAGGCGAGAGCCTGATCGAGGGACCGCTCAACCTCGGTGAGGATCGCGATTCCGCCCTGAAGCGCGCAGGCGAATTGATGGAGGTGGTCGGTCTTCCCAGCTCCAGCCTCGAACGCTTCCCGCACCAGTTCTCCGGTGGCCAGCGCCAGCGCATCGCGATCGCGCGCGCCCTGATGATGGAGCCAGAAGTGATCGTCGCGGACGAAGCGGTTTCGGCGCTCGACGTTTCCGTGCAGGCGCAGGTGCTGGCGCTGCTGGCGGAGATCCAGGAGCGGCGCAATCTCGCGGTGCTGTTCATCACGCATGATTTGCGCGTCGCCGCTCAGATCTGCGACGAGGTGATGGTGATGCAGCGCGGCAGCGTCGTCGAGATGGGGCCGGCCGCCGAGGTTCTCGGCAAGCCGAGCCACGACTATACCCGTGCCCTGATCAACGCTGCGCCGGGACGGGATTGGGATTTCGCGGCCGGGCGCCGCACCGCTGGAGCCACCGCATGATTTCCGCCAGCCTCGTCCAGATGGACGTCCAGTCCCTGGCGCCGGCCGAGAATTTCCGGCGCATCCATGAGTTCGTTGCAGGCGAGGCGGCGAAGGGCGCTCAGCTCATCCTGTTCCCGGAGCTCGCCAATACCGGCTATGTCGAGCCCTTGGTGCCGGGCGGAGCGGTGGTCAGCGACGTTCCGCATTTCGGGGCGGCGCTCTACGAGGCCTGCGCCGCGCCGGACGGCGAGGAGATCAAGGCGCTCGTCGCGCTCGCTACCAAACACCGCGTGCATCTGGTCATCGGGCTCGGTCTGCGCGACCGTCTGCGTGCCGGCGTGATGCGCAATGCCTCGCTGCTGATCGGGCCGGAGGGTGTGATCGGCGATTACACCAAGATCCATCAGTGGCAGAACGAGAAACTGTTCTTCAGCGGCGGCGACAGCATCGATACCTACCCGGTCTTCGGGACGCGGCTCGGCATGCAGGTCTGCTACGATATCCGCTTCCCCGAGATCACCCGCATCCTCGCGCTTCAGGGCGCGAGCATCGTGACCTCGGTCTGGGCCTCCTTCGGAGCCGAGACCGCGCCGGTGACCGACGAGGCGCTATTCATTCACCGCGCCTATACGCGCGCGACCGAGAACGGCGTGTTCTTCCTGAGCTGCAATCGCAGCGGCAGTCGCGGCGGGCAGCGCTTCTTCGGCCGCTCCTGCGCGGTGGCGCCGGATGGCCGCGTGCTCGGCGCGCTTGACCACGACCGCGAGGACGTGCTGCGGGTCGAGATCGACCTCACCGAGGTCGCGCGCTATCGCAGCTTCACGGGCATCTGGGCCGACCGGGCGCCTTCCCTCTACGCCAAATACCTCACGCCCTGACCTTCGCGAGACCTCCGATGACGACCTCTCCCTGCCCGCCGATCAGCGATGCCGACTGGCCCGAGGCGATCGCCGAGATGAAGACCGGCTTCGCCGGCGCGCTCAACGTCTACCGGACGATGGCGCACCATCCCGCGCTGCTGAAGGCCTGGGCGCCCTTGCGCCAGCATGTCGTCAAGGACAGTGCGCTCGGGCCGGTGCGCTCCGAGGTGGTGATCCTGCGCGCGGCGCACCGCATGGGCTCGCCCTATGAATGGGCGCATCATGTCAGCCGGGCGCGGGTGCTCGGCATGAGCGATCAGCGCATCGCCGCGCTGCGCGGCGAGCCTGAGGGCGAGGACGGGCTGATCGTGCGGGCCGTCGATGCGCTTTTCGACGACAAGCGCCTGTCGCTCGCGCTCGAAGCCGAGCTTGCCGCGGCACTCGGACGCGAGGCGGTGTTCGATTTGATCGCGACGGTCGGCTTCTATTCGGTGCTCGGCTACATGCTGATGACCTATGAGACGCCGATCGATGAGGCCATCGCCACCGAGATGGCCGAAAAGCCACTCACGGCAACGACCTGACCATTCGGTGCAGAAGATCGCGCCTCACCAGAGGCGCGATCCGCTCCATCGAGAGCGCCAGTTGCCGAAGTTTCGCTCTCGCCAATAGCAGACATGCTCGGGGTGCCTCGCGGTCTCGGCCCCATGCAAATCCTGCAGGTCTGATAACTCAGGCTTGGCATCGACCGCGCCGGCACATTCGCGGAAGACCAGTGCAAACCGACATCGCTCGTTACCGCCTTGGGCGTGGCGAGAAAAAGCATGTCGAAAGCGCTGGGAGGAATTTGCCTTGAAGCTGCCACTGTGGGGAAGCGCCTTGAGCGCAACGCTCCTCGTGCAGGTTGTGAGTTCCTTTGCCGGTGCCGCCGTTCCTCTGCTCGGTCCGATTCTGACACAACGCTGGAACCTGCCGCCGGAAAATATCGGCTATATCTCCGCGACCGTTTCGATCGGCATCTGCTGGTGCCTGGCCTGTGGCGGCCCGATGCTCGATCATCACGGTCCTATCCGCACTTTGCAGCTCGGGCTGGTCTTCATTTGCCTGGGAATGATCTTTCTGTCGCAACCGGCTGCCGCCCTCGGCTTTGTCGGCGCGCTCTTGCTTGGCCTTGGTCTGGCGCCGAACAATCCTGCGGGCAGCACCATGCTGATGCGAACGGCGCCGCCGCGGCATCGCAATCTGATTTTCTCGATCCGACAGGCCGGTGTGCCTTTCGGCGGAGCGGTCGCAGGCGTGTTGGTGCCTCCAGCGGTCGTCGGCTTGGGCCTCGCCCATACGGTTTGGTCGATCGCCGCTATCGTCGTGATCTGCCTGCTGGCGATCCAGCCATTTCGACAGCGCCTCGACATGGAGAAGGGTCCTGCGAACCGGCAGTGGGCGCGAACATTCCTGTCGCCCTCGGTTTTGCGGCGCTCGATCGAGGTCATCCGCTCCCACCCGTCATTGCCGCTCATCACCGGTATCGGGATCTCGTTTTCGATCGCCCAAGCCAGTGTCCAGGCCTTCACCGCGACCTATCTGGTCACGCAGCACGGCAAGAATCTCGCGGAAGCGGGATATTTCGTGGCCGTCCTGCTTGCCGCCAGCACGCTCTCACGGATCGTCTTGGGGTGGCTGGCGGACCGATGGCGTCGGGGCCTGCTCCTGCTGTGCTTGCTCTTGCTGGCGGCAAGCGGCGCGCTCGTCCTCCTCGTCTGGTCAGCCTCGGGACCTTCATGGGCCCTGTATGGCTGTGTCGCTTTGATTGGAGCGACATCCCTGGGGTGGAACGGGGTTTACATGGCGGAACTGGCCCGGCTTTCCCCACCCGGGCTGATCGGCGACGTCACCTCCGCCGCGAATCTTTTCGGCTTCGCCGGCTCGTTTTGCGGCCCTCTTGTCTTCGCGTTTCTCGCCAGCCGGACAGCGAGCTTCGACTTGCCCTATCTACTGGTTGCATTTCAGCTGGCTGCATGCGGCGTCCTGTCATTGTGGCGCCGCGGTTGGCGCTGAAGATACTTTTCCGCAGTCAGACATTCTTCCTTCACAGCGAACGAAAGCTCCCGCCGATACCGTTGAAAAAGTCGTCGTTCCCGCGAGTCTGAAGTCCTGGTTCAGTCGTCTTGGCTGAGGTTGCGCGATGATGGGCGAGATCCGCATCCTTCGCGCGGAGGGCTTCCTTGGCGTCGAGGCGGCAACCGGCAGCCTGCTCGGCGCGATGGCGGCGGCTGGTGTCTTTCGTTTGGGCGGGACGATCGCCGGGACGCAAGCTTTTCGCCTGTACGAAGGTGAACTGGGCGTGCGGTTCTCGTTCGATGCGGCCGCACAGACAAGGGATATCGATATCGCGAACTTCGAGCGGCTGTCGGTCGCGCTCGAGGATACGGTTTCGGAGCCGCTCCAAAAGGTTCTCGGCGACTTCTCATTCGCGCCGATGCCGGCGCTGGATCATCTGAAACCTGGCGCTGGAAACAGACGCGCAACAACCTTCTGGTGGAGTTCCTGACGCCTTCCTTTGCCGAGGCGGAGGATTTACGCCCGCTCGCGGCATTGGGAGTGCACACCCAGTTGCTGCACTATCTCAACTACCTGATCGCGGAACCCATCACGGCCGCGATCACCTATCGCAACGGCGTTCTGGTCCAGATTCCGCGGCCCGAGTGCATGGCGATCCACAAACTGGTTGTCGCCGATCGCAGGAAGGAAGGACCCGACAGCCTCAAGGCTCATAAGGATAGGATGCAGGCGAGCTTTCTGATCGAGATACTGGCCGAAGATCGCCCGGACGACCTCCGTGAAGCATACGAGAATGCCATGGCAACTGGGCCGCACTGGCGCGACAGGATCAACGCAACCCTCAAGCGAATGCCCAGCGTGCGCACCCTCCTTGAGCAATGACTTGTAACGAGAGGTTTCCCGTGTTCCGCGTCGAGACGCGACACATGAAGGCTGTGCTTTCGGTGCAGATCAGCAAGGCTGTAAATCGGCATGGGGTCCTGCGCCGCTCGGCAGGGCAAGGTCTTGAAATCATTGTCGCCCGCGCGGTCATCGTCCGTCGCCGATTTACACGCAGGATATGCTGACGTGTGAATGAAGCGCGCTCTAGGGGGCTGCTTCGGTGCCGATTAACACTTTGATTCCAAACAACCGGATGTCGGCCCAGGCTGAGGCTGCGCTTTCACTGATGTCGGCAACGAGCGTCGGCGAGTGCTGATGGATGAGCTTCTTTGGCAGCCGACGACATTTCCAGAGCCGATGGCCGCAATCGCGGAAAACGTCAACCAACTCCTCGCGCCGGCTCGGTGCGCGCGGCGTCGAGTGCCCTTTCGATCACCACCGCAGCCTGCTCGGCGACGATCTGCACGAGGGCGTTCAGCGATTTGGAGGCATCGACCGCGATATCCGCGGACTGCGGCAGCGCGTCGATCTCCCTGAGGGGCAGGAAGCGCAGAGAACCGTCGGCGAGTTCGGTCGCGGCATCCAGTTCCGAGGTGAAGGCGACATAGTTGCCGCTGCGCGCCAGGTTCTTGACGAGATGCAGCGAGTTGGTCTCGACACGGCCATGCGGCTCGGCGAAGAGCCAGCTATACTGCACTTCGAGGAAGCGCCGGATCTGCAGCGAGCGGCTCTGCAGCGCGATCGGGTAGCTAATCACGTCCTGGAACCTGACCGTTGCCTGCCGGAGCAGCGCGTGGTGCGGAGCGACGACGCAGCCGAAGGGCAGTGGTGTGCTCCAGAGCGAACGGATCTCGCTGCGCGGCGGCAGGTTGAAGGCAATGACCAGATCCGCCTGCCCCGATATCAGGGCGGCGGCGGCCTCGTCCGTCGAGCCGATCTGGATGGACAGGCTGATGAGCGGATGCGCCGCCGCGACGATCTGCACGAGCTCGGGCAGGATGGTGGTGGCGTGGCTGTCCATCGCGAAGATGTTCACCTGACCTTGCTGCACGCCCTGCAACTGGAAGATTTCCGCGACGGCATTGCGCTCTTCGGCGCGCCAGCGGTGAACGAGGCGGACTAGGGCCTCGCCGGCCGCCGTCAGGCGCATGCCCTTCGGCACCCGGTCGAAAAGCTTCACACCAAGCCGGCTTTCGAGCCCGATGATCTGACGGTCGATGGCCGAGGCCGCGATGTTCTGGGCGCGGGCGGCGGCCTGGATCGAGCCCGTCGCGGCGACCCGGTCGAAATAATGCAGCGCGGCGGGGATCAGCGAGCGGGACATCGGCTAGGCCCATTCTCATTTTGGCAATCGATCGTTCCACAGTTTGAAATGGACGGCAATGCCCCACCGCGATATTGCATATGCAATTAACAAAACCGGGGAATAATCGCGTGGCCCAGCAAGTGAAGTTCTTCCTGAACAGCTTCTTTTCCGGGCCGCAGGCTCCGTTTTTCCTGGCGGCCGACAACGGTCATTTCGCGCGCTTCGGCCTGGACGTGCATTTCACCGAGGGCGCCTCGCTCGCCTATGCGGTCGAGGTCCTGGCCGGTGGTGGCTACGACATCGCCTATGGCGACATGAACAGGCTGATCGAGATGAAGTCGGTCGATCCGGCTTCGTCGCCGCTCGCCGTTTGGGCCATGCATAACCGCTCGCCCTATACGATCGCCGTCGATGCGGATGGGCCGATCCGGACGCCTGCGGATCTCGCCGGCCGCAAGCTGGTCTCGCACCCGGAAGACGCGGCCTGGAAACTCTTCCCGGAATTTTGCGCTGCGACCGGCGTCGATATCGCGACGATCAGCGTCGAAGCCTCGGATCTCGGCCATGACGAGATGGTGCCGCTGATGCGGGAAGGCCGCTGGGACGGCATCTTCGGCTTCGTCAATACGGTGCGCGCCCATACGATCGAAGCGGGCCTCGACCCGGATCGCGTGCTGCGCCATCTCGAGTTCCGCCATTATCTGCCGGACCTCTACGGCGGTGCCGTGATGGCGACGCGCGACTTTGTCGCGAAGAACCCCGAGGCCGTCCGCGGCCTGCTGGCGGCGATCAATCTCGGCCTCAAGGATGCGATCGCGGACCCTGACGCCGCCACCGCGGCCGTGGCCCGGCGCAATCCGAAGATCGACGTCAAGGCGAACCGCGCCCGGCTGGTCGGCACGCTCGGCCTCGAGATGGCGGGTCCCGAGGGTGGGCGCATCGGCATCGGCGATCTCGACGACGACCGTCTGCTTGCCGGGGCTGCCCTGATCGCCAAGGCGAAGGGGCTCGCCCGCATCCCGGCGGCGTCGGAGATCTTCGATCGCCAATTCCTGCCGCCGCTCGGCGAGCGCGTGACCAGCCTGACGGACCGCGCGTGACGACCCGCCGCCTCGAACAGTTCAACGCGCTGCCGGAGGCCGAATTCAAGGCGGCGCTCGCGCCAGTCTGGGAAAACGCTCCCTGGGTGGCGGAAAAGGTGGCGCCGAGCCGTCCCTTCGGCTCGGCGGGCGCGCTGCATGACGCGATGCTGGCCCATGTCAGGGGGCTGGGGCGCGAGGATCTTCTCGGCTTCCTGAACCGTCATCCCGATCTCGGCGGTGCCGAGCTGCGGGCCGGGCGGGTGACGCCCGAGTCGGAATCCGAGCAGGGTTCGATCCGCCTCGACGCGCTGACGCCGGAGCAAGCCGCGGAATGGGATGCGCTGAACGCCGCCTACAAGGCCCGCTTCGGCTTTCCCTTCATCCTCTGCGTCCGGCGACACGACCAGGTCTCGGCGCTTGCCGCCATCCGCACACGGCTGTCTGGCAGGCCTGATGAGGAACTGGAAGCTGCCTTGCAGGAGATCACCTGGATCACACGCTATCGGCTCGCGGATCGGATCTCGGATCACGGAATGGCAGGGCTTTAAGAGCAGCAGAATTTTCGAAGAACCCGGAAAACCGGGCATCGGGAGGATCAAAAATGAACAGAAGGCAGTTTCTGCAAGGCGCGGCGGCCGTCGCGCTCTCCGCGAGCATGACCGGCACGGTGGCCCGTGCCGCCACGCCGTCCGATACGCTCGTCATCGCCCGGGTGATGGACGACGCGATTTCGTTCGATCCGGCGGAGTCCTATGAGGACACCGCGACGGAGATTCTGCACAACACTTACGAAACCCTCGTGGATTTCAGTGCGGAGGACGTGTCGAAGCTCTCCGGAGCCCTTGCCGAGAGCTGGACGTTCTCGGCGGACAGCAAGACGGTGACCTTCAAGCTGCGCGCCGGCACGACCTTCGCCTCGGGCAATCCGGTGACGGCGCATGACGTCGTCTATTCCTTCTCCCGGGTGGTCAAGGCCGACAAGTCGCCCGCCTTCATCCTGAAGCAGTTCGGCTGGACCAGCGAGAATGTCGGCACCATGGTCAAGGCCGTGGACGACCGTACCGTCGTGCTGACCATCGCAGCCGATTACGCGCCGTCCCTGGTCCTGAACATTCTCAGTTCGAAGAACACCGGCATCGTCGATTCCAAGACCGTCATGAAGATGGAGAAGGACGGAGATTTCGGCCTGGCCTATCTCAAGGACAAGTCGGCCGGCTCCGGCCCCTTCGTCCTGAAGTCCTGGAAGCCGAGCCAGACCATCATGCTGGAGGCCAACCCGGCCTTTCGCCTCGGCGCGCCGGCGATGAAGCGCGTGATCCTGCGCCATGTGCCCGAGGCCGCCTCGCAGCGCCTGCTGCTGGAGAAGGGCGATATCGACATCGCCAACAACCTGCCCGGCGACCAGATCGCGGTGGTGGAGCGCAACCCCGATATCAGCATCAGCCGCTACAAGACTGCCCGCAACCTCTATATCGGCCTCGGCCAGAGCGTCGAACCCTTCACCAAGCCGAAGGTGCGCGAGGCGCTGCGCTATCTCGTCGACTACAAGGGCATGACGGAGACGCTCCTGAAGGGCGAATTCACCGTGCTGCAGTCGTTCTGGCCGTCGGGGCTCTATGCCTCGCTCGACGAGAATCCCTACAGCTACGATGTGGAGAAGGCGAAGGCCCTGCTCGCCGAGGCGGGTTACAAGGACGGCTTCTCCTTCAAGCTCAGGGTCCGCAATGTCAGCCCCGCCATCGACATGGCGCAGGCCGTCCAGGCCTCGATGGCGGCGGCCGGCATCAAGATCGAGATCCTTCAGAGCGACCAGAAGCAGTTCATCACCAGCTACCGCGACCGCCAGTTCGAGGCGGTGCTCGGAACCTGGCAGCCGGATTTCCTCGACCCGCATGCCAATGCGGCGACCTTCGCCTTCAATCCCGACAATGCTGCGGGCGCGAGCACCAAGACGGTCGCCTGGCGCAACAGCTGGAAAGACGACGCGGTCAACGCGCTGACCACCGCCGCCGTGCGCGAATCCGACGAGGCCAAGCGGATCGGGCTCTACAAGGACCTCCAGCGCAAGGTCATGACTGACGGCCCCTATGTCGGGCTCGTGCAGCGCACCGCCCAGGTCGCGATGCGCCGCAATGTCCAGGGCTATGTGGTCGGCCCTGCGATCGTGCTCTACCGATTGGTCAGGAAATAGCGATGCGCAGCCCGGCCAGCCGCCTCTATGCCATTGCAAGGCAGTGTATGAGGAGCGCGGCCTCGGTCGCGCTCACGCTCCTCGGCCTCGTCTTCGTTACCTTCGCGGTCGGCCGCCTGATCCCGATCGATCCGGTCGTGGCCGTCATCGGCGAGAAGGCGCCGCAGGAAACCTATGACAAGATGTTCAAGGAACTCGGCCTCGACCGGCCGGTCTACGAACAGTTCTTCGCCTATGTCAGCAAGCTCCTGCATGGTGACTTCGGCAACTCGGTGTTCACCGGGCGGCCCGTGCTGCAGGATCTCGGCAACGTCTTTCCGGCAACGCTTGAACTCGCGACGATCGGCATTCTGATCGGTGTCCTCGTCGGGGTGCCGCTCGGCGTGATCGGCGCGGCGAAGAGCGGGCGCTGGCCGGATCACATCATCCGCGTGCTGAGCCTTGCGGGCTATTCCGTGCCGGTCTTCTGGCTCGGCATCGTGCTGCTGCTGGTCTTCTACGGCAAGCTGGAATGGGTGGCTGGGCCCGGCCGCATCGACATCGCCTATGACGGGCTCGTCGACGAACGTTCGGGCATCCTGACCATCGATGCGCTGCGCGAGGGCAATATGGAGGTGTTCCGCAATGCGATCTCCCACATGATCCTGCCGTCGATGCTGCTCGGGCTGTTCTCGCTCGCCTATATCTCGCGCATGACGCGCAGCTTCATGCTGACGCAGCTCAATCAGGAATATGTCACGCTCGCCCGGGCGAAAGGCGCCACGGAACGGGCGGTGATCTGGCGCCATGCGCTGAAGAACGCCCGGGTGCAGATCATCACCGTCTGCTTCCTCTCCTACGGCTTCCTGCTCGAGGGCGCCGTGCTGACCGAGACCGTGTTCTCCTGGCCGGGCCTCGGCCTCTACATGACCAACGCGCTGTTCAATGCCGACCTCAACGCCGTCATCGGCGGCACGATCCTGATCGGCGCCGTCTTCATCCTTCTCAATGCGCTCGCGGACGTCGTCTATCGTTTCGCAGATCCGAGGACCGCATGACCGCCTCCCTCGCCCAATGGCTCACCACCGACCGGCCGGCGAGCCGCGCCCAGGCCCGGCTCGTCCGCCTGACCCTGTCGGCCCGCGCGCTGCTCGCCAACCCGCTCGCCCTGGTCGGCCTCGCCATCGTGCTCGTCCTGCTCGCGATGGCGCTGATCGGCCCCTACTTCGTCGGCTCGCCGACGGAGCAGGTGCTGGCCAACCGCCTGCTGCCGCCGAGCGCGGCGCATTGGCTCGGCACCGACGAACTCGGCCGCGACATCCTCGCCCGCATCGTCTACGGCTCGCAGATCACCGTGCGCATCGTGCTGACGGTCTCGCTGATCGTCGGGCCTTTCGGACTGATGATCGGCATCGTCGCCGGCTATTTCGGCGGCGCGGTGGATGCTATCCTGATGCGGATCACCGACATCTTTCTGTCGCTGCCACGCCTCGTGCTGGCTCTGGCCTTCGTCGCCGCGCTGGGCACCGGCATCAACAACGCCATCATCGCGATCGCGCTGACGAGCTGGCCGCCCTATGCGCGCCTCGCCCGGGCCGAGACGCTCTCCATCCGCAACAGCGATTTCGTGCGCATGGCGCAGTTGCAGGGGGCCTCCGCACCGCGCATCCTGCTCAACCATATCGCGCCGCTCTGCATTGCCTCCGTTATCGTGCGGCTGACCTTCGACATGTCCGGCACGATCCTGACCGCCGCCGGCCTCGGCTTCCTGGGCCTCGGCGCCCAGCCGCCGCAGCCGGAATGGGGGCTGATGGTCGCCGCCGGCCGGCAATATGTGCTGGACCAGTGGTGGGTCGCCACTATTCCCGGCATCGCCATCTTCGTCGCCAGCCTCGGCTTCAACCTGCTCGGCGACGGCCTGCGCGACATCCTCGACGCGAGGTCCTCCTGATGTCCCGGCTCGATATCGAAGACCTGCGCGTCGCCTTCGCCAGCCGCTCCGGCCCGGTCCAGGCCCTGCGCGGCGTCAGCCTCTCCGTCGATGGCGACCGCCTCGGCATCGTCGGCGAGAGCGGCTCGGGCAAATCGACCATGGGCCGGGCGATCATGGGCCTCTTGCCGCAATCGGCCCGCGTCACGGCCCGCCGCTTCGAGTTTGCCGGCGTCGATCTGCTGAAGGCTCCGGAGGCGGCCCGGCGGGCGCTGCGCGGCCGGCGGATCGGCCTGATCATGCAGGACCCGCGCTATGCGCTCAATCCGGTGATGACGGCGGGCGCGCAGATCGCCGAATGCTTCAGATTGCACCAGGGCATTACCGGCAAGGCGGCGCGGACCCGCGTGCTCGACCTGCTGACGGCGGTGCGCATCAACGACCCGGAGATGGTCTATGACCAGTATCCGCATCAATTGTCCGGCGGCATGGGCCAGCGGGTGATGATCGCCATCGCGCTTGCCGGCGAGCCGGAACTGCTGATCGCGGACGAGCCGACCTCGGCGCTCGACGCCTCGGTGCGCACCAGCTTTCTCGATCTGCTCGACCAGATCATCCGCGAGCGCGGCATGTCGCTGGTCCTGATCAGCCACGACCTGCACCTCGTCGCCCAGTTCTGCGACCGCGTCGCGGTGATGTATGGCGGGCAGGTGATGGAGGAATGCGCGGCAGCCGATCTCGTCGCGCCGCACCATGCCTATACGCGGGCGCTCGCCGCCTGCCGGCCTTCATTGACGGAGAGGCTGCCGGAGCTGCGCACCTTCACGCGCGATCCCGCCTGGATGGAGGCGCGACCATGATCGAGATCGAAGGCGTCTGCGTCGATTTCCATACCAAGGCCCGCATCGTGCGGGCGCTGAACGACGTTTCGCTCAACGTGCCGCAAGGCAGCGTCTTCGGCCTCGTCGGCGAATCCGGCTCGGGCAAGACCACGCTGCTGCGCAGCATGATTGGGCTGCAGGCCGTCAGCTCCGGTCGGGTCAGGATCGGGGGCGAGATCGTCCGGCCGAACCCGCCGCTCGCCTTCCGCAGGCGGGTGCAGATGGTGATGCAGGATTGCTATGCCTCGCTGAACCCGGTCCACACGGTCGACCAGATCATCGGCGAGCCGCTCGCCATCCACCGCTTCGGCGATCCGGAAAAACGCATCCTGCAGGCGCTGAAGGATGTCGGGCTCGGACCGGAGCACCGTTTCCGCTTTCCCCACCAGCTCTCCGGCGGGCAGCGCCAGCGTGTCGCCATCGCTCGTTGCCTGGCGATCGAGCCGCAGGTCATGCTGCTCGACGAGCCGACCTCGGCGCTCGACGTCTCGATCCAGGCCGAGATCGTCAATCTCGTCATGCGCTTGCAGCGCGAGAAGGGGCTGACGCTGTTCATCATCAGCCACGACCTGCCGCTCGTCGCCCATATGTGCGACCGCCTGGCGATCATGCACAAGGGCGTCGTCCGCGAGATCATCACCAGCCAGGACCTGATCGACCAGAACGTGGCGGACGACTACACCAAGGAGCTGCTGAGCGCTTCGCTGTGAGGTGCTCACCCGGTTCCAGCGAAGCGCAGAGATCGAGCTCGCGCGCGTCAGGCATGCCGGTCGAGCGGCGGCAGAATTCGCAGCTCCTCCTCCTGCAGGTTCGGCGGAAAGATCAGGCGCGTCCCTGAATTCTCACATGTCTCGTCGATCAGGAAGCCGGGGCCACGAACACAGTGGATAGCAGAATTGATCTGATCTGCCATCCAACTTATCTGGCTTGGACGATCGTTGTGGCGATGAGATGGTAGACGTCGTCGGCGCTGCACCCGCGGGACAGGTCGTTGGCGGGATTGACCAATCCCTGAAGGATCGGACCGATGGCGATCGCTCCTCCGATCCTTTGGGCGATCTTGTAGCCGATATTGGCGGCATCCAAGTTCGGGAAAACGAAGACGTTGGCGGCGCCGTTCAAGGAGGAGTTCGGGGCCTTGGCCCGGCCGATGCTTTCGACGAAGGCGGCGTCGAACTGCAGTTCGCCCTCGAGTGCAATCTGCGGCGCGGCCAGCCTGGCCAGGCGGGTTGCCTCCACGACCTTGGCGACGCGCTGGTGGCTTGCGCTGCCGGCGGTCGAAAAGGACAAAAGGGCAACCTTCGCAGCCTCGCGCGTCAGGCTCTCGTAAGACCGCGCCGAGGCGACGGCGATTTCGGCAAGCTCGGTCGCGTCTGGCTCGATCACGAGGCCGCAGTCGGCGAAGACGAGGATGCCCTTCTTCGCGTGGTGCGGCTCGCAGAGAAGCATCAGGAAAAAGCTCGAGACGAGTGCCTGGCCGGGCGCGCGACCGATGATCTGCAGAGCTGTTCGAACCGTCTCGCCGGTGGTCCGCGCCGCGCCGCCGACCGTGCCGTCGGCCGCGCCCTCGCGAACCATCATCGCCGCAAAGGTCAGCGGGTCCTGCATCGCGACTGCGGCCTGATCGGGCGTCATGCCCTTGGCCCGACGCAGCTCCGCATAGGCTTCGATATAGGCGGCCGTTCGGCTCGACCGGGCAGGATCCTCGATGTGTGGGCGCTCGCACCCGCATTGCTGTTCCACCAATGCCGCTGCGATCCTCTCCTCGTCGCCGACCAGGGTGATCTCCCCCAGGCCGTCGCGCATGGCGCGCAGCGCGGCTGCGATCACGCGTGGATCGGTGCCGTCGGAAAGGGCAATGCGGCGCGGATTGGCGCGAGCTGCCGTGATAAGGTGGTCGAGCGGCTTCATCGGACGCCTCCGAAGATATGCAGGCCCACGAGAATGAAGCCCGCGACGAACAGCGTTTTCGCGATGACCCCCACCGGCAGAACCCAGCGAATGATCCCGTCATCGCGCGAACAGGCGTTCCGACACGGCGGGCACATCTGCCGTGTCGGCGTCCAGCGGGAAGCGGCCCGGCACAGGGCCGGGCCGAATGCCGAGCGTGAGGATTCAGGCCACGGTTTGCGGGCGCATATCCTTGGGATCGATGCCGGCGACCATGACGGGCTTCTTCATCGCATCGCGGCGGAAGGGCTCGCCGAGTTCCTGGTTGAGCACGACCTCGACGAAGGTGGTGACGCCGTCCTTCTGCGCGGCGCAGGCCTTCGACAGGGCTTCTGTCAATTGCTCCTGCGTCCGGACGGTTACGCCTTTCAGCCCGCAGCCTTCCGCGACGCGCGCATAGCTCAGATGGGGATCGAGCTCGGTGCCGACGAAATTGTCGTCGTACCAGAGCGTCGAATTGCGCTTCTCCGCGCCCCACTGATAATTGCGGAAGATCACCATCGTCACGGCCGGCCATTCGGTGCGGCCGATCGACGACATCTCGCTCATCGAGATGCCGAAGGCGCCATCGCCGGCGAAGCCGACGACCGGGACGTTGGGGCAGCCGATCTTCGCACCGATGATCGAGGGGAAGCCGTAGCCGCACGGACCGAACAGGCCGGGCGCCAGATATTTGCGCCCGTTCTCGAAGGAGGGGTAGGCGTTGCCGATCGCACAGTTGTTGCCGATGTCGGAGGAGATGATCGCGTCCTTCGGCAGCGCGGCCTGGATGGCGCGCCAGGCCTGGCGCGGCGACATCCGCTCCGGATCACGCTGGCGGGCGCGCTCGTTCCAGCTCGTGCCGGGATCGTCGTTCTCGTGATCCATGCTCGATAGCTGCTGGAGCCAGGCCGATTTGCTGGTGTGGATCAGGTCCCTGCGCGCGGCGCGGCCCTGGTCGCCCGCGGAAGCCGAGAGCTGTGCCAGGATCTGGCGTGCGACCTGGCTCGCATCGCCGCAGATGCCGACCGCGACGGGCTTCGTCAGGCCGATGCGGTCGGGATTGATATCGACCTGGATGATCTTCGCGGTCTTCGGCCAATAGTCGATGCCGTAGCCCGGCAGCGTCGAGAAGGGATTGAGGCGGGTGCCCAGCGCGAGCACGACATCGGCCTTGGCGATCAGCTCCATCGCCGCCTTCGAGCCGTTATAGCCGAGCGGACCGCAGGCCAGCCGGTGGCTGCCGGGAAAGCTGTCATTGTGCTGGTAATTCGAGCAGACCGGAGCATCGAGGCGTTCGGCGAGCGCGACGCAGTCGGGAATCGCATTTCCGATCACGACGCCGGCGCCGGAGAGGATGACCGGGAACTTGGCGTCGGACAGAAGCCGGGCCGCCTCGGCGATCGCCTTCGCGCCGCCGGACGGCCGCTCGAACTCGATGATCGCGGGCAGTTCGATGTCGATGATCTGCGTCCAGAAATCGCGCGGCACGTTGATCTGGGCCGGTGCCGAGAGACGTTTCGCCTTGGTGATCACGCGGTTGAGCACCTCCGCCATGCGGGAGGCGTCGCGCACCTCTTCCTGATAGCAGACCATGTCGCGGAAGAGCGCCATCTGCTCGACTTCCTGGAAGCCGCCCTGTCCGATCGTCTTGTTCGCCGCCTGCGGCGTCACGACCAGCATCGGCGTGTGGTTCCAGTAGGCCGTCTTCACCGCCGTCACGAAGCCGGTGATGCCCGGGCCGTTCTGCGCGATCGCCATCGCGATCTTGCCGGTTGCGCGGGTGTAGCCGTCGCAGATCAGCCCGCCATTGGTTTCATGAGCCACGTCCCAGAACGTGATCCCGGCTTTCGGAAACAGATCCGAGATCGGCATGAAGGCCGAGCCGATGATGCCGAACGCATGTTCGATGCCATGCATCTGCAGGACCTTCACGAACGCTTCTTCGGTCGTCATTTTCATGCGCGTTTCCCTTTTATGGTCGCGGAGACGGTTGGCGGCCGCATGCGAGATGCGGCTAGATGACTTCGTCCTTGAGGTAGTACCAGCGGTACATCATGCGCTGTCCGAGCCGCCTGAAAGGCGACAGGACGCCATGGCTCGGCAGTTCGGAGCCGAAGATCGGGAGGCCGGGAAGCGTGCCCCCGCCAGCGACCAGCTGCGCCAGGCGTCGCCCGGCCTGCGCCGAGTACATCACCCCGTTGCCGCCATAGCCGGCGGCGTAGAAGATCGCTTCCTTCGCGTCGGGACGGACGATCCGGGGCATCATGTCATGGCTGACGTCGACCCAGCCCCACCAGGAATAGTCGATGCCGATATCGGCCAGGGCCGGGAACTTCCGGTGCAGGCCGGCGACGAGGCGCGCGAAATGCACGTCGTTCGGTGCGTCGGCGCCGGTGACGGCGCTGCGGCTGCCGATCTGGACACGGCCGTCGGGCAGCATGCGGTAATAGTGCCGCAGCGTACGCGTATCGGTCAGTGGGATGCCGGTCCGGAAGCCGCAGGCGTCGCGCTCCGGTTCGGTGAGCACCCGCGTCACGATGGAATTCGACAGCACCGGCATCAGCCGGTTGCGCAGCATCATGTGCAATTGCTGGGAGGTGTAGCCGCCCGTCGCGAAGGCGACCGCGCGAGCTTTCACGGTTCCGCCGGGCGTGCGCAGCCGATAGGCTCCGTTCTCGGAGCGGATCGCCAGGACGGGGCTTGCGGGATGGATCCGGACGCCGAGCTTGCGCGCCATGGCGAGATAGCCGAAGGCCAGCTTCGCGGCATGGATGCCGATTCCGTCCGGTTCCCACATCGCGCCGCGTGCTTCCTGGTCCTTGACGAAGTCGCTGTGGATCTCGGCCCGGCCGAGAACGCGGGAGGGATAGCCGAAGACCGTGTTGAGCAGCTCCGATTCAGCCTCGATCGCCGGGAGCACCTTGTCGCGATGCGCGATGTAGAGATGGCCGCCGTCCTGCGGGTCGCAATTGATGTCGAGCGAGGCGATCAGGTCGCGGAATAGGTCGAATGCGTCGGCGATCTCGACATGGAGGCGTTTCGCGGTCTCGACGCCCCAGCGCTCGATCCATTGCGAGCGCTTCAGGCGTCCGGCGGAAATTTGCGCCTGGCCGCCATTGCGCGTCGAACAACCCCAGGCGACATGGTTCGCCTCCAGCACCGTCGCCTTGATGCCATGCTCCCGCGCCAGATGGATGGCGCAGGACAGGCCCGTATAGCCCGAGCCGACGATCGCGACGTCGACATCGAGATCGGACGCGACGGGACCGTCATCCTCCGGCGGTGCCCCGGCAGTGCCGATCCAGTAAGTCGGCGCATAGTCGCAACCCTGCCCGGGATCGCGTGCCACCAGCGGATCGTAGCGCGGATCGTAGGGTTCGAGAGCCGCGTTGCGCTGTGATGCCCCTTCCGCCAACAAGGCTCAGCCCTCGCGTTTGGCGGAGGCCGGCAGCGGCGGGCGCTGCTTGCGGAAGGCCTGCTTGCGCACGATTTTGCCGTCACGCAACGTGAAGACGTCGCAGCCATCGGCCTCGATGCGCGTGCCGTCGGCATTGGTCCCGGTGAAGACCCATTCGGACACGGCCCGGTTGCCGTGAATGAAGTGGCCGTGATGGTCCCAGCGCGCATCGGGCATCGCGGCGAAAGTTCCCGAAAATGCGGCACGGATGGCGTCGGCTCCCGCGAACCGGGTTCCGAACACCTCGACTCCGCCGACGGCGTTGAAGACGCAATCGGCCGCGAAAAATGCCATCACCGCGTCGATGTCGTGCCGGTTGAAGGCGTCGAAAAGCTGCTTGAGATCGTCGGTGGTCATGCGGTGTCCGCCCCGTTCGCGACGGTGCCGCGAAGCTCGTGCGGCGCCATCGCTCTTGCCGACAGCTAAGCGGGGTGAGGCGGCTTGCCGTAGAACCAGCTCCCGGGTTCGATAAGTCCAGCCCGCCTGCCGACCGGCCGAGCATCGATCCGGCGGCACGGCTGGACCCAGCCATTGGGCAAACTGGATCTCAAACGAGCATGGACGCAGGACCACGGTGCAGCTACCGCTGCCCTCCGCAAACCCTTCACGTCGTTCGGTGCTCCCGATGCCTTATTTTGTGACCGAGGATCAAACACCCATCTATTTCGCCGATGAGGGGCCGCGGTCGGCCGAGGCGATTTTCCTGATTCATGGCGAACCGTGCAATTCGCTGTTCTGGCAGAAGAACATCGGCGAATTGAGCAGATCCTATCGGGTCGTCGCCATGGACATCCGGGGCCGTGGCCAATCCGGCAAGGCGGAGCACGGCCACACGCTCGGCCAATATGGGCGCGATGTCCGCGGCCTGATGGAAACGCTCGGCCTGACGCGCGTCGTCCTGGTCGGCTGGTCGCTGGGGAGCGCCGTCGGCTGGCGCTATATCGAGCAATTCGGATCCGATCGGCTGTGCGGTTTCGTCAATGTCGATCAGTCGCCCTACCGGTATGTATCCGAGCAGAACCTCGAGGAGAGGCTGACGAAGGCGAAGGAAAATCGCCTGCAGAACCATCGCGCAGCCATGATCGGCTATTTCGGGGACGCGGCTGCCGAGAACGAGGACGTCATTCAATGGATGACCTATGAATGCATGAAGACCCATACGCATTCGTATGTGTCGGTTTTCACCGAAGCCTATGTCACCGATTTCAGGCCGCTATTGCCGGCGATCGGCATTCCAACGCAAACCCATTACGCCAGCTTCGGCGCGGTGAAGCCGGAGATGGTGAAGTACATCTCCGAGCATTCGACGCAGTCCGAGGCGATCTTCTACGACGATTGCGGCCATCTCATCCCTTGGGCTCAACCTCGGAAATTCAATGAGGAACTGCTCAAGTTCTGTCGCAAGGCTGGCCTGTAGCCGCCGGCCGCTCGGGTCGGCGGCGTCCGTGTAGAGGGGGCATGCCGACAGGCTCGGCAGCCCTCCATGTGCCCGGACAGCGCGGCATAGGGGCCGGAAAGGGTGCTTTCCGCGTGGAGCCGGGCCGCGGAAAGCACGCATTCACGGCGCGAGACCCATGCCATGAAGAAGCTTCTTCTGATCAACCCCAATACCAGTTCGGCGACGACGTCCGGTATGCTGGCCGTCGCTGCGGAGGAGGCGGCGGGACTGATCGAGATCGAGGGGGCGACAGTCGGCCGGGGCCCCTTGATGGTCGTCGATAGCGCGGGGCTCCAAACCGCCGCGGACGCGGTCGGTGAGCTGGTCGCCGCCACGGATCTCTCATCCTATGCAGGGATCATCATCGGCGGTTTCGGCGATCCCGGGCTCGAAAGGGTCCGCGGCCGGATCTGTGTCCCGGCGACGGGCATTGCGGAGGCTGCTTTTTCCGAGGCTGCGGCCGGGGGGCGGCGCTTCTCCGTCGTCATGACGGCGCCGGGGTTGGTGGCGGCCATCGAGGCGCGCGCGGCGACCTATGGCTGCCGGGCACAACTCGCCAGGATTCATGTGGTTTGCCAGGGTGCGGCCAGGCCATCCGGGCCGGACGCGGTGCAGGCTGCCGTGCATGCCGCCTGCGAGGCTGCGATCCGCGAGGACGGGATCGATGCCGTCGTGATCGGAGGCGGCCCGCTGGCTCCGGTGGCGAGGAGGCTCCGCTCGCTTTTGGCCGTGCCCGTCGTCGAACCGATTCCGGCTTCGGTTCGGTTGGCGCTGGCACGCGCGCAGCAAGGGGCGCCGGCCGTTGCGCAATAGCCCTTGCGATCCGTTCCGGACACAATCGCCTCGGGGAGGGCAGGATGCAGGGCCCGTTCATGTCATAAACCCGAATTCGAGTCCGCATGTGACGGCCGCAATCGAGTTCGCCGCAGCGCCGTTCCGCGCAGCCGGCTCGAATATCGTCTGCGTCGAAATGAAAGACGGCCCCGCCGGAATCGTGACCGAATCCGAATTGCTGGACGCGGTGGCGCCCATGCTGTCCTACGCTCTCGCCGTCGAGGCGGATGCGGCGGCGTTCGTGATCGCCTGCTTCGGCGATCCGGGCCTTCATCTGTTGCGGGAACGGTTGAAGTGCCAGGTCTTCGGCATCGGCGAATGCGGTGTTCTGGCCGCTCTGGCGCGCGGGCAGCGCTTCGGCGTCATATCGCTTCTGCAGTCGTCGATTCCGCGCCATATGCGCTGGTTCGGTGCAATGGGGGTCCATAGTCGGCTGGCGGGTGATCGCGCCATGGGACTGGGCGTGGCCGACCTCAAGAATCGCGATGCCATGTTCTCGCGCATGGTCGAGGTTGGCCAGATGCTGAAGCAGCAGGATGGGGCGGACGTCATCCTCATGGGCGGAGCGGCCATGTCCTTCCACAGGGCAGCTTTGGAAGCGGAGTTGGAGATGCCCGTCATCGA